>NZ_JBDXXH010000018.1 GCF_040373385.1 Nitratidesulfovibrio sp. | reverse complement strand
GGAAACCTTTTCCAAAAGGTTTCCTCCCCCGCCCCGATTCTCTTTCTTCTCCATTCTTTTCTATAGTCCCCTCGCTTCCACATCCGCCAACAGGGCGGCGTGGTCGTGCTGGCGCAGGGTATCGAAGTCGGGGCGGGTGTAGCGGTACTGAAGCTTGTACATGTTGGCCCAGGCATTGGAGAACTGGGCGGGATCGGTCCAGGCGGCGCGGCCGGTGCGCTTCATGTGGCGCACGGCCAGATGGCCCTGATAGACGGGCAGGTCGCCACGCAGGCTGCGGCGCAGGTCGTGTTCCAGATCGTCATACTGGCTGGGGGCATAGCGCAGGTCGAAGGGCCCCACGGCGTCGAACACGGCGCGGCGGAACAGATGGCAGCAGCCGGTCACGGACACGCACGGGCGCTGGTAGGAGAACTGGCCGAAATCCAGTTCCTGCAAATGCAGGTCGGAGACGGAGAACCGGCGACGGTAACCGGGGGCGTTTTCCGGCGCGGCGGCCATGTCGCCGCCGGGGTCCAGATGCAGGTCCACGGACTGGAGCAGCATGGGCACCGAATGGTCCACCACGCGGCAGCCGTAGACGTTGGCGGCGGGGTGGACGGTCATGGCGGCACCGAACAGACGCAGCCAGTCCGTCGGCACGGTGGCGTCGTCGTCCAGAAAGGCCACCCAGTCGCAGGCGCGCACTTCCGGCAGGGTCAGCAGCCAGTTGCGGGCGGGGGGCGCGCCAATGTTCAGCGGCAGGGTGACAGTGTGCAGCCGCTCACCCAAGCGACCGGGAGCGCGTTCGGCCCAACGGGCCAGCACGTCGGGGGTGGCGTCGGTGCAGCCGTTGTCCAGCACCACCACGCGGGCGTCGCCAAGGTCAGACGCGGCAATGGAGGTCAACGCCTCGTCGATGCACTCGGCCTTGTTCCAGGTGTAGAACAGCACCGCGCCGCGCCCGGCGGGCAAATCGCCCGGCAGGTCGCGGCCCCGCGCCACATCGTCGAGGCGCAGCAGAAGATTGATCTGCCAGGGGCGGATGGCGGCAGCAGCACGCCACAGGGCAAGGGCGCCGTCGCGGTCGCCCGCGCGGTAGAGAGATTCGGCGTGGCGCGCCTTCCACGTGGGCAGCGGCAGGGCCTTGCTGGCGGCAGCGTACAGGGCGGCGGCACCAGCCATGTCGCCGCGCGCGAAGGCCACGTCGCCGCGCAGGGCGGCGACCACGGGCGCGGGAACGTTCCCCCCATCGCGGGTGCTGGAGGGCAGTCCGGCCAACCACGTATCCAACCACTGGTGACGGGCCTCGGTCATGCCCACCACCAAGGCCTGCCGCAGCCAGAAGGTGTTGCCCGGCTGGGCGCGGCGCTGGCGGTCCAGCAGGCGGCACGAGGCGTCGGCATCGCGCTGCTGGAGCAGTTGCACCAGTTGGCGCACCTCGGCATCCGGAGGGGGCACGTCCAGCGAGGCCAGCAGTTCCGCCACCCGGAACACCGGCGTGGGCAGGAAGGGCCGGGCCTTGTGCAGCGCAACCAGTTGGCCCGCCGTGCGCCCATCCAGCGGGTCAGCTTCCCAGGCGGCGCACAGGGCGTCGGCCCCCAGCGCGAGCAGGTCGGCGGAACCGTATGCGGCGCCTTCCGGCGTGTTCATGGCCGCAAGGGCCATCTCGGCAATGCCGACAAGGTGCAACTGCCCCACCCCGCCCTTGAGCAGGGCAGCGGCGAGGTCGCGGGGCAAATCGCGCCAGCGGGGACGGGCAAGGGCGGGAGAGGTCACGGGGGCTCCGGCAGGTTCAATTGACATTCCGGGCGTTACCGCCCACAGTGCCGCATCGGTCGATCCGTACGCCGCAATGGCCGTGCGTTTCGGCGCGTTGTATCCCGCCAACCCGCATCCCCGCAACACGCATGGCGCATCCGCACGGCATTCCCGCACCCCATCCGGCCCAGGCCGCAACGCTGCTGGCAACCCTCATGGATCGCGTGCCCCTGTGGGAATGCGGTGCCATGGGCGCGGACAACCAGTTCCGGCTGGCGCGCGGCGCCATCGAAAACGCGGGGGGCGACCCCGGCGTGGTGGCTGCCGGGGTGGGCATGGCCCTGTGGGGCTGGCGCGACAACCCGCTGGACACCCGCCTTGCAGCCCTGTTGCGCGCCATCATGGAGGACGCCCCGCAGGCGTTCGCCCCGGAACTGCGCACGCTGGTCACCAGCCTGCACGAGCGGGTGCGCGTGCCCGCCGATTTCGACGCACTGGATGCGGCCCTCAACGGGCATGGCGGCCCGGCAGCCGCCCCGGCGCGGGCCATGCTGGATGTGGTGCTGCCCCGACTGGCCGACCCGGCCCACGGCCTGTTCTGGCTGGCGCGCGGGGTGGACTGGTGCATCCGCCACGAAAACTCCGTGGGCGCGCGCTCGGACGAAGCCGCAGCCCCGGCGCCTCCGGTCGCGGATGCCGCCACGCTGGAAACCCTGCTGCGCGCCGCCCTGTCCACATCGCCGCCCCTGCCGGAAGCCGTGGCCCACAGGCTGCGCGCCGAATGGGCCGTGCGACGGCTGGACCCCGCCGAGGCCCTGCGGCGGCTGGACGAGATGGCGGGACAGGACGCTGCCCCCACTGGCGCATCCCCCTTTGCCCCGTGGTACGCACTGCGCCGCGCCGAACTGCTGGTCCAATTGGACAGGCCGGGACACGCTTCCGACGCCGCCGCCCTGCTGCTGCCCCTGTGGCGCGAGGCCCCGTACCATCCCAATCTCACCCTGGCCCTGCACGAACTGCTGCACCCGCTGCCCGCGCCCCCCGCAGACGCAGCCCCCCCCGCCATCCTGCTGTATAGTTGGAACAAACGCGACCTTGCGGCGCAGACCCTGCGCTCGCTGCGCGCGTCGGGCTTTCGCGACGCGCCGGTCTTCGCGCTGGACAACGGTTCGCAGGACGGCACGGAAGACATGTTTCGCGCCATGGCGGCGGACTGGGGTTCGCCATTCACCGTGGTGCGCCTGCCGGTGAACGTGGGCGCCCCGGCCGCCCGCAATTGGCTGCTGTCCCTGCCCGACGTGCAGCAGCGCGACCATGCCGTGTTCCTGGACGACGACGTGCTGCTGGACCCCGACTGGCTGGACGGCCTGCTGGCCGTGGCCCACGCCCGGCCCGGCTGGGGGGCCATCGGCTGCGCGGTTACCGACCACACCCCGCCGCACGCGCTGCAATGCGCCGACTTTTTCGCCCTGCCGCCGGACATGGGCACCCGCAGCTTCGCCGATCTGGACGAACACTGGCACATTCACGGCAACTCGGCGGGCAGCGCGGACACCCTGCTCACCGCCTACACCCGGCCCTGCCTGTCCGTTTCCGGGTGCTGCCACATGGTTTCCATGGCCTCGGTGCAGCAGGTGGGCGCGTTCGACGTGCGCTTCACCCCCAGCCAGTTCGACGACCTGGAACGCGACATCCGCTGTACGCTGGGTGGGTTGCCGGTGTGGTACGCGGGCACGGTGCGGGTGCGCCACATGCAGCATTCCAGCCTGCGCCAGGCCACCAGCCGGGCACGCAGCGCGCACATCTTCGGCAACCGCATCAAACTGGAGCACCTGCACCCGGCGAACAAGGCCAGACAGGCGCGCGAGGCATCCACCGCGCTGGCCCGGCAGGACCTGCTGCGCAAGGCCACCGCGCTGGCGTCCGCCTTGCTCGCCCCGGGCGCCGGGTAGCCGCCACCTCTCTCACCTGCTGCACCGCGCCCCGCGCGCACGAGTCCCATCGCATGACCGCAAAAGCCCCCCTCGTCTCCGTCATCATCCCTGCCTGGAATCTCTGGGACCTCACGCGCGGCTGCCTGGAAAGCCTGCACGCGCATACCCCCGGCGGCGTGCTGGAGATCATCGTGGTGGACAACGGCTCCACCGACGCCACCGCCAGCGACCTTGAGCCGCTGGGGCACGCCCTGTTCGGCGAGCTTTTCCGGCCCATCCGCCTGCCGGAAAACAAGGGCTTCGCCGTGGCCAGCAACCTTGGTGCGGCACAGGCGCGTGCGGGCAGGCTGCTGTTCCTGAACAACGACACCCTGGTCACGCCCGGCTGGCTGCCGCCCCTGCTGCGCGCGCTGGACGACGACACCCGGCTGGGGGCCGTGGGGCCGCTGCTGCTCTACCCGGATACGGACAGGGTGCAGCACTGCGGCATCGCCTTCACGCCGTCGCTGTCCACGGAGCACCTGTACGCCAACTTTCCGGCGGCGCACCCGGCGGTGGCCGCGCGGCGTCCGTTGCAGGCCATCACCGGTGCGGCCCTGCTCATGGAACGCGGCCTGTTCGCGGACTGCGGCGGCTTCCACGATGGCTACCTGAACGGCAGCGAGGACCTGGAACTGTGCTGGCGCATCCGCGAACGGGGGCTGAAGGTGGCCTGCGTGGCGGAAAGTCGGGTGTACCACCTGGAAAGCCGCACCCCCGGACGCCGCGACCACGACGCGGCCAACGCCGCCCGGCTCAACCGGCGCTGTTCCGGCTGCTTCGGGCCGGACCTGCACAAGCTGGCCAGGCGCGACGGCTTCGAACTGGCCCTGACCCCGTGGCTGGAAACCTACCTGACCCTGCCGCCCGCGCGCGAGGCGGAGCTGCTGGCGGACCACGCCGATTTCGAACCCGGCAGATGCTGGCAGGCCTTGCAGGCCGACCCGCTGTGGCCGTCCGGCTACGAACTGCTGGCCGCGTTTCTGGAAAAACACGGCAGGTATCTTGAAGCCTCGGGCGTGCGGCTGCTGCACTGCTACTTCTTTCCCACCCTGCCGGGCTACCGCCGCCTGGCGCTTGTGGCGGCGCAGGCGGGCAACCCGGACCTTTCCGGACAGGCGGCCCGCAAGATCGAGCATGTCACCGGCCTGCTGGAAGACCCGGAACCGCTGGTGCGCAAAGCACGCGGGCTGGCCCGCTGGGCACGGCGCGCGGGCGAGCGCGAGGTGGGCGCGCTGTACGAAGGGTGGCTGACCGACCTTGGCCTGCCGCTGGAAGGCGACGGCCCGCATGACGGCCCGAATGACGGACCGGATGACATGGACGGGTAACGCGGGCGAATGACACGACCGGCCTGCCGGGCCAGGGCGACTGGCGGACGCCCCGGTACCAGCCCCGGCGACGGCCCATGCCGCATCCGCCAGACACGACGGCGGCGCACCCGGAACCATCCGGATGCGCCGCCGTCGCGTTTGCGGGACAACGTTTTCTCGCCCGCTACTTCTCCGTCCAGGCCGCTATGCGGGCCTCCAGTTCCTCTTCGGGATAGGAAGGCCGGTCGTACATGCCCGCCAGCACGCGCTGGCGCGAGGCTTCGGCCAGCAGCACCGCCGCCGCCACCGACACGTTGAAGCTCTGGATCATGCCGTACATGGGGATGTACACTTCGCCGTCCACCAGATCCACCAGTTCCTGGGCCACGCCGGAATGCTCGTTGCCCATGATGATGGCGGTGGGCTGCGTCATGTCGTAGTCGCCCAGCGGTTTGGCAGCCGGGGTGCAACTGGTGGCCAGCACGCGGTGTCCGCCTTCCTTCAGGGTGCGCATCAGGCTTTGCGCATCGGAATGGCGCACCGTTTCCACCCACTTGCGGGCGGATGCCGACGACTTGCGACCCAGCACGGGAAAGGCGGTGTCGGTGTAGTACAGGTGCACCTGGGCCACGCCGAAGGCGTCGCAACTGCGGTAGATGGCCGAAACGTTGTGCGGGTCGTGGATGTTGGCCAGCACAAGGGTCAGGTCCTTCTGCCGCCAGCCGAGAACGCGGCGGATGCGTTCCATGCGCCGTGGGGTTATCTGTGGTGCCATGCGTATGCCGGTGGGTTTCTGGAGGTTGCCGGGGGCGCCGAAGCGCGGGGCACCTGTGTACCCCCCTTCGGCCCAAAAGTCACCTTCCAGCTTGACCAATCAAACCGTGTTGTTCCATAACCGGAGCGAAGCGTTGCTCGCATCGGCGATGCTGGCGCCTCACTGGTCCGCACGGGCGGGGCGGTACCTTCCGCCGGTTGCCCAACTGCAACGCCGACGCGAAAGGCCACTGTTGATAAGATGGCACACTCCCGTTACTACAGGCGTTGGCGCAGGACCGCAGTCCGCCGCGCCGTGTGACAGGGCAGCACCATGAACCGTCCGGATGCGCCCGCCGACACGAAAGGGACGGATCAGCTCAACGAATTCATCCCGGCCAACGACACCCTTGTCGCCGTGCCCCGGCCGGACGGAATCCATACAAAGAGACGCCAAGGAGGCTCCCCAGTGAAGACCCAGATCCAGAAGACGGTCATGGCCCTCGCGGCCGCCGTCGCCACCATGCTCCCGGGCATGGCGTTCGCCGCCGGTGCAGGTGCGCCGCACCTCGACGGCGCGCTGCTTGGCGGCCTGTGGGCGGTGCCGTTTGCCTGCATGCTGCTGTCCATCGCCGTTTTTCCCCTGGTGGCGCCGCACTTCTGGCACCATCACTTCGGCAAGGTCTCCGCGTTCTGGGGCCTGGCCTTCCTTGTGCCCTTCGCCCTCAAGTTCGGCGCCTCGCTGGCCCTGTACGAAGTGCTGCACACCCTGCTGCTGGAATACATCCCCTTCATCATCCTGCTGTTCGCCCTGTTCACAGTGGCGGGCGGCGTGCGCCTGACCGGTTCGCTGGTGGGCACCCCCATGGTCAATACCCTGCTGCTGGCCATCGGCACTGTGCTGGCTAGTTGGATGGGCACCACCGGCGCCGCCATGCTGCTGATCCGCCCGCTGCTGCGCGCCAACGCCCACCGCAAGTTCAAGGTGCATTCGGTGGTGTTCTTCATCTTTCTGGTGGCCAACATCGGCGGTTCGCTGACACCGCTGGGCGACCCGCCGCTGTTCCTCGGCTTCCTCAAGGGCGTCTCGTTCTTCTGGACCACCGTTCACCTGCTGCCGCCCATGCTGCTGGTTTCCGTGCTGCTGCTGGCCGTGTTCTTCGCGCTGGACACCGTGCTGTTCGGCAAGGAGGGCCGCCCCGTGCCGCCGCAGCAGGACAGCGGTGAAAAACTGGGCCTGGAAGGCCGCGTGAACCTGCTGCTGCTGGGCGGCGTGGTGGCTGCGGTGCTCATGAGCGGCTTCTGGAAGCCGGGTGTGGAATTCGTCGTGTACCACGTGCCGGTGGAATTGCAGAACATCGTGCGCGACATCGTCCTGCTGGTCATCGCCGGGCTGTCGCTGAAGCTGACCGACCCCGTATCGCGCATCAAGAACGATTTCAGCTGGGGCCCCATCGCGGAAGTTGCCAAGCTGTTCGCGGGCATCTTCGTCAGCATGATTCCGGCCATCGCCATCCTGAAGGCGGGCGAGAGCGGCGCGCTGCGCTCGGTGATCCAGATGGTGACCCACGACGGCCAGCCGGTGAACGTCATGTACTTCTGGCTGACCGGCCTGCTGTCCAGCTTCCTGGACAACGCGCCCACCTACCTGGTGTTCTTCAACACCGCAGGCGGCGATGCCGCGCACCTGATGCACGACATGGCCCAGACGCTGCTGGCCATTTCCGCCGGTGCCGTGTTCATGGGCGCCAACACCTACATCGGCAACGCACCCAACTTCATGGTGCGTTCCATCGCAGAAGAGCAAGGCGTGAAGATGCCCAGCTTCTTCGGCTACATGGCCTGGTCGTGCGGCATCCTGGTGCCTTCGTTCATCCTGGTGACGCTGGTCTTCTTCATGTAGCGCCACGCACCGCATTGTCGGGTAACGCCGCCCCCGCATGCCCCGCGCGTGCGGGGGCGGTTTCCGTTGGAACGGCCACGGGGGGGGGGGGGTATGCGTCGCCCGCACGCAACCTTCGGCATTCCTGCATTCGCTACCATCCCGGAGCCTGCGGCACGCTCGGCAGGCACCGCTGGCCCGGATCATCGCCCGGTGTATCCGCCCCCCGGCACTCCCTGCGGATTCGTGGCACGTTGACGCTCCATGTGCCATCTGCTACCCCTTTCGGCACGCCCGTGACGCCGGATTTTCCGCGCGCCGCGACGGGCGCGCAGACAGCGCGAGGCATGCATGCACATTTCGGAAGGGGTGCTTTCTCCGGCGGTGCTGGGCGCGGGCGCGGCGCTGGCCGCCCTTGGCGTCACGGCGGGCCTGAAGCGCCTGGACTATGATCGCCTGATGACCGTGGCCATCCTGTCCTCCGCCTTTTTCGTGGCCTCGCTGATCCACGTGCCCATCGGCCCTTCCAGCGCCCACCTCGTGCTCAACGGGCTGCTGGGGGTCATGCTGGGCTGGGCCGCCTTTCCCGCCATCTTCGTGGCGCTGGCGTTGCAGGCGCTGCTGTTCCAGTTCGGCGGGCTTACCGTGCTGGGGGTGAACACCTTCAACATGGCCCTGCCGCCGGTGCTGTGCTTCTACGTCTTCCGGCCCATGCTTTCCGGCCCGTCCCGCCTGCGCGGGGGGGCGGCCTTTGCCTGCGGTTTCCTGTCCGTGGGCGCATCCGCCCTGCTCACCGCCGTATCCCTGGGGCTGTCCGGCGAGGCGTTCATCCCCGCCGCACGGGCGCTGATGCTGGCGCACATCCCGATCATGATCGCGGAAGGCGTGGTGACGGCGCTGGTGGTGTCCTTCATCGCGCGGGTGCGGCCCGAGATGCTGGTCTTCACCTCCACGGCGCACGGCTAGCGGCGCTTCGTGCTGGACGAACCCTTCAGCCGGGGCGCCTCGCGCCTGCACCGGGCAGACCCGCGCTGCAAGCTGGTGGCCGCGCTGGCCGTTGCCGTGTGCGTGGCCCTGTTGCGCTCGCCCGGCCCGGCTATTTTGGCCCTGTTGCTGGGCACTGCCCTGTGCACCTGGGCCCGCCTGCCCCTGCCCCGCCTGCTGCGGCGGCTGGCCGCCGTGAACGTGTTCGTGGCCTTTCTGTGGCTGTTCCTGCCCTTTTCGCTGCCCGGCGCGCCGCTGCTGCGCATCGGCCCCTTTCCCGGCCTGCCGGACTGGCTGGCCCTGACCGCCACAGGCGCGGGCGTAACGCAGGCCGTGCTGGTCACCCTGAAATCCAACGCCATCGTGCTGGCCTTCATCGCCCTGGCAGGCACCTCGGACATCACCGCCGTGGGCCATGCCGTGGCCGGGCTGGGGCTGCCGGACAAGCTGGCGCTGCTGCTGCTGTTCACCTGGCGCCAGTTGCACGTGGTGGCCCAGGAATACCACCGCCTGCGCACCGCCGCCAAAGTGCGCGGTTTCATCCCCGGCACCAACGCGCACACCTACCGCACCTACGCCAACCTTGCGGGCATGGTGCTGGTGCGCAGCTTTGACCGAGCCGAGCGCGTAGGGCAGGCCATGCGCCTGCGCGGTTTTGCCGGGCGCTTCCACATGCTGGCCGAACCCGCCGGACACCCCGGTGACCGCCCGCTGGCCGCCGCCATCATCCTGTGCGCGGTCACGCTGCTGGCCGCCGACATCCTTCAGCCCCTTACCGGACTGCCATGAGCACCGCCGCCACCCCGCCCGACAACGGACAGCCCTGCCCCACTGCCTCCAGCCATGTGCCCAGCCACGAGCATGACCACGATGACGAACACGCGCACGAAAGCGGGCACGGGCACAAAAACGGGCACGGACACGACCATCCGCATCCCCATCCCGACACCGACGCCGCGCCGCCACTGGCAGCCGTACAAGACATCCATTTCACCTATCCCGGCAGCGCGGACCCGGTATTGCGCGGGGCCTCGCTGGCATTGCGCCCGGGGCGGCGCATCGGCCTTCTGGGCCACAACGGCAGCGGCAAGTCCACCCTGCTGCTCCTGCTCATGGGGTTGTTGCGGCCACAGTCCGGCCACGTGCTGCACCACGGCGTGCCCCTGACTCGCGAGGCCGACTTTGCGCCGCTGCGCCGCGAGGTGGGCTTTCTGTTCCAGAATTCCGACGACCAGCTGTTCTGCCCCACCGTGCTCGAAGACGTGGCCTTCGGCCCACTGAACCACGGCGCATCCCCCGCACAGGCCCGCCACGTGGCCGAGGCCACCCTGGAACGGCTGGGCTTTGCCGGGTTCGCCAGCCGGGTTACCCACCGCCTGTCCGGCGGCGAAAAAAAGATGATCGCCCTGGCCGCCGTGCTGGCCATGCAGCCGCAGGCCCTGCTGCTGGACGAGCCCACCAACGACCTCGACCCGCGCACCCGCGACCGGCTCATCGCCATCCTGGCCGCGCACAGCCCCACCCACCTGATCATCTCGCACGACTGGGACTTTCTGGCCCAGACCTGCGACAGCTTTCTCAGCGTACGGGACGGCATCGTCCGCATCGCCACCCATACGCCCCACACCCACGTGCACACCCACACCGGCGGCGATGTGCACCACCATCACGGGTAAAAGCAACTGCAATGCAAACGGGGGAAGGGGAGAAGACCCTTTTCCAAAAGGGTCTTC
>NZ_JBDXXH010000017.1 GCF_040373385.1 Nitratidesulfovibrio sp. | reverse complement strand
TCCCCCCTCCCGAACCCTCCCCCCTCTTTCAAGACTTTTCCATTGGGGCTACATTGCGCGGCATGCTTACGAAAACAGTCCGTGCGAGTCCGGTGTGATTGAATTGCAGTCGAGAGTCTTTGCTATCCCTTCAACTCCAGCACATGCAACCGGCTGTGCAACTCCACCCGGTCCTGCCGCGTCTCGAAGGTCAGGTCCAGCCGGTCGGCCCCGCGCAGGGCCTTGATGCGGTTGGTGCTGTCCAGCCCCGCCGCGATGGCGTCCACGAATCCCGCGTCGAAGGCGATCAGGCGTACCCGTTGCGGGTGGCGCACCTTGCCCGCCAGCGTGGCCGCCAGTTGCCGGGCGTCCTTCTCCGTCCGGCGCAGGATGCGGAAGGGCGTGTCCTCGCCCAGCTTGGCCGCCACCCGGTCGGTCTTGCGCGCCGCGATGTTTCCGCAGTCCAGCCACAGCCGGATGTTTCCCGCCGCGTCCAGCGCGACCAGGTCCGGCTTGTAGTGCCAGCCCACGCCTTCCTCCACGCGCGGTTCCCATTCCCGGTACAGTAGATAGCCCAGGAATTTCAGCGCGATGTGCCACGGCACCTCGCCGGGGGCCGCATCCAGCACGATGCGGTCACGCACCGGCAGGGGCAGCCCGGATGCGGGCACCGGGCGCTGGCCATAGTCGCCACCGTGGTTGAGGTCGTCGGTGTCCGGCGCGGCGTCCGTGCCGTATCCGGTGTCGTACCCGGCCACGTACCCGGCCACATGGCGCGGCTGCCGGGGCGGGACCTCCAGCGGACGCGAGCCGGGCAGATGTTCGATGGTGCAGGTGAATTTCATGCGGTCCTCTCGGGATGGCGGGCGGCATGCATTCGTTCATGTTGCCGTGCCGTCAGGGTGCCACCGTGCGCAGGTCGATGCAAGGGCGCGTGCCGATGTGCGCCTGTGTCGTGCACGTTGCCAGGCTGCCACACAGCCACCACCATGCCACGCAGGGGCAGTGCCCTCCTTGCGGTGCCCGATCTTCTCGGCAGGCCCGTTGCCCGCTGCCGCCGATTCCGCAGCCCCAGCGCGTTGCCGAGCGCGGCGCGGGCGGGTATAGCCCAAGGCTGGCCGACGCATCGTGCCACCGGGTGCCCGCGCGCAGAGCGGAGCTTGCCCACCCGCGCGGCCATTTCGCTACCTCCGCCCATTTCTGCCACTCACCGGAGCCGAACCATGTCCGACATAGCCTCTTCGGAATCTTCCCTGCGCGTTGCCAAGCGCGTGCGCAACATCCGCATTTCCGCCACCAAGCTCATGCCCATGCTGGCCGCCAAGGTGGGCGGCTGCGTGTCGCTGGGGCAGGGCGTGCCCTCATTCCGCACGCCGGACCACATCGTCGAGGCCGTGTGCCGCGCCCTGCGCGACGACCCCACGGCCGGGCGCTACAGCCTGCAACCCGGCATGCCCGCCCTGCGCGAGGCCATTGCGGCGGACATCTTGGCCCGCAAGGGCGCGCGCTTCGATCCGGAAACGGAAATCGGCGTCACCGTGGGGGCCATGGAAGCGCTGGTGATGATCATGCTCACCGTGGTGGAGCGCGGCGACGAGGTGATCATCCCCTCGCCGGGCTATGCCTCGCATGCCGAGCAGGTACTGATGGCCGAGGGCGTGCCCGTGCATGTGCCGTTGCGCGCCGCCGACTGGGGGCTGGACGTGGACGCGGTGCGCGCCGCCGTCACCCCGCGTACCCGGGCCATCATCGTGTGCAGCCCCGGCAACCCCACCGGCGGGGTGTACGACGACGTCGACGTGCGCGCCCTGTGCGACCTGGCGCTGGAGCGCAACCTGGTGCTCATCGTGGACGACACCTACGACTACATGGTGTACGGGCAAGCCCCCGGCACGCCGCGCTTTTCTCCCGTAGGCCAGCCGGAACTGCGCCGCCACGTGATCACCGTGAATTCCTTTTCCAAGAAGTACGCCCTGACCGGGTGGCGCGTGGGGTACGTGGCCGCCGACGCCGCATGGATGGCGGAACTGCTGAAGGTGCACGACGCCACGGCGGTGTGCGCGCCCACCGTGTCGCAGCACGCGGCCCTTGCGGCGCTGACCGGACCGCAGGACTGCGTGGACGTCATGCGCGCGGCCCTGGCCGCCCGGCGCGGCCTGACCTGTCGCCGCCTCGACGCGCTGGCCCCGCACTTCACCTACGTGCCGCCGCGCGGCGCCTTTTACGCCATGGCCCGCTATGCCTTCACCGACGCCGACTCCATGACCGTGGCCCGGCGCATGCTGGAAGAGGCGCGGGTGATCACCGTGCCGGGCGGTTCGTTCGGCCCCACGGGCGAACGTCATCTGCGGCTGTCCTTCGGCATGGACGAGGCGGAACTGACAGAGGCCTTCGACCGCATCCAGCACTGGGTGGCGGCGCTGTAGATGGCCCGGCGCAGGATACTGGTGGACGGCCCGGCGCGCAGGCCGGGGGAAGCGGGCGACGCGCGGGCGGCTGCGGCCAGTGCCGCGTCAGCGCTTGATGCGGCATCCCCGCCCGAGCAGGACGGCGAGGCGCAGGCAGCACCCCGGCGGCGCGGCAGGCCGCGCAAGGTGGATGGGGCCGCAACCGCCGCGCCGGGCGCAACCGCCATGCCCGGCGGAATGTTCAAGGACGCGCCTGGCCGCGCGCCCGCTGCATCCGCACGTTCCGCACCGTCCCGTGCGCCTGCCGGTCTGGATGCCGCCGCTTTGGCCGGGCCCGATCCTGCGGTGCTTGCCGGACCGGACCCGCTGGCAGGCACCGGCTGGCCGGACCAGGTGGCGGAACTGGCTGCCGGGAAACATCTTGAAGCCCTTGCGCGGGCAGAAACACTGCGCGCGCAGGGGCGCACCGTCTATCCGGCCCGCGCCGACGTGTTCCGGGCGCTGTGCGCCACGCCGTGGGACGCGGTGCGGGTGGTCATCCTGGGGCAGGACCCCTACCATGGGCCGGGGCAGGCCCACGGTCTGGCCTTTTCGGTTGCCGACGGGGTGCCCCCGCCGCGTTCGTTGCGCAACATCTTCAAGGAAGTGGCCGCCGATTGCGGCGAACAGGCGGCTGGCGGCACGCCCGCAGGCGGGCCGCTGCTGGCGCCGTTCGGCGCTGCTCCGCCCCTCTCCGCTGCCCCCTCCGGCAATCTGTCGCGCTGGGCCGCGCAAGGCGTGCTGTTGCTGAACACGGTGCTCACCGTGGAAGAGGGGCTGCCCAACAGCCATGCGGGCCTCGGCTGGGAGGTGGTGACGCGGGGCATGGTGGCCGCGCTGGGCGGGCGTTCGCAGCCGTGCGCCTTCCTGCTGTGGGGCAGGCCCGCGCACGGGTTCGCCGGGCTGGTGACCCACCCGGCGCATCTGGTGCTGACGGCGGCGCATCCCTCGCCGCTCTCGGCCTCGCGCGGGTTTTTCGGGTGCGGGCATTTTTCGCGGGTCAACGCGTGGCTGGCCGCACGGGGAGAGGCGCCCATCCGTTGGTGAACGGGCGGAAACAGGAAGACGTTGCGGCGGCGGTCGTCCCGGAGTGCGGGGTGGCCGCCGTTGTCATTCCAGCGAAAAGGTGTCGCCGTCCCGCCAGTATACCATGGCGCGGGTAATGCCCATGGCCGCGTAGGCGTCCACCAGCCCGTTGGCGTGCCCCCACAGCAGCCCGCGCAGGCGGCGCGGTACGCCCAGACGTACGGGCGGTCCCGGCAGGCGGGCCAGATGCGCGGCCACGTGGCGGCGCAGGGCTTCGGCCTTGGCCAACTGGCCCAGCGCGGGATGCACCGGCCCGGCCAGCACCGCGTCGTCCAGTCCGTCCTCCGGCGAAAGGCCCATGCGCACCACGGCCACGCCGCGTGCCCACGCGGCCAGCAGGCCGTCGGCAAGGGCGTCCACCGTGGTGTCCAGCGTCCACGGAAGATAGCTTCCGCTCCGCCAGCGCTCCGCCAGCGGCGTGCCGCGCAGCACGAGGCAGGGGTAGAAGCGCAGGAAGGCGGCCAACGGGGGCGCTTCGTCGACATCGGGCAGCAGGGCGGTGCGCACGTCGGCGCGGAACACTTCCGGCGTCACCCCCGGCATGCCGGGCATCAGTTGCACCCCCAGCTCCAGCCCGGCCCCGGCCACCATGGCGCAGGCGGCGCGGGCCACCGCCCCGGCGTAGCCCCGGCTGGCGGCGGCCAGGGCCGCATCGTCGAAGCTTTGCACTCCCAGTTCCACACAGTCCATGCCCGCCGCCCGCAATGCGTCCAGACCGCGCTCGGTGACGGCGTCGGGCCGGGTGGAACAGCGCACCCGGCAGACCACCCCGCGTTGCCGCCAGCGATGCGCAAGGTCCAGGCAGGCGGCGCGCTCCGCTTCCGGCAGCAGGGTGAACGTGCCGCCGTAGAAGGCGATTTCCAGCGGCGGCGGGGTCTGGTCACGTGCGGGCACGGCAGGTCCGGTGTCCGGTGCGGAGGGGGCGTGCGGTTCCGGATAACCGCCCGTCGTCGCATCCTGCTGCAGGCGTGCCTCCTGCGCCAGTCGGGCTTCGGCCAGCGCCAAGGCATGGGCCACGCCGTGGGTGCCGCCGCGCTGGCCGGTCTGCACGTCCTGTGCGCAGAACACGCAGCGGGTGGGGCACCCGGCAAAGGGCAGGAAAACAGGCAGGATGCGTGGCCGCCTGCGCAACGCGGCAGCCGGTGCGGCGGCTGTCGCGCCGCGTCTGTGCCCCGGCCCGTCTGGGCTGGCGGGCGTGGCTGGCGTGGCGCGCGCCGCTCTGCGACAGCCGCAAACTGGCTCGGGGACCGGAAAAATCAACGCCGACATGATTGCCTTGTGTTGCTGATGTGTTACTATCGAAGCCAAGTTGATGGTTCCCGAGCGTACGCGGGCCTCTATTTTCGCTGTGCGGTCCTTCCATTTCCGGGGCAGGAAACCGGCGCGCGAAAGGGAAGGTGCGCCCAACCCCTTTCCGGAAAGGGGGTTGGAGCGAGGTCCGCAGGCCCCCCAGCCAGGGACGATGGCACGGAAGCCCTTGTGCCGCAAGGCGTGGCAACCCGGCATAATCTTGCAAGATTTTACTTGCGGTTGCGGCTTTGACTGTGTATATAACTAGTTACATGCCCGCCGCTGCGCGCCGGTTCGCGCGGCTGAATGATTTCAAAGTGTTCCATGTGACGGAGAATCCATGTCCCAGTCCGATTGCATTTTCTGCAGGATAGTGCGTGGCGAAATTCCCTGCGCGCAGATCTACGCCGACGACCACGTGCTCTCCTTTCTGGACATCGGACCCGTCAATCGGGGCCATGCGCTGATCGTTCCCAAGGAACATCACCGCACGGTGCTCGACATGCCCGCGCGGCTCGGCGAGCACATCATCGCCGCCCAGCAGCGCGTTGGCCGTGCCGTCATGGAGGCCACCGGAGCGGAAGGGCTGAACATATTCCAAAACAACTTCGCGACGGCGGGACAGGTGGTGTTCCACGTCCATTGGCATCTGGTGCCCCGCTTTCCCGGCGATGGCCACGAACTGTGGCCGCAGGGACAGTACGGCAGCATCGACGAGATGCAGGCACTCGCGAAGGCCATCAGGGAACGCATGGAGTAGCCGGAAGCACCGGCCCGGAGGACAGTATGAGCGGCAAGACCCTGACCAAGGCGGAAATCGTCGATGCCATCTATGAAAAGACCGACAGGAACCGCGCCGAAGTGAAAGGCGTTGTCGAGTCGCTTCTCGGCATCATGAAGCAGGCGATCAAGAAGGATCATGCCCTGCTCATAAGCGGATTCGGCAAGTTCGAGGCTTACGACAAGAAGGCCCGCAAGGGGCGCAACCCGCAGACCGACGAAACCATCACCCTGCCCCCGCGCAAGGTCGTGGTGTTCCGCCTGTCGCGCAAGTTCCGCGCCGAACTGAACGACGAATAGCGCGTCCGCGCGCACCTGCCCGGCCACCGGCCGCCAGGGTTTTCGACGCCGCTCCCCGGCTGGGGGGCGGCGTCGGTGTTTTTTTGGGGTGAAGCGGGCGCAGGCGGTACTGCACGCTGGCGGCGCGGAGGCCCTGGACCCGTGGACCTGTGGCTCCCGTGGCCCCTGTGGACCTGCGGACCCGTGGCCCCCGTGGACAAGGCGGAGGAGAGATCATGCGGGCGGAGGCGGCATGCCGGGACGGGGCGCGGTCCGCCCGCGTCCGTCCGGACAGCAAGCCGGTCAGAGCACGCCCAGCCAGCGCCACCACAGGTAATCCAGCGGCAGCAGCACCACTATGTTGATGGCGGCCAGCAGCAGGCAGGTGCGGGTCATGTGGCCGGAGGACACGCTGCCCAGTTGCATGGCCACCACCAGCGGCGGCGACTGGTAGGGCAGGAACATGGACGATACGGCCACGACCTGGGTCATCAGCACGGCTTCCAGGCTGAAGCCGGAAGCGGCGGCAAGGTCGCCCGCCAGCGGGGTGAGCACGGCGGGGATGCCAGGCAGGGTGGTGAGCAGCCCGGTGACCATGGCGTACACCGTGAGCACGGCGAAGTTGCGGGCGGAGTCCCCCGGTGCCAGCGGCAGGGCATCCAGCAGGGCACGCACCAGCAGGTGCCCCGCGCCCGATGCAGCCACCATGGCACCCAGCCCCATGATGCCCGCCACGAACAGCAGCGGCGCCATGCTCATGTCCCTGCTGATGGTCTGTTTGCCGGTAAGGCCCAGCGGCGGCCACAGGCAGAGCACGGCGGCCCCCAGGCTGATCCACGCAGGCGAGACGTGGTGCAGGGAGTCGGTTGCCCACAGGCCCACGGCCACGGCCAACACCACCATCAGCCGCCGCTCCGCCGGGCTGGCCGATGCCGTCGGTGGGGCGGCATCGGTCACCGGCACTGCGGCATCGGCCACCGGCATTGTGGCGGGGGGCGCCCCTCTATCGGGTGCCGGGTACAGCCGCAGCACCACGGCCGCGATGACCATGGCTTTCAGCAGGCCCAGCACCGGAAAGTGCAGCAGCAGGTAGCGCCCGTAGGTAAGGGTGTGGCCGAACAGGTTTTCCGCACTGCCCGCAAGGATCATGTTGGGCACGTTGGCAGGCAGGATGGCGAAGGCCGGTTGCAGCGCCCCGAACAGGGCAGCCAGAACGATGCCGGTGCGCTGTCTGCTGCCCGTCCCATGGCCGGCAGCCCCCGCAAGGGACACCGCCAGGGGCATGAGCAGGGCGATGCGGCCCATGGATGAGGGCATGACGAACGACAGCAGCACGCCCACGGCCACAAGCCCGCAGACCAGCGCGGCATAGCCCGTGCCCGTGCGGGCCAGCAGCCCCCGCGCCATGCGTGCGCCAAGCCCGGTATGCTGCATGGCCGTACCCATGCACAGCCCGCCGAAGACCAGCCAGAAGGTGGCCGAGTGGAACCCGGAGAACACCGTGGCGGACGGGGCGGCGCGCAGCAGGATGGCCAGCAGGAAAAACAGCAGGGCGGTGAGGTATTCGGGGATCGCGGCGGTAACCCACAACCCGATGGCCCCAACGGCCAGCCCCACGGGTCTGGCGGCGTCCGGCGGCAGGGCCGCCGGGGGGCACAGGGCCAACGCCGCTCCTGCCGCCATGCAGGTCAGGGCGATGGCGTGGCGGGGCGAACGCGCCAGCGAGGCAAGTGTGGTCAATGCCGAACGTGCGTGGTGGAACGGGCGCGACGAGCGATCGCCGGGGGTAGGAGAGGCGGTGGACATGACGGAGTGACCTCAAGCTGGTCGCGGATGGTCATTCCTGCGTAGCACGGCGGGGCTGGTTGAACAACTCGGGCCGGCCAATGCGAACAGGGCAAGGTACAGGGCAAGGTGCGGGGCGGGGGGATGCGCCTGATGCGGGCGTGGTGGACAGTGCGCGGCGTGCAGCCCGTGGCGCACGGTCACCGTGCGCGCATGCCGCACACGAGGCAGCCTGCCGTGCCTTCAGTCCGGCAGGCGGGTGCGCAGCAGGTGCAGGGTGCGCAGGGTGGTGTCCAGGTCGGCGTCGGGAATGCCGTCGAACAGTTCATCGCGCACGGCAACGCCCTCGGCAATGACGCGCCGGGCCAACAGTGCCCCGGCTTCCGTCAGTTCCAACAGGTTGGCGCGCCGGTCTTCCGGGCTCTGGATGCGCCGAACGAGTCCTTCGGCTTCCAGCTTGTCCACCTGACGGACAAGGGACGACCCCTCGATGCCGATATGCCGGGCCAACTGGATTTGCGTCAGCGAACCGCGCGCGGTCAGCGACCACAGCACGCCTCCGGTGGCCAGGGAAAGGCCCAGCGGCTTCAGCCTGTGGTCCAGGCGCATCCGCCAGGCCCGGTTCAGCTCTGTGAGCAGGAACAGGAGACGGTGTGAGGTGCGAACTCCTGGCAGGGGGGCGTCATGAGGATAGAAACGGGCTTTGGGCATGGCGCTCCCGTGGCGAAGTTGTTCGAAGGTTTCCCTTTGCCTATGCGGCGGCCCCGCGCGCTGTCAATCCTGCGGGGCCGCCGGGCGACACGCTGTCGTTGGTGTCGCGCCCTTCCCGTAGTGCGCGGGGCACGCCCCACGGGAAGGACACGGCAGTACCCTAGAAGCCGTAACGCAGGCGCAGGAACAGGGCGGGGGCGTCGTCCAGGTCGTAGGTGTCCCGTTCGTCGCCGTCGGAATTGTAGACGCGCATTTCGCGGCGGGTCAGGTATTCCGCGCCCACGGTCAGGGTCAGGTCGTCCAGCGGGGTGATGTCGATGTAGCCGCCCAGCGTCAGGGACGAGGTCTTCATGTAGCCTTCGCGCTCCACCGGGCTGTCGTCGGCCAGGCGGTAGGTATCGCCGTCCATCCGGCCACCCACGCGAAAGGCGAACATGTCCGAGGAACGGTAGCGCAGCATGGTTTCCGGAATGCCCAACGTGGCCGAAAAGCCCATATCGCGCTGGTTGCCCCAGTCTGCGGCGGCAACGGGCATCAGGCGGGTGCCCACGGGATGCAGCGAAGCCGCAATGCCGCCGCGCAGGCGCACGCCACCCACCGCCCAGGTAAGCCCGGCCGAGCCGGAAAGGCCCCAGGCATCGTCCATTTCCTCTTCCCATCCGGCGGCCAGGCCCGCCCCGGCGAACCAGCCAAGGCCGCCGAAGCCCAACTGTTCGGCAATGTCGGCGCGCAGGCGGAGCATGTGCAACTGTTCCCACGGCTCGGACCCGTTGCCGAAGGGCAGGCTGGCGGTGTCCGACCAGTCGTAGCGGCGATTCAGGTAGTCGATGCCGAACCAGCGGTAGCGCAGGTTGGCCCCGGCTTC
Source organism: Nitratidesulfovibrio sp. (assembly GCF_040373385.1). NCBI lineage: Bacteria > Pseudomonadati > Thermodesulfobacteriota > Desulfovibrionia > Desulfovibrionales > Desulfovibrionaceae > Nitratidesulfovibrio > Nitratidesulfovibrio sp. Next base: position 7,876 of record NZ_JBDXXH010000017.1, on the reverse strand, counting down.
GGTGACGGAAACCGAGCCGCCGTCGTCCATGTCCGCCTCGCCCACGGTGCGACCGGTGAAGGTGGCGGTGAAATCCTTGTCTTCGGCATGGGCGGGTGCGACAAGCCCCAGCAGCAGGGCCGCGCACAGCAGCAGCGCGGCGGACGTGAAGCGGTGGGCGCCACGGATGGCACGGGGTGAGTGTGTGCGGATCATGTGCGGTTCCTGAGGGCGCGCTGGCGCGCCGTGTTGCGGGTAGGAAGAAACAGGGGGTCGGCGGGTGCCGATGCAAGGGGAAGAAACGGCCGCCGAAGCGGCTGGACCGGGCAAGGCGGGCACGGCGGACAGGACACGCGCGGGGTGCCCGGGGCTTGGCCCGTGCGGCAGCATATGGTTGCTGCATATATTATTTGCTTGCTAATGATGTGCAGGAGGCTAAACCAGACCGCCATGCAGTGCAAGCGCTATCGCATGCGCGGCGCCCTCGGCAGGGAAGAAGGCATGCTCTGAAGGCTCTGGATCGAGCAGCCGGGCTGGAGGAGGGCTGAAAGCAGGCGTCAGGTCTTGGGTGTGCGCGCCGCTCGGTGCTCGCACGCCGCCCGGACCATGGCGGGTGCCCAGTGGGGCACGGCAGGGGCGAAGATGTGGGTGTAGGAGGCCAGGGTGTTGCGGCGCAGCAGTCCGTCGCGACCATCGCCCATGCCGGTGACGTGGCCGGACTGGGCCGTAAGCCGCAGGGCGCTGGGAACGGCGGGGGCGTCAGGCGCGTCGTCGCAGGGCACGCAGCGCGAATAGTGGAACTCGTGCCCGCGAAAGGTGGCGCCCAGAGGATGGAAGGGGTTTTCGAGCACGGCGGCGGCGTCGACGTAGCCGAGCCCCTGGGGCTTGGGGTGGAACACGGTGCGCACCGGAAAGATGTCCGCCATGGGGTGCTCGATGCCGTCCATGACGATGGACCGGCCCAGCACCATGAACCCGCCGCATTCGGCGTAGATGGGCAGGCCCGATTCGGAAAGGGCGCGCAGCCGATCCAGGGCCGGACGGTTGGCGGACAGCGGGGCGGCCAGGGTTTCCGGAAAGCCGCCGCCAAGGTACAGGCCGTCCAGTTGCGGCCACTCCGCGCCGTCAAGCAGCGAAAGGCGTACCAGTTCCGCCCCGGCATGGCGCAGGGCCAGCAGGTTTTCATGGTAGTAGAACCACAGGGCCGCATCGTGCACATAGCCGATGCGCGGGCGGAGGGGGGGCGCCGCATGGGGAACGTCGGCGCCCTGATCGGCGTTGGCCGGGGTTGGGCCTTCCGGCGCGGCATGCGCCGCACCGGGCAGCAGCGACCACAGGTCGGCCACCGGACCCTGTGCCGGGGGTGCGGCACTGGCCACCTGGCGCAGCCGGTGCAGGTCCACGTGTTCGGCCATGATGTCAGCCACCCGGTCCAGCCCGGCCACGCATTCCTCGTGCTCCATGCCGGAAACGAGGCCCATGTGCCGTTCGGGGATGGGATTGTCGGCAATCTTGGGCAGTATGCCCAGCACCGGCACGTCGGTGTAATGCTCGATGGTTTCGCGCAGCACGCTGCGATGGCGCGGCCCCGCCGTGCGGTTCAGGATCACCCCGGCGATGTGCACGCCCTGCTCGAAGTGGCGCAGGCCGGACACGATGGCCGCCGCCGTGCGGGTCATCTTGGTGCAGTCCATCACCACAACCACCGGCGCCCCGAGGATGCGCGCAAGTTCCGCCGTGGAGCTGCTGCCGGACAGGTCGCGCCCGTCGAACAACCCCCGGTTGCCTTCGATGACGGCGAGGTCATAGGGAACGGACGGGCCAGGCAGGCCGGGCTGCTCACCCCCTGACGGGCCGGGCGCGGCGTCGGTCCTGGCTCCATCTCCCGCCAGCCCGCACTGCGTCCAGAACAGCGAGCGCAGCATGGGCGCATCGAGAAAGTAGGGGTCCAGGTTGGTGGCGGGGTGCCCGGCGGCCAGGGCCAGCCACCAGGCGTCGATGTAGTCCGGCCCCTTCTTGCAGGGCTTTACCGCAAGGCCGGAGCGCGCAAGGGCGCGTACCACGCCGAGGGATACCAGCGTCTTGCCCGAGCCGCCGGAAAGCCCGGCGATGACGATGCGCGGAAGGTTCATGCAATGATGCCGAAGGGCCCGGCCAGGGGGGCGGGTGACGAACGTGGATGGAGCGCGCGGCGCACATGGCGGGCGTGCATGCGAAAAGAGCGTATGAACCTTGCAGTCCATACGCCTTTTCGGAAAATCAGTTCCCCGGCGTGGAGAACTACTATTCGCCCTCGGCCCCGGCCTGCTTGCCGGCGCCCTTGAGGCCGTACATGGTGGTGCTGCCGGAGGACCAGTATTCCAGAACTTCGGCGTTCACCAGCGCGGTGAGGATCTTCTTCACGTCGCGCGGGCCCTTGTCGGGGAACAGGTCGAGAAAGTCGTTGAAGTAGAACTTGCTCTTCGAGCCGGCCTTGGACTGCAGGAATTCCACGACCTTGTTCTTGGCTTCTTCCATGGATAGCCCCTTTGGTTATCCGGGGGCGGCAAACCCGCCCCCGGAATGTGGTTGCCGTCCGGCTTAGAACTTGAACTGGGTGCTCTGACGCCAGGTGTAGTAGGCCGGATCGCGGAAGTCGTCGATGAGGTGGTGGGTGAACTCGAGGCCGGTCAGCTTGAAGAAGCTTTCCCAGCCGATGCGCTCGGCCCATTCGCCCAGACGTTCGTACTTGTTCGCGTTGGCGGCGTACACCTCGATGATGTGCTTGATCTTCGCGGTCAGCGAGGGCCAGCGCGGCATTTCGTTCGGGATGTAGGCCACGACGACCTTCGAGAACTTGGGCATGGAGATGCGGTTGGAAACCTTGCCGCCCACCATGATCACGCAGCCGTCGCCTTCGCCATCGGAGATGGGCAGGGCGGGGCACATGGTGTAGCAGTTACCGCAGTACATGCAGCGGTCGTTCTTGATGGCGATGGAGTTCAGCTTCTTTTCGCCGATTTCCACCTTGGTGGGACGCACGGCTGCGGTGGGGCAGGCGGAAACGGCCAGCGGGATTTCGCACAGCTGGTCGGTCCATTCGTGGTCGATCATCGGGGGCTTGCGGTGGATGCCCACCACGCCGATGTCGGAGCAGTGCACCGCGCCGCACATGTTGATGCAGCAGGCCAGCGAGATGCGGACCGGGGCGGGCAGGCGCATGGTCTGGAAGTCGGTGAAGACTTCGTCCATGATCGCCTTGACCGGGCCGGAAGCGTCGGTGGCGGGAGTGTGGCAGTGCACCCAGCCCTGGGTGTGCACGATGTTCGACACACCGGCGCCGGTGCCGCCGATGGGGAACTTGTAGGAGCCGCCGGCGAACTTGCGCGAGGACAGGTCTTCCTTCAGCGCCTTCAGGCCCGCTTCGGTGTCGACCATGAACTCGACGTTGTTGCGGGTGGTGAAGCGCAGGAAGCCGCCGCAGTGCTTGTCGGCGATGTCGCACATCTCGCGGATGTGGGTGATCGACATCAGACGGGCAGCGCCGATGCGCACGGTGTACACCTTGTCGCCGGATTCGGCGACATGCATGAGCACGCCGGGTTCCAGGATTTCATGGTACAGCCACTTCCCGAAGTTCTTCGCGATGAACGGGGGGAAGAAGGAGTCGTGCTTGCGGGGGCCGATGTCCGTGATACGGTTTTCCATCGGCTTTTCGGGATTGTACCCGGAAGAGATGAATGCCATGATGTGCTACCCCTCTTCTTATCTCTGGTGTCTCTTGCGGTATTCCGTGATGTCGCGGTCCCAGCCACCGGGCACTTCTTCTTCCTTGAAGAAGATGTACGGGTTGGAACGGGGCTCTTTCACGTGCTGCGCCACGGGGTCGATTTCGGTCACCTCGAGCAGCTTCTGGAAGCTGAGACGCTTGATGGTCTCGCCCAGGCGCTCGCGGTTCTTGCCTTCTTCCATCCACCAGTCCCAGATCTTTTCAACGACACCCTTGATGTCGTCGAACGGCTCGCTGGCGTCCACGAAGGGAACCAGCAGCGAACCCATCTGGGCGCCGTCGAGGACGGGCGCCTTGGCGCCGACCAGGATGGACGCGCCGCGTTCGTCACCGATGCGCAGGGCGCGGGGCATGGTGTTGATGCAGTGCATGCAGCGCACGCACTCGCTGGTCTTGATGGACAGGGCGGAGCCGTTCCAGGAGATGCACTTGGAGGGGCAGCGTTCCACCACTTCGGCCACGATGTCGAACTTGCCCCAGTCGCGGCCCGAGTGGGCACCGGCGTTGGGCTTCAGTTCGCCACCGACGTAGGCCTTGACGGCGGCCTGGTCGATCTTGATGTCGTCCTTCCAGGTACCGATGACCGAGAAGTCGGAGCGGGCGATGGAGGCGACGCAGCCGTTGGGGCAGCCGTCGAACTTGAACTTGAACTTGTAGGGGAACGCCGGACGGTGCAGTTCGTCCTGGTATTCCATGGTCAGGGCGTAGCAGCAGGCCTGGGTGTCGTAGCAGGCGTATTCGCAACGCGACATGCCAAGGCACGATTCAGGCGTACGCAGGTTGGAGCCCGAGCCACCAAGGTCGGTGTTCATCTTGTGGGTCAGTTCGAAGAACAGTTCTTCAAGCTGCGGGGTCTGGGTGCCAAGAAGCACGATGTCGCCGGTGGAGCCGTGCATGTTGGTCAGACCGGAGCCGCGCAGGTCCCACAGGTCGCAGAGCTGGCGCAGGTAGTCGGTGTGGTAGTACTTCGCCGCGGGCTGGTTCACGCGCACGGTGTGGAAGTGCGCCACGCCGGGGAACTGTTCGGGCTGGTCACAGTAACGGCCGATGACGCCGCCGCCGTAACCGAACACGCCGACGATGCCGCCGTGCTTCCAGTGGGTTTCACCCTCGTTGTAGGACAGCTCGAGCACGCCAAGCAGGTCTTCGGGGCAGTCCACAGGGATCTGGTAGTCCAGACCCTTGGGGTTGGCGGCCCGGTACGCCGCTTCCTGCTTGATGTCGGACACGAAGCTGGGCCAGGGCCCGGATTCGAGCTGGTCCAACTTGGGGGTTGAATGTTTCGCCATTGCCTTACCTCCACATTGGTTTGTTGAAGTTCTGGACTCTCAACAGACACGCCCATCGCCCCTGGGGCGCAACAGGACGGCGTCTTCCGGAAGTAAGGGCATCGGTCGGCGCGGCCCTTGCGCCCGGAAAACTCGTGATTTTTTGGACAAAGTAACGCCATTCCTAAAAGGATTCCGGCGCGTTGTCAAGCCCCGACACGGGCCACCGCCTCTCCCCGCCGCAGGGCGGGACGCAGGCAACGCCTTGTCGGGATTGTCGAAAAGGTGCAGGGGACGGCGTGTCGGTGGCGCCGCGCGTCCTGCCTCGTTCCGGTGCCCGCCGCGCGTTGGCGCGGGGACGGGGCATGGCAGTCTCCCCGTCGGATACCCTGGTGCCGCCATGCAAGGGGCGGGCGACACTTCCTTGCTTGTAGCCCAGCATCCGGGGAATGACAACATCTTGCGTGCATCGGCGGGATAGGGCATTGACCGTATGCCCGCATCCGGCAACGGCAGGCGGGCGCCATTCGCAGCCCATGTGTTCAGGAGTGCCCATGCAGGACGATCTTGGCCTTTACTACTACCCCGATCCCAATGACAAACGTACCCGCGTCTACGTGCGCGCGCACGGCGGTAGCGTGGAATTTCGCCTGTGGCGTGCCGACCGGCCAGAAGTGTGGGAACGCCACGAGTGGGTGCCGCTGGAAATCATCCGCCATGCCGCAGGGATGTATCGCGACATGGGGCGCGATGCCGACCCCCTTGTGCTGTACGACGAGTCCGTGGCGCGCGCCCTGCTGAAGGCCAATTGACGAAGGCCAATTGACGAAGGCCGATGGTCAGCGAACGATTGGCGAATATCAGTTAATGAAGGCCAATTGGGTTCCGCGAGAGCGGTGCTCGTGAATTCCGGAGCAAACCTGCCCGTTGCGTGGTGGCGGGCTTGCCGGAGGGCCGCATGCACGAAGTCAGCCTTGGGGCCACCCTGCGCGACTATCTGACCGGGCAGGACGTGGACCACACCACCTACGAGGATTTGCGGCAGGCGCTGGCGCGGCTGCTGGTGGAGCAACTGGGCCACCCGCGCGGGCTTGTCGAGCCGCGCGTGCGGGTGCGGTTCGACGTGCCGGACGGCGGCGATGCTGGCGCCGGGCGTGGCCCCGATGTGCCTGACGTGCCAGACGTGCCAGACGTGCCAGATGAACCGGCAAGCGTTTCTGCGCCGACAGGCATGCCCGGAGCGGAACCGGGAGTGCCATCGACCCGTCCCGCCGGTACCCTTCCCGATTCTTCCCTCTCTCTTTCTCCTTCTTCATCCGAAGCTCCCCATGACCCCGACGAAGGCTGCCGCGTGGTGGACCTGACCCTGCGCGACGACGACGGCACGCCGCTGTGCATCGTGCTGTTCTGCCCCGGTGCCCCCGGCACCTATGCCCGCGAAAGCGTGGCGGCAGCCCGGCTGTTTCCCGGCGGCCCCGCGCCGCTGGTGGCCGTGACCGACACGCGCGATGCCCTGCTCATGGCGGCGGTGGATGGCGCGGTGCTGGGCGAGGGCATGCGGGCGTTGCCGAAGCGGGATGATTTGCGGCGGTTGGCAGCGGAGCACCCGTGCCCGCCGCTGCCGCCGGAACGCGCGGCGGGCGAGCGGCGCATACTGGGGGCGTACACGGCGTTTTTGAAGCGGTGTTGCGGCGAGGATGTGTGTTTGTTGTAACCGCGTGGCGGTGGGGAGGGGGAGTGCCCTGATGGGCACGGCATCTATGAAGACAGTCCTGCCCTGATGATACCCCTTGATTTTGTTATGCCTCCGGCGGGAGGCAAGAGAAGTGTCGATCGCTGTCGGATGCGGCTTCTACGAAGACACGACAGCCCTTTTGACCACGCGCGGTTTCGTTATGTCTCCGACGGGCAGGGGGTGTTGTAACGAACACCCCCTGCACCCCCGCGTTCCAGGGGCTCCGCCCCTTGGAACCCCGGGTTGTCCTGCACCGCATTCCTGTGCCGGGCAGCTTCCCTCCGGCGCAAGGCGCCTCCGGGTGATCTGCCCGGCGGAATGCGATGTGCACGAATCTCCCGGTACCCTCATCTCAGTCGGGCGCCTTGCCCCACACCCCCGTTGCGACGCATGTGCCGCCGTCAAGGACCGATGGCACATGCTTCTACGCGCGATACCTTTCCGTTGAACAGTATGGAAATGCTTTGGACACAGGGCGTGCCCTGCATCATACATTCCTTTCGTCGGCAGCCTCCCTCGGCCAAAGCGCTTTCGGGTGATCTGCCGCCAGCGACACCGATGTGCATGTAGCTCTCATAGCCATTGCGGAACAAGGGTGCCTTTTTCCACGGTTCTCTTGCGGCGCGTATCCGCGACGCCGGAGCTTCCGCCTCGCAAAGCCTCAGCGGTGATCTCCGGCTGCGGACACATATCGCCGCACCAAGGTTGCATTTGAAGTCACGTCAGGCAAAAAAGTTCGCTGTTCGAGCCCACACGGCAGGCCGGACCTTGGGAATAGCTCGCTATCATTGCCTTACCGAAACGTGTCGTGCGTAGAAGCATGTGCCGTCGGGCCTTGACGGCGGCACATGCGTCGCAACGAGGGTGTGGCGCAGGGCACCCGGGTGGGGTGGAGGTAGCGAGAGCCTCGTGCACATCGCATTCCGTCGGGCAGATCACCCGGAGGCGCCCTGCGCCGGAGGGAAGCTGCCCGGCACAGGAATGCGGTGCAGGATACGTCGGGGGTCCAGGGGTGGCGCAGCCCCCCTGGAGCGCGGGGATGCAAGGGGCCGCCGCTTAGCGGCCCCTTGCCCGCCGGAGGCATAACGAGATCGAGCGTGGTCAACGAAGCAGGACTGTCTTCGT
>NZ_JBDXXH010000016.1 GCF_040373385.1 Nitratidesulfovibrio sp. | reverse complement strand
GTTTCCAACGGGGTGGACGAAGTCCAGACGAAAGACGTCCCGTTCCGCGCCCCTTTATCCCGACAAATAAAAAGTTTGAAGGAAGGATGGGGGTCTGGGGGAAGGGAGGAAAATTTGCGCCAGCCGTTAGGTGAACCTGTGAACCTTACGGATGGCGACCGCAGCGCGCAAATTTTCCTCCCTTCCCCCAGATTCTCTTTCATCCCAATCCCGCCTACCCGAACAGTTTCGCGGACACGTCCTGCCACACGGTGTCGGGGGTGATGTCGCGCATGCAGCGGTGGTGTCCCAGGGGGCACTGCTGCGGCCCGTGCAGGCCGCAGGGGCGGCAGTCCAGGCTGGTTTCGAGCACGGTGGCTTTGGGGCCGCGCGGATAGAAGCCGTGGCGGCGCACGGTGGGGCCGAAGATGGCGGTGACGGGGGTGCGCTGGGCCCAGGCGATGTGCATGGGGCCGGAGTCGTTGGAGAGGTAGCAGTCGAGGATGGCGAGGTGCGCGGCAAGGTCCACGAGGCTGAGCGCGCCGGACAGGTCGATGAGCGCGGACGTGCCGAGGGTGCCGGAACGCTCGGCCACCTCGCGGGCCACGGCCTCTTCGCCGGGCCCGGCAAACAGCACGATGCGCGCGCCTGCGGCGGCGGCGCGGCGGACCACCTCTGCGAAGCATTCGGCAGGCCAGCGCTTGGTGGCCCACACGGAACCGGGATGCACGCCCAGCAGGGGCGCACCGGGGGCGGCGTGCGCAACGCGGAAGGCGGCGGCACGTTCGCGGGCGGGTTCCGGCAGCACCAGTTCCGGCCAGTCCAGAACCTGCGGAAGGTTCAGGGGTCGCACCAGTTGCAGCAGCCGCTCGATCTCGTCCAGTTCGTCGAAGCGGCGCTCCACGGTGTGGGTGTAGAACCACGAATTGAACCACGGTGCGTCGTAGCCTATGCGCACCTTGGCGCTGGTCCAGCGGGCGATGCACGCGCTGCGCAGGCTGGTGTGGGCGGAAAGCCACAGCGAATGGTGCTCGCGCGCCAGTTGCCGCCCCACGCGGGCGGCGGCCATGATGCCGCTTTCGCCGCCGCGCTTGTCGAATTCGTGCACGCCGGAAAGCTCCGGCTGGGCGGCGAACAGGCTGCCCACACCGCGCCGTACCCAGAAGTGCAGTTCGGCATCGGGGTAGTTGGCGCGCAGGGTGCGCAACAGCGGCAGCGTAAGCACCGCGTCGCCCAGAAAGGCGGTGTTCCAGACGCCGATACGGCTCATGACGGTTCGCTCCGCGAAAGGTCCGTGAAGGAAGATGCGGCGGGGGATGCGCCCGTCGCACCCGGATCACCCGATGTGTCCGATGTGCCCGCCGTGCCCGCCGCACCATCTGCCTGCCGTGCGGTCGTCTGTCCCAGCAGCCACGCGGCGGCGGCGGCAAGGTCGCGCGCCACCGCGTGCGGCCAGTCTGGGCGGGCGACAAGGTCGGCGGGGTCGGGTGCGCGCACGGCGGCATCGCCTTCGGGCACGGGTACGCCCAGGGTGCGCGCGGCGGCCTGCCCCTTGCCGGTCAGCACCAGCACCACGCGGCCCAGGCCCGCATCGCGCCCAAAGGCCACGTCCTCCGGCTTGTCGCCCACCATGGCGGTGGCTGCGGCGCACAGGCCGTGCCGGTCGCGCAGGGCCAGCCACATGCCCGGCGCGGGCTTGCGGCAGGCGCAGCCATCGTCCGGGCCGTGCGGGCAGAAGGCCGTGTCGGCCAGCGACACGCCGTGTTCCGCCAGCAGGTCGCCCAGCCGGGCGTTGCAGGCGTGCAGGTCCGCCTCGGTAAAGTAGCCCCTGCCGATGCCCGACTGGTTGGTGACAAGGAACAGCCGCGCCCCGGCGGCGGCCAGCGCGGCAAGGCCACGGGCGGCTCCCGGCAGCAGCGTGACGCCGGAAGGGTCGGCCAGGTAGTGCCGATCTTCGATGACGGTGCCGTCGCGGTCAAGCAGTACGGCACCGGGAAATGCTGTGGTGGTTGATGCCCGGTTCATGGTGGGGCAACTTGTGGCACGGCGGGCCGCTTTTTTCAAGGCGGCGGCGCGCCACGGAGCAATCGGCGGCCATGCGTTGCCATTCGACTCCGAGCCGCTTAGGTTGTAGCACTGCGGCGGTCCGGCGGAATCATGTGTCCGCCGCCCGCCATGCCACCTGCCGGTCCCGCCCGCCGTGAAATCCGCACCGGACGGCACGGCACATCCCCAGCACGTACGCCGCGTATCGGCGCACAGGACATTGCATGCTTGCGCTCACCGTGGCCGTCGGGCTTTCGCTCATCATCTCGGCCTGCTGTTCCGTCACCGAGGCCATTCTGTATTCCGTACCCTGGAGCCATGTGGAGCAGCTGCGCAAATCGGGCCGCAAGGCAGGGCAGGTACTGTTCGACCTGCGCTCGCGCATCGAGCAGCCCATCACCGCCGTGCTCACCCTGAATACCGTGGCCAACACGGCGGGCGCCGCCATTGCCGGGGCCTACGCGGCAGACGTGCTGGGCGACGAGAGCATGGCCGCCTTCGCCGCCGGGTTCACGCTGCTCATCCTGATATTGGGCGAGATCATTCCCAAGACCGTGGGCGTGGCCTATGCCCGGCCCCTGTCGGAATACGTGGCCCGTCCGGTGCGCGCACTGGTGGTGGTGCTGCTGCCCGTGATCTGGCTGGGCGGACGCATCACCCGCCTGTTCACCCCGCCCGGCGGCGGCGCGCCCCACGCCACGGAAGACGACATCCGCGCCATCGTCAGCCTGTCGCGCCGGGCCGGACGCATCGAGCCCTACGAAGAGCTTTCCATCCGCAACATCCTGTCACTGGACCAGAAACGGGTGCACGAGGTGATGACCCCGCGCACGGTGGTCTTTTCGCTGCCTGCCGACATGACCGTGGCCGAGGCCCACGAGCAGCCGGACTTCTGGCATTACAGCCGCGTACCTGTGTGGGGGGAACACAACGAGGACGTGGTGGGCATCGCACCCCGCCGCCGCGTGCTCAAGGAGGTGGCGGAGGACAACGACTCCCTGCGCCTGTCCGAAGTGATGCTGCCGGTGCACTTCGTGCCCGACACCCAGACCCTGGACCGCACCCTGTTGCAGTTTCTGGAAGCGCGCACCCACCTGTTCGTGGTGCTGGACGAGTACGGCGGCCTTGCGGGCGTCATTTCGCTGGAAGACGTGCTGGAAGAAATACTGGGCCGGGAAATCGTGGATGAAACCGACCGGGTGGACGATTTGCAGGAACTGGCCCGGCGGCGGCGCGCCGAACTGGCACAAAGCAAGGAATGATTACTGTTAGCATTTTTAACAAGTTGCGCATCCACACAGATTCCGGCTGGTTACCCTGAAGTCTGCCGCGTTGTGAAAGCCTTTGCACGCGCTCTACCCCCTTGCCACGACGGCGGAAACGCCGTATGCCAAATGCAGCCGCACGCGACATTTCCGTAGGGTGGCGGTACCTTTTGCCGGTACCGCCCGCCGTATTCCCGGATGATTGCGGCGGTCACGCCTCCGATGCAATCCGGCACCGCCACACGGTGCCGCGAGACGATACACAGTTCGCGGCCGGTCACGGACCGGCGGATCATGCGGTCGGCCATGCCAGCCGACCGCGCGGCGCCATCGGCGCCTGCACCACGAACGCGCCCGCGCGACAGAGGGAACGCCCCTTCCGGTAACGACCCGGGCGGCATCACCCCCCTGACCTTCGCGCGATGCGGCGGCGCGCTACCCGCTCCTTCCGTGCAGCACCGGTCCACCGGGCTGCCGGGATAAACCGGGAAGCCACACAAGGACCACACATGTCGAAGAAGAACGGCAAAAGCCTGTACCTCGTGGCCCTCGCCCTGTTTCTGGGCGGGGTGGGCTATCTGGTGTTCTCGGGCTTTTCCCAGAACAGCGTGTACTTCCTGAACGTTTCGGAAGCCCTCGCCATGCCCTCGGACAAATTGCAGTCCATCCGCCTGTTCGGCACGGTGGCCCCGGAGGGCATCGCCAGGCTGGACGACGGGCCGGGCGTGCGCTTTCTGCTCGAAGACAAAGACAACCCAGGGCAGACCGTGCGGGTGATGTACCGCGGGGCCGTGCCCGACACCTTCAAGGAAGGCGTCGAGGTCATCGTGGAAGGCGGCATGCCCCAGGGTGGGGCCGCCGCCGAGTTCCGCGCCAAGACGCTGATGACCAAGTGTCCCTCGAAATACGAAAAAGAAAACCGTAAGGGATGATGCCCCGCAGGTTTCGCGGCGTGGGCGGACCAGCCCTCCGGACCGGCCCTGCGGCTGACGGACGGCGGGTACCGCGCGTGCCGCGCACCTGTGCCCGCGCCCTGCGTCGGCGGCACGCCGCATAACGGATTCCGGCCCCGTGCCACCGCCCCAGGGGACCACCCCCGAAAGGCGGGCATGGACCACCCGGCACTCCGCACCGGTCGCACGTTGCGCCGCGCCCACGCATCCCTCACATATCGGCAGGAGACTTCATGCACCTTTCCGCATACTTGCTGCTAGTCGCGTCGCTGCTTTTCGCCCTCTTCTTTGCCGGGGCGGCAGCCGCGCAACTGTGGCAAGGGCGTTCCACGGCGCTGCCGTGGATAGAAAAGGCGCACCTGATGCTGACCGGGTTCATGACCCTGGCATCCGTGGTGCTGCTGTACGCCCTTGTCAACTTCGACTTCTCGCTCGTCTACGTGGCCAGCTACACCGACCGTGCACTGCCGCTGTTCTACCGCATGACGGCCTTCTGGGCCGGTCAGGCCGGGTCCATGCTGTTCTGGGGCTGGTCCGTGGCCCTGTTCGGGGTCATCTTTACCGCCACCAGCGGCTACCGCGACCTCAGCCCCCAGACCAGGCTGTGGTACTGGCTGTTCTTCCTGGCCGTCATGGCCTTCTTCCTGCTCATCCTCACCGCGTGGAGCAACCCGTTCCTCACCGCCGCCCCGGCCCCTGCCGACGGCAACGGCCTGAACCCGCTGCTCCAGAACCCCGGCATGATCTTTCATCCGCCGCTGCTCTTCCTGGGCTACGGCGGCTTCGCCATTCCCGGCTGTCTTGCCCTGGCCCAGGCCATGAGCAACGGCTATGGCCGCGAGGGCGCATGGGCGGGCATCGCCCGGCCGTTCACCCTTTGCGCGTGGCTGTTCCTGACGGCGGGCATCGTGCTGGGCGGCTGGTGGTCGTACATGGAACTGGGCTGGGGCGGCTACTGGGCATGGGACCCGGTGGAAAACGCCTCGCTCATCCCGTGGCTGGTTTCCACCGCGTTCCTGCACACCTCGGTCATCGAGTCGCGGCGCGGCAAGCTGCACCGCGTGAACATCCTGCTCATGGCACTGACCACCATATCCGCCTTCTTCGCCACCTATCTGGTGCGCAGCGGGGTTGTGGATTCGCTGCACGCCTTCGGCGACGGCGGCGTGGGCCGCCCGCTGCTCATCTTCATCCTGGCCTCCACCGCGCTTACCGTGGCCGTGACGCTGATCTGGCGCAAGGACGACGCCAGGCCCCTGTCCGGCATCGACAGCCGCGAAGGCTTTCTGGTGCTGGTGGCCTGGGTGCTGCTGGCCCTGTCCGCCATCATCCTGGTGGCCACCATGTGGCCCGTGTTCAGCAAGTTCTGGACGGAAAAGCCCATGGGGCTGGAACCCGCCTTCTACAACCGGGTGTGCCTGCCGCTGTTCGCGGGCATCGCCGTGCTGCTGTCCGTATGTCCGTGGCTGGGCTGGAAGGGCGGCGTGCGCAGCATGCCGAAGCTGCTGGCCGTGCTGGGGGTGATGGCCGCCGTCACCGCCATGACCTGGTACACCTACCGCATGCCCATGGCCGCGCTGGGCGCGGGCGCGGGCGCGGCCTGCGTGGCGGGCATCATCATCCTGCTGACCACCGAAGCCCACGTGCGGCGCAACAACGCCTCGCTGGCCGCGCACGGCGTGCACCTGGGCCTGGCCCTGATGGTGCTGGGCGTGGCCTTTTCCGGCCCGTACAAGCTTGAGCAGGAAGTGGAAATTCCCCGCGACGCCACGGTAAAGCTGGGCAAGTACGACCTGCGCTACGTGAACCTGTACGAGGGCGAAGGCGCGGGCTACATCTTCATCGAGGCCGAGCTGAACGTCACCCGCGAGGGCGCGCCCGTGGGCGTGCTGTCGCCCCAGCGCCGCCTGTACGCCAAGTTCGACCGCCAGGCCTTCGCCGAGGCGGCCACCATCTTCGGCCTTGGCGACGAACTGTACGCCACCCTGCTGGGGGTCGACGCCGAAGGCGCGGCCACCCTGAAGGTCAGCGTGAACCCGCTGGTGAACTGGGTGTGGATAGGCGGCACGCTGATGTGCCTTGCCCCCTTGCTGGGGCTGCGCCGTCCGTCATCGTCACGCGACGGGGACGGCGAGGCCGGAGACGGGCAGGAGGCATGATGCTGCTGCGGCTGACCAAGGTCGCCAAGTTCTACGGCAACCGGCTGGTGATCAAGGACGTCTCGTTCGAGGCGGCCCCCGGCACGGTGACGCTGCTGGCCGGCCCCAACGGGGCGGGCAAGTCCACGCTGCTCAAGCTCATGGCCGGGCTTTCCCGGCCCAGCGCGGGCAGCGTGGAGCGCGGCATCGCGGACGAAGCCCTTGGCTACCTCGGCCACCAGACGTTCATCTATCCCGAACTCACCGCCTGCGAGAACCTGGCCTTCTGGGCGCGCCTGCACGGCCTTGCGCCGGAGCGCTGCTCCGAAGCCGCCCTGCTGGACACCCTTGAGCGCATGGAACTGAAGCGCTTCGCCTTCGAACGGGCAGGCGGCTTTTCACGCGGGATGGCCCAGCGGCTGAACCTTGCACGGGTACTGCTGCTGTCGCCGTCGCTGCTGCTGCTGGACGAACCGGGCACCGGCCTCGATATCCGGTCCATGGCCATCCTGCACCGCGAAATCGCCGCCGCGCGCGACCGGGGCGCGGGCATCGTCTGGATCAGCCATTCCGTGGCCGATGACCTTGCCCGGGCCGACCGGGTGCTGGCCATCGCCGAAAAGCGCGTGGCCTACAATGGCCCGGCCGCCGACTACGTACCGGAGGCCGTGGCATGCTGAACGCCGCCATCGCCATTGCAGCGAAAGACCTGCGCCTGCTGCTTTCACGCGGTACCGGTCTGGTCCAGGCCCTGCTGCTGGGGCTGCTGCTGATCTTCGTGTTCAGCCTGTCGCAGCGCGTGGGCGAGGTGATGGGACCGCAGGGGGCCGCCGCCATCTTCTGGCTGGCGTCCGCCTTCTGCCAGGTGCTCATCTTCAATACCCTGTTCTCCATCGAGGAAGCCAACGGCGCCCGTTTCGGGCTGCTGCTGGCTCCCGTGCCGGTGCAGGCCGTGTGGCTGGGCAAGGGCATTGCCGGGTTTACCCTGCTGCTCTGCGCCCAGGCCGTGTTCCTGCCCGCCGCCATCGTCTTCCTGGGCCAGACCGTGTCGCCCCTGTGGCACGTGGGGCTGGCCACCGTACTGCTCGCGGACGTGGGCATCGTGGCCCTTGGCGCGCTGCTGGGCGCCCTGTCGCAAGGGCAGGCCGCCCGCGAATCGCTGCTCAGCATCGTGCTGTTTCCGCTGCTGGTCCCGGTGCTGCTTGCGGGCATCCGGGTGGGCGCCGCCGCCTTTGCCGACGACATCCCCGAAGGGGTGGAATCATGGCTGGGGCTGGTGGCCGCCTTCGACGCGCTGTTCCTTGGCGCAGGCATCGTGCTCTTTCCCTTCGTGTACGGCGGGGAAGAATAGCTGAAAGCAACTGATCAGGGGGCTCTGCCCCCTGGCCCCCGCAAGGGGGCCGCGCCCCCTTGACCCCTTATTGCGAGGCACCCATGCAAACGAACCGGCTTTCCCCCGTGATGCCCCTTGTCGGGATTATCGCGGGCCTGGCCCTCGCGCTCTGCCAATACCTGATCTTCGTGTACGCCCCCGTGGAACAGACCATGGGCATCGTGCAGAAGATCTTCTACTTCCACATGCCGCTGGCGTGGTGGTCGCTGATCAGCTTCCTTACCGTGTTCGCGGCCAGCATCGCCTTTCTGCGCACCCGCGACTGGAAGTGGGACGCGCTGTCCGGCGCCGCCGCCGAAGTGGGCGTGCTGTTCAGCGGCCTTGCCCTCATCACCGGCTCCATCTGGGGCCGCCATTCCTGGGGCGTCTGGTGGACGTGGGACCCGCGTCTGACCACCACCCTGGTCATGTGGTTCGTGTACGCGGGCTACCTTGTGCTGCGCACCCTCGACCTGCCGCGCGAGCGGCTGGGCACCGTCTCCGCCGTGGTGGGCATTGTGGCCTTCCTCGACGTGCCGCTGGTGTTCCTGTCCGCCCGGCTGTGGCGCTCCATCCACCCCGCCGTGTTTGCATCCAAGGGCGGCGGGCTGGAAGCGGAAATGAAGACCACCGTCATCGCCTGCATCGTCGCCTTCGGCTTTCTGTGGGTGGCGCTGACCTGGCTGCGCGCGGCGCAGCGGCGCATGGCGGCACGCATCGACGTGCTTGCGACGGAAACCACCATCTAGCCTTGCAAAAGGCAGGAGGTTCGAAAAAATATGGAGAGCACCCAATGGCTCCTGGTCGCCAACGCGGCCGTGTGGCTCGGCATCGGCGCCTACCTGTTCCTGCTGGCCCGCGCGCAACAGACCCTGGACCGGCGCATCCGCCACATGGAGATGCTTGGCGATGACAAATAGCACCCTGACCATGAATCCGCTGGACGGCGGTCGCAAGCTGGTGCTGCTGGCCGTGTGCGTGGGCCTGGCCGCCATGCTGGGCGCGTCGTTCCTGTACCGCCTGTCCAACCCCTCGCTGGTGCAGCAGGGGCGCGGCCCCGCCGCGCAGGAACAGGCGGGCGAGCACGACGGCGAGATGGAAGTGGTGTCCGCGCTGATGCAGAAGGTGCAGCAGAACCCCACCGACGCGGGCGCGCTGTTCGCCCTTGGCCAGCACTTTCTGGATCATTCCGACTGGGCGCGCGCCGAAAGCTTTCTGGCCCGCGCCGTGGTGGCCGCCCCGGCGGACCCGCAGCCGCTGTACATGCTGGGCATCGCCCAGTACCAGCAGCAGTCTTTCGACAAGGCGGCGGAAACCTTCGAGCGGCTCATCGAAATCGATCCCCAGCCCGCCGCGCGTTTCAACCTGGGCATCCTGTACCGCCACTACCTGAAGGCCGAAGCCAAGGGCAACGCCCATCTGAAGGCCATCATGGACGACGCCAGGGCCCCGGAAGACCTGAAAGCCCAGGCCCGGCAGGAACTGGAATCCGCCACGCACGGCGACAAGAAGCAGCAGGACAAGAAGCAGTAGCGGGCGCAGCCCCGCCGCATGACGACACACACCGGAAGGGGCGGACCACCGCCCCTTTCGTGCATGCACGGGACGGAGATGACGACGGCGCGCGAAGGCCCGGATGGCCTGTGACACCCCGTGCAACCGCAGGCAACTCCCGGATGGCAAGATGAAACGAAACAAAGGACACGGCCATGCCTTGGCGAACAGGGCAACGCGCCGTCACCTGCCCCGTCACCTGCCCCGTCACCTGCCCCGCCCGCCTGTCACTGATTGGGGAAACAACCCGAATCTTGACAATCCGGCGCCTGACCCGATATGATGGTTGATTAAATTTTGACATTTTTGTCAAACCTGCCAAGCCCAACGACCCGCCCTTCGTTCGGAGGCAGACGGGGAAAACGGTCCGGAGCCGCGCGGCCCGGACGCTCCAACCAACCCGCCCGGAGAGAGATCATGAGCAAGATCGTGTGCAAGGCACTGACGTTCGACGACGTCCTGCTGCAGCCCGGCTATTCCGAAGTCACCCCCGACCTCGTGGACGTCTCCACCTGGCTCACCCCCGAAATCCGCCTCAACATTCCCCTGCTCAGCGCCGCCATGGACACCGTGACCGATTCCGGCATGGCCATTTCCATGGCCCGCAACGGCGGCGTCGGCGTCATCCACAAGAACATGCCCGTGGACCGCCAGCGCATCGAGGTCGAAAAGGTCAAGAAGTCCGAAAGCGGCATGATCATCGACCCCGTGACCATCGACCCCGACTATTCCGTGCGCCAGGCCCTGGAGCTGATGGCCGAATACCGCGTCTCCGGCCTGCCGGTGGTGCGCGGGGTGGAACTGGTGGGCATTCTGACCAACCGCGACGTGCGCTTCGTCAAGGACCTGGAAGGCACCCAGGTGCGCGAGGTGATGACCAGCAAGAACCTGGTCACCGTGCCCGTGGGCACCACCCTGGACGAGGCCAAGGACCTGCTGCACGCGCACCGCATCGAAAAACTGCTGGTGGTGGACGAGGGCAATCGCCTGAAGGGCCTCATCACCATGAAGGATATCGACAAGGTCCAGAAGTACCCGAATTCGTGCAAGGACGACAACGGTCGCCTGCGCGTGGGCGCCGCCATCGGCATCGGCAAGGACTGCGAGGAACGCGCGGGCGCCCTGCTGGCTGCGGGCGTGGACTTTCTGGTGCTCGATTCCGCCCACGGCCACTCGCGCAACGTGCTGCGCGCCATCGAACTGGTCAAGGGCGCCTTTCCCAAGTGCCAGTTGGTGGCGGGCAACGTGGCCACCTACGAAGGGGCGAAAGCCATCCTGAAGGCTGGCGCCGACACCGTGAAGGTGGGCATCGGCCCCGGCTCCATCTGCACCACCCGCATCGTGGCGGGCGTGGGCGTGCCCCAGGTGACCGCCATCCTCGAATCCGTGCGTGCCGCGCGCGAGCTTGGCCGCTGCATCATCGCCGACGGCGGCGTGAAGTTCTCGGGCGACGTGGTGAAGGCCATCGCCATGGGCGCGGACACCGTGATGGTCGGCAGCCTGTTCGCGGGTACCGACGAAAGCCCGGGCGAAACCATTCTCTACCAGGGCCGCTCATACAAGATATATCGCGGCATGGGCTCCATCGACGCCATGAAGGACGGCAGCTCTGACCGCTACTTCCAGGAAAAGAGCAAGAAGCTGGTGCCCGAAGGCATCGTGGGCCGGGTGCCCGTGAAGGGCCCGGTGGCCGAAAGCCTGTACCAGTTGGTGGGCGGCCTGCGCTCCGGCATGGGCTACGTGGGCGCGGCAGACATCAAGGAATTGCAGGAAAAGGCGCAGTTCGTGGAGATATCCGCAGCGGGGCTTCGTGAAAGCCACGTGCATGATGTCATCATCACCAAGGAATCGCCCAACTACCGCATCGACAATAACTAGCCGCTCGCGGCGGGCCTTTCGCCCTCCGGCGTCGTCAGGCATCGTCTTTTACTCCGGTCACGTACCAAAGAGTACGCTCCCTTCGTAAAAGGCTCGCCTTCCTTGCCGGAGAACGAAAATCCCGCCGCGCATGTCCCGGTGACGCCGAAAAGCAAAAGAGCGTCGTCGGGCAGCCGCTACTTCCCAGACACTACGGCCTCACAACGCATATCACGATTGCCCGATGCACCCCGCGCGGGCGACAGAGGACAGCACATGGAAGCACAGACCAAGGTCATCATCGTCGACTACGGTTCGCAGGTGACGCAGCTCATCGCCCGCCGCGTGCGCGAGGCCGGCATCTATTCCGAAATCCATCCCTGCATCGTCACGGCAGAGCAGGTGCGCGCCATGAAGCCCGCCGCCGTCATCCTGTCCGGCGGCCCGGCCAGCGTGGGCGAGGCAGACGCCCCCACCCTGGACAAGGGGTTGCTGGAACTTGGCGTGCCCGTGCTGGCCATCTGCTACGGCATGCAGCTTCTGGGGCACAACCTGGGCGGCCAGTTGGCCACCTCGGAAACGCGCGAATACGGCCCGTCCGACCTCACCCTGCTGGGCGACTGCCCGCTGTGGGACGGCATCGACAAGTCCGCGCCCACCCGCGTGTGGATGAGCCACGGCGACAAGGTCAAGACGCCCCCGCCCGGCTTTGCCGTGGTGGGCCGCACCGCCACCCTGGATGTGGCGGCCATGGCCGACGACGCCCGCCGCATCTACGCCGTGCAGTTCCACCCCGAAGTGCACCACACCGAGGAAGGCGCCCGCATCATCAGCAACTTCCTGTTCCATGTGGCCAAGCTGAAGGCCGACTGGACCATGTCGTCGTTTGTCGAGCGCGCCATCAAGGAAATGGCCGAAACCGTGGGTGACCGCCACGTGGTGTGCGCGCTTTCGGGCGGCATCGACTCCACCGTGGTGGCCGTGCTGCTGCACAAGGCCATCGGCAAGCGTCTGCACTGCATCTTCGTGGACAACGGCGTGCTGCGCCTGAACGAAGGCCAGGAAGTGGTGGATTACCTTTGCGAGCACTTCGACCTGAACCTGAAGTACGTGCAGGCCCAGCGCCGCTTCCTCGACAAGCTGGAAGGCGTGGACGACCCGGAACAGAAGCGCAAGATCATCGGCTACACCTTCATCGAGGTGTTCGACGAGGAAGCGAAAGCCCTTGGCCACGTGGACTTCCTGGCCCAGGGCACCCTGTACCCCGACGTGATCGAGTCGGTGTCGCACAAGGGGCCTTCCGCCGTCATCAAGAGCCACCACAACGTGGGCGGCCTGCCGGAAAAGATGAACCTGAAGCTCATCGAACCGCTGCGCGAACTGTTCAAGGACGAAGTGCGCAAGGTTGCGGGCGAACTGGGCCTGCCGGACTTCATCATCTGGCGTCATCCCTTCCCCGGCCCCGGCCTTGCCATCCGCGTCATCGGCGAAATCACCGAGGAACGCCTGGACATCCTGCGCAAGGCCGACAAGATCGTGCAGGCCGAGCTGATGTCCTCCGGCTGGTACCGCAAGGTGTGGCAGGGCTTTGCCGTGCTGCTGCCGCTGAAGACCGTGGGCGTCATGGGCGATGGCCGCACCTACGAACACGTCATCGCGCTGCGCATCGTGGACAGCGTGGACGCCATGACGGCAGACTGGGCGCGCTTGCCATCCGAACTGCTTGAGCGTATTTCGAGCCGGATAATCAACGAGGTGAAGGGCGTGAACCGCGTGGTCTACGACATCTCCTCGAAGCCGCCGAGCACCATCGAATGGGAATAGGCGGACGGCGTTCGACCGGGTGCACGCACAGGTGCACGACTGGATGAACGCACGGCGGACGCACGGGGGCCTTCCGGTCCCCGTGGCACCCCCCGCATTCGGCCGAAGGACCGCGCCATGGCGCGGCGCCCACGGGGCATGGTCGGTTATCCCGGCCCCCGCCCGCAGCACTGCAACCAAGGCGGTCTGTCTTCCATGTTCGGCATCGGCAGTACGGAACTTCTGGTCATCATGGTCGTGGCCCTCATTGTCCTCGGTCCCAAGAACCTGCCCAACATCGCACGTACGCTGGGCAAGGCCATGGGTGAATTCCGCAGGGTTTCCACCGACTTCCAGCGCACGTTGAACACCGAGATCGATCTCGAGGATCACGAGCGCCGCAAGAAGGAAGCCGAGAAGGAATTTTTCGACGACAAGGCCAAGGCCGAAGCCCCCAAGGCCGAACAGGCCAAGGCCGAGACCGCCAATGCCACCACCGAATCGGTCGGTAAGAACGCATGAGCCAGGACGACAAGGACGCCGCCAAGGCGGAGCCCGTGTCCGAAGGCGACCGCGAGAAATCTCCGGCAGCGGGCGGACCGGACACCCCGGAACCGGAAGTGTTCGATCCAGACGCAGCTGAACGCAACGCCTGCGAACTTGACGCCATAGAAGCCTGCGAGCGAAAGGCTGCGGGGCAGGCCCCCACCGATGCCGGGCAGGCGGAATCCGTTGCCTCGGAATCTGCGCCGATCGCCCCGGATTCCGACGATTCCCGTTCCGTCGAGAGCGTGATCGCCGCCGCAGTGCTGCCCGACTATGAGCCGGACGGTTCCGACGTGCCCCCCGCCGCCAGCCCGACAGACGTCCGTCAGGACGCCGAACCTTCCGCCGAACCGGTCGCAGGGCAAGGCGGCTCCGACTCACCGCCCCCGCAGGGCACGGACGAAACGGACGATGCCGCCGCCACGGAGAACGCCGTGGTGTCCGCCCCCCCGCGCGACCTCAGCGAAGCCGTGGACCGAGCCAGCAAGGAAGACGAAGCGACCACCGAGGGTGGCCGCTCCATGACCCTGCTGGACCATCTTTCCGAACTGCGCGTACGCCTGGTGCGCAGCCTCATCGCGCTGGCCGTGGGCTTCTTCGCCTGCTACGGCTTTGCCGAACAGCTCTTCAACTACCTGATGATCCCCTTGACCCGGGCGCTGCCGTCCGGTTCCAAGCTGATCTACACCGCCCTGCCAGAGGCATTCTTTGTCTACATGCAGGTGGCGCTGGTGGCCGGGGCCTTTCTGGCCAGCCCGTACCTGTTCTACCAGATATGGTTGTTCATCGCGCCCGGCCTGTACGACGAGGAAAAGCGCCACGTCATTCCCATTGCCGGGGCCTCTGCGCTGTTCTTCGTGGCGGGCGCGGCATTCTGCTATTTTCAGGTGTTTCCGTATGCCTTCGAGTTCTTCGTGGGCTTTGCCACCGACACCATCGCGCCCATGCCCAAGCTGGACGAGTATCTGGGCTTCACGCTCAAGATGCTGCTTGCCTTCGGGCTGATCTTCGAAATGCCGCTGTTCGCGTTCTTCCTGGCGCGGCTTGGCCTCGTCACTGCGCAGTGGATGCGCAAGACCCGCAAGTACGCCATTCTCGCCATCTTCATCGTGGCTGCCATTCTCACCCCGCCGGATGTCTTCTCGCAGATGATGATGGCGGCGCCCATGCTTGTGCTGTATGAAATAAGCATCCTCGTGGCCGCCGTGTTCGCCAAGAAGAAGCCCGGTGCGGACGGTGAAGACGGCGAGAACACGGAAGGAAAGGACGGCGACGCCGAAAAGCCCGGCCCCGATACCGTCATACAGGGCGACTAGGGGCACACCCACTTCACCAGCCGCGCAGCACCCCGGCCACGCAGTACGCAAAGGTCCACAAACATGAACCCCGCACCCCGGAAGGAGCCCGAGATGAGCCAGCGCAGCGCCGCCGTGTTCCGCGAAACCAAGGAGACCTCCATCCGCCTCGACCTCGTGGTGGACGGGCAGGGCCTTGTCAACGTGCACACCGGGTTCGGCATGGCGGACCATGTCATCACTCTGGCCGCGTTCTGGGCCGGGTTCGACCTTACCCTGTCCTGCACCGGCGACCTCGAGATCGACGCCCACCACACCGTGGAAGACGTGGGCCTGTGCCTGGGCCAGGCCCTGGCCGATGCCCTGGGCGAACGGTCGGGCATTGCCCGCGTGGGCTTTGCCCGCGTGCCCATGGACGAGGCCCTGGCCGACGTGTGCATAGACATTTCCGGCCGCCCGTGGCTTGAATGGCGCGGGGACGACCTTCTGCCGCCCGTCATCGCCGGGCAGGAACGCGACCTGTGGCGCGAATTCCTGAAGGCGTTCGCCTCGGCCGCCCGCATGAACCTGCACGTCTCGTTCCTGTACGGCAGGAACGGTCACCACCTGCTGGAATCCGCCGCCAAGGGGCTGGGACTTGCCCTGCGGCAGGCGGTACGCCGTGACCGCGAGACGCTGCTCAGCACCAAAGGGAGCCTAGACTGATGCGTACCCATCGCGGTTTCATCTCCTTCCCGGTGTCGGGCGCGCTGCTCGCGCTGCTCGTCCTCACATTGCTCGTCGCCCTGCCCGGCTGCTCGCAGCGCCAGCGCGGCCCCGCCCCGCTGCCGGACGCCACCATCGGCGTGGCGGCCTTCACCCAGCCCACGGCCATGGCCGACCTGCTGGCCGGGTACATTCCCGAGGACCAGCAGCGGGTGCCCGAAGAAATCTTTGCCGACCTCGACCGCACCTTCGGCGATATCCTGCGTGGCGAAACCAAGCGCGTGTACAGCTTTGCCGCCACCAAGCCCTCGCTGTCGGCCCAGACTGCCGGGCGTACCGGCGGCCGTCCGCAGGCGCTGGCCTATTGGGTGGAAGTGGGCCGCAAGGCCGAGGTGGACTTTCTGCTGGTGCCCCAGGTCGTCAACATGCGCGAGCGCAAGGGCGGCGACATGGGCGTCACCGAATCGGCCAGCATCATGATGGACGTGTTCCTCATCGACGTGAAGGGCGGCACCCTGATCATGCGCTCCAACTACGACGAAAAGCAGATGGGCCTTGCGGACAACCTGCTGGAAATGGGCAAGTTCGTGGGGCGCAAGGGCAAGTGGCTGTCCGCCCTTGACCTGGCCAAGGAAGGGATGCGCAAGGCCATCAAGGAGTTCGGTCTGTGATCCTGTTTCCCGCCGTTGACATCAAGGATGGCCGCTGCGTGCGGTTGCGGCAGGGCCGCGCCGACGCGGAGACCGTGTTTTCCGACGATCCGGCCGCCATGGCCCGCCACTGGCAGGACCAGGGCGCCAAATGGCTGCACGTCATCGACCTGGACGGGGCCTTCAGCGGCATGCCCGCCAACTTCGAGTTGATCCGCCGCATCTGCGCCGACCTTTCCGTGCCGGTGCAGCTTGGCGGCGGCATCCGCGACGAGGCCACGGCGAAAGCCTACCTCGACGCCGGGGTGCAGCGACTGATCATCGGCACCGTGGCCCTCGAAGAACCGGACCTGTATGCCCGCCTGTGTGCGGCCTTTCCGGGGCGCATCGGGGTTTCGCTGGACGCCGAGGGCGGCAGGCTGAAGACCAAGGGCTGGGTGGCCGATTCCGGCCTGACCGTGGACGACGTGCTGCCCCGCCTGCTGGACGCGGGCACCGCCTTCGTCATCTACACCGACATCGACCGCGACGGCATGCAGACCGGGGTGAACCTGGCCGCGCTGGAAAAGCTGGCGGGCATGTGCCCGGTGCCGGTCATCGCGGCGGGCGGCGTGGCCACGCTGGAAGACGTGCGGGCGTTGTACCCGCTGACGCAAACGTCAAGCGTGGAAGGAGCCATCACCGGTCGCGCGATTTACACCGGCACCCTCGACCTGCACGCGGCAATGGAATGGATTGCGGCGCAGTAGTCGAGGTGCACCGCGTGTGCACGGTTGGAAATTGAAGTGTTGAACGAGGGGGCTGCGGTAACGCGGCCCCCTTGCTGTTTGTGGTGGGTGGGGGGCAAGGGGATAGGGATGGGGATGGGGCGTGCGCGGTTGCACACGGCTTCTACGAAGTCAGTTGTACCCTGTTGAACACGCCCGATCTCGTTATGCCTCCGGCGGGCAAGGGGAAGGGCCGTGCGCTGTTGCACCCAGCTTCTACGAAGACCGTCGTGCCCCGTTGACCACGCTCGATCTCGTTATGCCTCCGGCGGGCAAGGGGCCGCTAAGCGGCAGCCCCTTGCAACCCCGCGCTCCAGGGGGGCTTCGCCTCCCCTGGACCCCCAACGTATCCTGCGCCGCATTCTTACGCCGGGCAGCTTCCCTGCGGCGCTGGCGCGCCTCGGGCGATCTGCCCGGCTGAATGCGTATGCGCGCATGGCTCCCGGTGGCATCGCACAACGAAGGTGCCACTACTCACGCCCTCGTTGCGACGCATGTGCCGCCGTCAAAGCCCGGCGTCACACGCTTCTACGCACGGAACGCGGGCGATGGACAAACGCATTGTTGTCTTGTGGTAACCTGCTTGCTTCCATGAAGATGCACTCCCTTCGCTTGAGCGTAAAAAACCTTCGTGCGGCGATACGCATCCGCAGCCGGAGATCGCCGCCGGAGGCTTTGTGACGGCGAAAGCTCCGGCGGTAACGGATGCGCGCCGCGACGTGGGTGAAGGTAAAGGCACCCTCGTTGTGCGATGCCACCGGGAGTGATGCGCACATCGCATTCCCGTCGCAAGATCACCCGAAGGCGCCCTGCGCCGCAGGGAAGCTGGCGACGAAGGAATGCGGTGCAGGACCACCTTCGGGGGGACCAGGGGGGCAGCGCCCCCCGGAGCGCGGGGTTGCAAGGGGCTGCCGCTTAGCGGCCCCTTGCCCGCCGGAGGCATAACGAAATCAAGCGTGGTCAACGGGGCGCAACTGTCTTCGTAGAGGCCGTACCCATCACCGCGCCAGCCCTCCACCCGCCGGAGGCATAACGAAATCAAGCGTGGTCAACGGGGCGCAACTGTCTTCGTAGAGGCCGTACCCATCACCGCGCCAGCCCTCCACCCGCCGGAGGCATAACGAAATCAAGCGTGGTCAACGGGGCGCAACTGTCTTCGTAGAGGCCGTACCCATCACCGCGCCAGCCCTCCACCCGCCGGAGGCATAACGAAATCAAGCGTGGTCAACGGGGCGCAACTGTCTTCGT
>NZ_JBDXXH010000015.1 GCF_040373385.1 Nitratidesulfovibrio sp. | reverse complement strand
GAAGGCCCCGGTGAGCAATCACCGGGGCCTTCCTGCGTTCGGCACCATGGAAGCGACTGGGAGCGGGGCGGGGATGGGGGACGGATGGGCCGGGGGGCTTGACCATGCTTTCACTCGTCTTGCGCCTTGCCAGCCGTTTCCTTCCTGCGTCCATCCTGCACGCCTCTGTAGCGGCGCGCAGGATCCGCGACTCATACCCTCTGCTTGCCTGATGGCTGCCGCAGTGCGCGCGGCAAACGCGCACACCCGTGCCTGCGGCGGGGCTTATGCCTGTCGTCCCGTTGTCGCCCCATTATCGCCTGTTGTCGCCAGCAAGCAGCCGCGTCGCAAGCCCGGCACGGCGTATCGGCAAGGGAAGCGGCGTAACCGTCACCTGGCAGGAGAAGGGCGCGGGCAGTGAATGCTGGAGTGACAGCGCAAGGAGAAGGGATGACGGATGCGGATGTTGAACAGGGGCGCAGTGCCGCAGTGCCGCAGTGCCCGGATGGGGAGCGCACTGCCACTCGGCAGCCTATCGGTTCATCCGGCGCCATTCCCACGGCGGGGTAGGGTTGCGGGACTTCCACAGGCCGATGTTGGTTTCGCGGGCCTTGTCCGCCGCGTAGTACCAGGCAAGGCAGGGGTAGGGCAGGCGGCAGTATTCGCCGTAGAACCAGGCCTGTCCGGCGCGCAGCATGTCGCCGTTCACGTCGTTGCTGAGGTCGCCGCCAGCGGGGTGGACCTGTCCCTGCACCGAAGCGGAGCCGGGCTGGTGCCGCGATGCCTCGCCGGGTGATGGGCCGACGTTGAGGGTTGCCGCGTTGGTCTTGGCCCGGCCTGCCGCCGTTGTGGCCGCCTGCTCGCCGGGCAGCCATGGGAAAGGCGCAGTGCGCACGTGGGCCACATCGCGGCCATAGCCGTCGCGGTCGATGGTTACAAGGTACACCTTGTGGTCCATGACCTTGCGCAGCAGCAACGCACGCGCCTGTTCGCCCCCACGCTGATGCAGTTCGGGCGCGTCGATGCCGTACAGGCGCACCCGAACATCGCGGCCCCGCTCATCGCACACAACGATGGTATCCCCGTCGGGTACGCCAACGACCAGCCCCTGCCACGGTTGCAACTTGGTCAGCGAGGTCAAGGCAATGACCAGCAGCAGGCCAATCAACGAGGTAGAGCGCGAAATGAACCGCCGTGGTCTGCGGCGCGGCATGGGGCCCCTGGACTGTACTGGCAGGCGTGTGGGCTGGTTGCCGCCATGCTGCGGGTCAGGCGGTGTGCGCACGGGCTCAATTCCCAGCCTTCAGTGCGTCCAGTTCGCGCTCTACCACCGGCAGCATGCGTTCCACGATGACCTGCACCCCCCTGGGATTGGGGTGCATGCCGTCGGGCAGGTTCAGCGCACGGTCCAACGCCACCCCGTCCAGAAAGAAGGGATACAGCGTCAGGCCGTATTGCCTGGCCAGTTCCGGGTACACCGCATCGAAACGCCGGGCGTAATCGGCCCCCATGTTCATGGGGGCGCGCATGCCAGCCAGCAGCACGCGGACGCCATTCTTGCGGCAGATTTCGATGATTGCGGCCAGGTTGCGGCGCAGGGCGTCCACCGGCAGGCCGCGCAGGCCATCGTTGGCGCCCAGTTCCAGGATCAGCAGGTCCGGCTTGTCGCTCAGCGACCATTCGACCCGCGCAAGGCCCCCGGCGGAGGTGTCGCCGGACACCCCGGCATTGGTGATGCGCACCGGTCGCCCCTTGGCGTGCAGCGCGGCGCCGAGCCGCTCGGGGAAGGCCTCGTCCGGCCCCAGGCCGTATCCCGCCACCAAACTGTCGCCCAGCACGAGGATATGGGGTATGGAAGAGTTGCCACCGCCACTCGCGGCCCATGCCGTGGTGGGCGGCAGCAGTGCCAGCGCAAGGGCCGTGAAGGCCGCGAGCACGCACGGCGCCGCCGTACGGTGCAGCTTCCGGCACATTGCCTGACATAAGCGGCATATCGACGGGCACAACGCCGGACGCCGACCACGCTGTGATATCAGCCGTTCCGCCGGGGCCATCCCCCGGCATCTACCCCAGCCGCCAAAGGTGATTCGCGTGACAGATCCGATCATTGGACTCTCCGGTATATATCTCAACCTAGTGGGCGGTTCCGGCCAGGTCAACATCCTGCGGGGCGTGAACCTTTCCGTCAATGCCGGTGAAACCGTGTCCATCGTGGGGCCGTCCGGCTCGGGCAAGACCACCACCCTGATGATCATGGCCGGGCTGGAACGCCCCACCGGCGGCACGGTGCGCGTGGCCGGACACGACCTTGGCGACATGGACGAGGATGCCCTGGCCCGGTTCCGGCGGGCGCATCTGGGCATCGTGTTCCAGTCGTTCCATCTGGTGCCCACCATGACCGCGCTGGAAAACGCCGCCCTGCCGCTGGAATTCTCCCATGCCGCAGATGCGCGCGAACGTGCCATGGCCGCACTGGCCGCCGTGGGGCTGGAGGGCCGCGCCCTGCACTACCCGGCGGAGCTTTCCGGCGGGGAACAGCAGCGGGTGGCCCTGGCGCGGGCCTTTGCCTCTGCCCCGCGCGTGATCCTGGCTGACGAACCTACCGGCAACCTGGATACCGAAACGGGCCGCCGGGTCATCGAACATCTGTTCCGCCTGCGCGAGGAGCACTCAACCACGCTGGTGCTGATCACCCATGACCGCGAACTGGCCGCCCAGTGCGGTCGGCAGGTGCGCATGGAAGACGGCAGGCTGTACGAGGGCGGGGAGAGCGCGGTTGCCGCCGTGTCCATTCGCGATGCAGGGCAGGGCACGGAGTTGAACGGCGGTGAGGGCAGTGCGCCAGACGGCGCGGCAGGCGGTGCGTCAGCCTCCACCCCCAACAATGCGGGGCGCGCGTGATGACCGCGCGCGACCTTGGCCTGGCCTTTCGGCTGGCCCTGCGCGAACTGCGTTCCGGGCAGCGGCGGCTGACGGTGTTTCTGGGCTGCATGTTCCTTGGGGTGTTCGCCATTGCCGCCGTGGGGTCCATTTCCGAGGCGGTGCGGGCGGGGCTGGCGCGTGACGCGCGGGCGTTGCTGGGCGGCGACGCGTCGGTGGAATTCGCCACCCAGCAGCCCTCGGACGAGGAACTGGCCTGGCTGTCCGCGCGCGGTACGGTGAGTCAGGTGGTTTCGCTGCGCGGCATGGCCCGCTTGGCCACACCCGGTGGCCCCAGTGGAGAGGACGCCGCCATGGTGGCGCTGAAAGGCGTGGACGCGGCCTACCCCCTGTATGGCGCGGTGACCCTGGACCCGCCCCAGCCGCTGGCCGATGCGCTGCGCGACGGCCCGGCGGCTGGCGGCCCGGCGGGTAACGGCTTGTCTGGTGACGCTCCCACCCTGCCCGGAGTGGTGGTGGACCCGCTGCTGCTGGAGCGCTTCGGCGTGCGGGTGGGGGACGTGATCACGGTGGGCACGCAACGCTTCCGCATCGCAGCCGCCCTGCTGGGCGAGCCGGACCGGGTGGTGCAGGGCATCACCTACGGGCCGCGCGTGCTCATGTCGTTGACAGGGCTGGACCGTACCGGCCTGCTGGTGCCCGGCACCCTGCTGCAAAGCGGCGCGCGGATACGCCTGCCCGGGCCCGGCGAGGCGGCGCGGGTGGCTGCGCCGGGTGGAGAGGGAGCCGCCACGGGGGCTGGCGCACCGTCGGCCACGGGCGCAGCCGGGTCACCTGCATTCTCTCCAGCCGAAGCATCTCCAGCCCCCGCATCTCTCCGCTCCGCAGACGAGGCCACAGTGGCGGCCTTCGTCGAGGCCGCACGCACCGCCTTTCCCGATGCCGGGTGGCGCGTGGAATCGTACAGCCGCGCCGTGCCGCGCATCCGCAACCTGCTGGACCGGGTGGATACCGACCTGATGCTGATCGGCATTGCCGCGCTGCTGGTGGGCGGACTCGGCATAGCCGAGGCGGTGCGCGGCTACCTTGCCAGCCGCATGGCCTCCATCGCCACGCTCAAATGCGTGGGCGGCGGCGTGGCCACGGTACTGTGGACCTACCTGTTCCAGATACTGCTCATCGGCGGCGCGGGCATCGTGGCCGGGTGCGCCCTTGGCGCGGCGGTACCGCCCCTGGCCGCCGGGCTGACCGGCCAGCTCATTCCCGTGCAACTGGATGCGTCCATCCACGCCGCGCCGCTGCTGCGCGCGGCCCTGCTGGGGCTGGCCATCCTGCTGGCCTTTTCGCTGCGGCCCCTGCTGCTGGCCGGGGCGGTGCGCCCGGCCACCCTGTTCCGGGGCTATGTGGCGGGCGGCGGCAACGGGCTGTCGGGGGTGGGCCGGGTGCTGGTGGGGCTGGGATTTGCCGTGCTGGCCGGGTTGGTATGGCTGTTCACGCCCGATGCGCGGTTGGCCTTCGGCTTCATGGCCGGGTGCGCGGGGTGCTTCGCGGTGTTCCGCGTGGTGGCGTGGGGTCTGCGGGCCGGAACGCGCCGCGCGCCCCGTGCGGGCAATCCCAGCGTGCGGCTGGGGCTGGCGTCCATCCACCGGCCCGGCGCGCCCACGGTGAACATGGTCTTTGCGCTGGGGCTGGGCCTTACCGCGCTGGTGGGCATTGCCCAGGTGGAGCGCAACCTTAGCGCATCCCTGGCCCGCGACTTGTCGCGCGATGCCCCGGCATTCTTCTTCATCAACGTGCTGCCCGACCAGGTGGCGGAATTCGAGGCGCTGGGCAACGCGTCCGGCGGCATGGCGGGCGTCACGCGCATCGACAACGCCCCCATGGTGCGCGGGCGCATCGTGCGCATCAAGGGGGTGCCGGTGCAGGACGTGGCCGTGGCGCCGGACGCCCAGTGGGCCGTGCGCGGCGACCGGGGCCTGAGCCATGCGGCCACGCCCCCGCCGGACACGGAACTGACGGCGGGCGCATGGTGGCCGCCCGGCTACAGCGGGCCGCCGATCATCTCGCTGTCGGATGACCTGGCGCGCGGCTTCGGCGTGACCGTGGGCGACAGCCTGACCTTCAACATCCTGGGGCGCGAGGTGACGGCCACCATCGCCAACGTGCGCAAGGTGGACTGGATGACCTTTCAGTTGCAGTTCGCCGTGCTGTTCGCGCCCGGCCTGCTGGACCGTGCCCCGGCCACGTGGGTGGTGACGGCCTATGGCATGGGCGCGGGCATGGACGGGCTGTACCGCACGGTGACGGCGGCGCACCCCAACGTCACGGCCATCAGCATGCGCGAGTTGCTGGCCGAGGTACGCGAGCTCATGGAACGCATGGGTGTGCTGTTCCGGGCCATGGCCGGGGTGATGCTGGCCACGGGGCTGCTGGTGGTGGCCGGTGCCATTCTGGCCGACCGGCAGCGGCGCATCTACGACGCGGTCATCTACAAGGTGTGCGGGGCTACCCGGCGCGACATATTGCTGGCGCTGGTCACCGAATTCCTGATCACGGGGCTGGTCACCGGGCTGTTCAGCGCGGGCACGGGCACCCTGGCCGCGTGGGCCGCCGTGCGCGGCCTGCTGAAGCTGCCCTTTGCCGTGTACCCTGGCGTGGTGGCGGGCACGGTGGCCGCCTGCGTGGCCTTTGCGCTGGTGTTCGGGCTGGCAGGCACGGCGCGCGCCCTGAAGGAAAAACCCGCGCCGTATCTGCGGAACGAGTAGGGTGGGGTGGGTGTTTTTGTGAAAAGTGCAGGGAGTTCGCCATTGACAGGTCGTTGGCCTTCCAAGGGAGCATGGTCATGCTGGCTTGACCGGAGGCACGACAAAGAGTGTGGTTACGTTTTCGGGGGATGCGCTGGAGAGCGCGGGGCAATCAACTCACAGTCAATTCTCGGCTACCCCGCCGCAATGCCTTTGGCAGGTTGTACACCAGCAAGCAGCCAGATGCGGCGGGGCGCGTGCTCAACGAGATCGAGCGGCCCTTTTTTGAAGAATACGACACGCACCAGCGTTGCGATGCCATTGGTCAATGGGCGGGAATTCTGCGGGCAGCCCGGCAGGCGTCCTTGCAAAGTGTTCCTGCAACCGAAAGGCATTGAGCATTGGCCGCCCCAGCCAGATGCCCGCAATGCCGCAATGTTGTGAGCACCGTACTCGACAAGCATCAGCAATCAGCCGCATGAGGAGGCACAAGTCATTGGACGAAATGCAGAGGAGTGGATGGCTGCTTTCGGTGGCTTTGCGTCGAGAAAAATACCGAATTATGCAGCACAAGCCCGGGGGCACGGAAGGCTTGGGTAGTCTTAGCAGAAAAGAGAAAGGAAATTTTGTACGCAGCACTGCGGGAAAGTCTTGTTTCCTAAGCGCAGTGTCTACACTTTCCCGATTCCTATGAAGCCATATGCGGTGAAGTCTTTAAGGAATGCATTGAGAAAATTGTGTTTCCCATAGCAGTGTATCTCGATAGAGTCGAAGCCGGCCATTTTGAGGATGTTGAATAGGCTTGTTGAAGAGAAAAAGCGAATGTGGCCATTGTTGGAAAATTGAAACACCGCTCCGTCTTTTTTCCCCAAAAGCATCGGGAGAAGTGTTTTTAAATTGAGGAGGTCATTGGGGACGCTGACGATAAAGATTCCCCCCTTTGAAAGCGCTCCTCTGGCCTTGATGCAGGCTGAGAGAGGGTCAAAGAGGTGCTCAATGACATCAAGTGCCGATATCAGGTCGTATTGGCGCTGTTCAATCTCCTCAGTTTCAATGTTGCGACCAATGATGTGGACATTTTCTTTCAGCAAGTCTTCGCGTGGTGAATCCGCCATTTCAAAGGCGTAGCGGTTCTCGGCTGCGATGGTTGCTAGAAACCGTCCTCTGCTTGCCCCGATATCAAGATGATTTTTAAAGTTTGAGCTGTGCTTTGAGAGCAATTTTTTAATGATGTTCTCTTTGAATTGGTCATGGCCGCCGCAATACGAGGGGTCGTCGTATATTTTTGAGTAAAATTTTTCAGATTGCAATGTACTTACTCCATATCAAGGGGAGATTTTCAGGCAGCTTTTCATTGGTCATGCATGTTGTTTGCGTAATGCGCCAAGGTATTGTGTTGTGCCCCGAGTGCTTTGAAGGTGCTCTTGCGAAAAGGCCTTTTGCTCGTTTGGCGATATTCGTTCTGGCAAACCTCATGGGGGTATTTGCCGTTCATGATACAGCCTTGTTGCGGCCCTGTCATGTCAGGGTTGTCGCTTGGCGAGGATAGGCTTTGATAATATCGTGCCCACTCCTTGTAAAGCGAGCTTTCCGGTGCATGATGATCTGCAGTGCGGGGCCTGCTGAAGCTGCCCTTTGCCGTGTACCCCGGAGAGGTGGCGGGCACGGTGGCCGCGTGTGTGGCCTTTGCGCTGGTGTTCGGGCTGGCGGGCACGGCACGCGCCTGAAGGAAAAGCCCGCGCCGTATTTGCGGAACGAGTAGCGGATGCCGCGGCATCGGGCACCACGCAGAGCAGGAAGCGAGGCGTCCGATGGGGTAAAAATGGAAAGGCCCCACGGACATGTCCGTGGGGCCTTCATCTTCATGGTGGGTCGTGCGGGGCTCGAACCTGCGACTCTCTGCTTAAAAGGCAGATACTCTACCGACTGAGTTAACGACCCGAAAGGGAGAGGTCTTATACGCTGGGTTGCGTTCGGCGTCAAGAATGCCGCAACGCCTGTTTCGCAAGGGCCGCAGGGGGCCGTCAGGGCTCCTCGGCTATTCCGCCGTCACCCGCTCCATGCCGCCCATGTAGGGGCGCAGCACTTCGGGAATGACTATCGATCCGTCTTCCTGCTGGTAGTTTTCGATGACCGCCACCAGGGCGCGGCCAACGGCGAGGCCGGAACCATTCAGGGTGTGCGCGAATTCGGGCTTGCCGCCGCCCGCCGGGCGGAAGCGGATGCCCGCGCGGCGCGCCTGGAAGTCGCCGCAGTTGGAACACGACGAAATCTCGCGGTAGGCGTTCTGGCCGGGCAGCCAGACCTCGATGTCGTAGGTCTTGGCCGACGAGAAGCCCATGTCGCCCGTGCACAGGGTAATCACCCGGTAGGGCAGGCCCAGGCGCTGCAACAGTACCTCGGCGTGGCCGCGCATCTTTTCCAGTTCGTCGAACGAACGTTCCGGATGGGCAAAGCGCACCATCTCCACCTTGGTGAACTGGTGTTGGCGGATCAGGCCGCGCGTGTCCTTGCCGTAGCTGCCCGCCTCGGAGCGGAAGCACGGGGTCATGGCCGCGTAGCCCATGGGCAGTTGGGCCTCTTCCAGCATTTCGTCCGCGTGCAGGTTGGTCAGCGGCACTTCTGCCGTGGGAATCAGAAAGTAATCCCACCCTTCGAGCTTGAACAGGTCTTCCTCGAACTTGGGCAACTGGCCGGTGCCGGTCATGGTCTTGCGGTTGACCATGAACGGCGGGATGATTTCCGTGTAGCCGTGCTCGGTGATGTGCGTATCCAGAAAGAAGTTGGCCAGGGCGCGTTCCATGCGGGCCGCCCAGGTGCGGTACACGGCAAAGCGGCTGCCCGCCAGCTTGCCCGCACGCTCGAAGTCCAGCCCGCCAAGGGCGGTGCCGATCTCCCAGTGTTCCTTGGGGGCAAAGGTGAAGGCGCGGGGGGTACCCCAGCGCAGCACCTCGGGGTTGTCGGCCTCGCTGCGGCCAAAGGGCACGGAGGCGTCGGGTATATTGGGCACGGCCAGCAGCCAGTCGTTGACGGCGGCCTTCACCTCTTCGGTTTCGCGGTCCAGGTCCTTGATGCGGTCGGACAGCCCGGACAGGCGTTCCAGCAGCGGGGCTGCGTCCTCGCCCGCGCGCTTCATGCGGGCCACTTCGCCCGAGGCCTTGTTGCGTTCGCCCTTCAGGGCTTCCACCTCGGCCAGCAGGGCGCGGCGGCGTTCATCCAGGGCGGTGAATTCGGCCATGTCGAGCGACGAGCCCCGGTCGGCCAGGGCCTTGGCCACCACTTCGGGGCTGCGTTGCAGCAGCTTGAGATCGAGCATGCGGGGGTACTCCTTGTGGAAAAAGACGCCGGAGGATACCCGCATCGCGCGAGGGGCGTCAACACGCCCGCCGTGCGCCTGTGCCGGCCAT
The DNA here is from genome assembly GCF_040373385.1 of Nitratidesulfovibrio sp. Classification (NCBI taxonomy): domain Bacteria; kingdom Pseudomonadati; phylum Thermodesulfobacteriota; class Desulfovibrionia; order Desulfovibrionales; family Desulfovibrionaceae; genus Nitratidesulfovibrio; species Nitratidesulfovibrio sp. Next base: position 15,493 of record NZ_JBDXXH010000015.1, on the reverse strand, counting down.
GCCGCAAGGCGGCATGGGGCGGAAGCAGCGCGGGATGGCGAATGACGGGGCGATGCGGTGATCGGCAGATGCAGCAACAGCGCGCCGACTCACCTGGGCGCTACGCAGGCGAAAACGGAATATGCGTCGGGGCTGATCTGGCGGGTGAGGACAGGACGGGATCGATTGGGCCGGACCGGATCGAATCGGACCGGATCGAATCGGACCGGACCGGATCGGGGCCGGATATGGCGCGGGCCGATGGGGGGTGTGGCTGCCGTCAGGGGGCGAAAGACGGATGTGCAGGGTATCCCCACCGGTGGCCGGAAAGAGCGGGACCGTGCGGCTCTTTCCGTACATGGCAGCCTTTCGGGGCAGTGCCATCCGGGCCAACCCGACGGAGGGCGGCGAGACCCTGCCGTCAGGCTGTCCCCGTGCGCCGGGCCGGAGGCCCTTTGCCGGACGTGTGACCGGCGTGCGCGCGGGGGCGTCCGCCGATCAGTTGTCGGACATGACCTCGGGGGCGACGCGCATCTGCTCGGGATGCAGTTCGCGCAGGTAGTCGATGAGGGTGGAATAGTCCTCGTCGTAGACCATCTCGTCGCTGTCGTCGCGCGCGTAGAAACCCGCCCATGCGGGGCTGCGCAGCGAAGAGGGCAGGCCATCGCGCGATTCGTCGGTAAGCCACACCACCACGTTGGCACCCTTGCGGACCAGCGCACGGGTGAACGCGGGCACGCCGCGCGGGGTAAGCGCGATGACGTAACCCAGCGCCAGCAGGATGCGGTGGGCGCGGGTGCGGGTGTCCTGGATGCGGCCGATCTTCTTCAGCCGGTTGCGGAACAGGGCCGCCTCGCTGTCCTTGCGAGGCTGGATGTCCTGCCGCGTCACGGGAATGCTGGAATGACGGGCGGGCATTTGTGAAACCTCCATCAGAGAGTGTATCCGTCCCGGATGGTTCCGGGCGCTGTTTGATTGAACAGCCTACATGGTTGCGCTGTCAATCATTATCTACACTATGGGAGTTGAGATGGCTCATGTCAATGGTGAGAGTGAAGGCTCAACACGCCGTGGTGGGGGTAGAATTTTTTGAATTCGGCCCAAACGGCCTTGCCGGGGTTGGGTGAGTGAACGCCCAATGCCTTGTGAAATAAGGAATTATGAGCAAGTCCGGGGTGAGGTGCCCGGATGCGGCGGATTGGAGCGGGGAGGTTGGAAAAAATGTCTGAGCGAACAGTTTATATGCTGCCGCGCAGGTAGGGTTCAATTTTTTATACGGCAGGGGTTGCCGCCTTGTCGCGCGCATTGGGGCTGTGATGCTGCAATGGTGCGAGTTGGCAGGATAAAATAAAACACCGCCAGTAAAGGCGGTGTTGGCACGCGGGTTGCTATGTCCCCAGTACCTTCCTTTCTTTTGCAGACAGCTTTTCCTCCAGAACGGCTTGCGGGCGGTCCGCAAGCCGTTCTGCGTTGTGGCGCCGGGTGTTCGGCGGCCACCGGGCCCTGCAATGCGGGTGTCAGCCCTGCACGGCCTTGTTGACCATGTTGGCCACGGCGCGCGCGGCATCCTCGTCCACATCCACATACTTCAGCCCCAGCAGGTAGCCCCCGGCGGAATGCTCCACCCGGATCACCTCGGCGATGGCTTGCAGGTACTGGTCGGCGTCGTTCTCGTAGACCTTGAAGAACCCCGGCGAATACTTGTTCAGCGTGGGGATGTGCACGCGCACCTGCAACTTGGTGCCCGGCTCGAAGGTACGGGGGCTGTGCACGCTGAGCCCGCCGGCGCTGATGTCGCAGCACTGGGTTTCAAAACGGGCCTGGCTGGACGGGGGGAAGCGGATTTCGCTGGCCTCGACGCGAAAGGGCTTGGGAAGGCGGCTAAACTTGCGCCGATCGGTGGTGGAGTCTGTCATGGTCCCGAAGTCTCCTGGCGGGGGTGGGAATGAGGCCGGGGGGGCGCGTTTCCTGCCGTCGCCCTGCCTGTAAGGGCGCGGTGCGCCACCCGGCGATGCTCCTGCGGGCCTCCGGCCCGAGCCATGCAGCAAGGGTATCACACGCGGTGGTGCCGCGCCACCCTGCGGCGCATCGGGCCGGACAGAATGACGCGATCGGGCGGCAAGTCCGTGTGGCGCAGGACCATGGCGGCTTCTGCCGGGTGTGCGCAAGGGCACGGGGCAATGACCTCGTGTCGGTGTCTGCCTGGCCGGTGCCACGCCCGCCACGGTGTCGTGCCGGGGTGCCCACCGCGTGACGGCCATGTGGCGACATGGCGGCAAGGGCGTTTGTGACGTGCGGCGCGGACTTGCCGTGCCCGCCCGAGCCGGATGAAGTAAGTGGTCATTGACTTTCCGGGGCAAAGGATTATCAGGGGCGGAACGCATATTCGTTACGGAGGATTGCCCATGCTCAAAATCGCCCTGCCCTCGCGAGACGGCATCATTGACGAACATTTCGGCCACTGCGAGTATTATACCCTGCTGACGGTGGACGAGACCCGCAACATTGTGAAAGAAGAGCGCCTGACGCCGCCCCCCGGCTGCGGGTGCAAGTCGAACATCGTGCCCGTCCTGGTGGACCTTGGCGTCAGCGTTCTGGTGGGCGGCAACATGGGCGAAGGCGCCGTGATGACGCTGCGCCGCCACGGCATCGACGTGGTGCGCGGGGCATCCGGCCCGGTTCATGACGCCGCCCGGAGCTGGCTGGACGGTCACCTGACCGACCGGCAGGAACTGTGTACATCCCACGGCCATCACGGCTGCGGTAACCACTAGCGGTACGCCGACGGGCTTCGCGGGGCGAAGCGTCGGGCGGCGGGCCGAAGGATCGACCCACATGTCCGAGACCACGCTTTGCCCCTGCGGCTCCGGCCTTGCGCTGGACGCCTGCTGCGGCCCCTACGTGCGCGGCGAAAAGCCCGCGCCCACGGCAGAAGCGCTGATGCGCTCGCGCTATTCCGCCCACTGCCTGCACGCCTTCGACTACCTGGACACCTCCACCCACCCTGCCATGCGCGAGGAAGTCAGCATCGACGAGATGCGCGCCTGGTCCGAAGCCGTGGACTGGAAGGGGCTGGAAGTGCTTTCCGTGAAGGGCGGCCAGCCCGGCGACGAGACCGGCGAGGTTTCGTTCGTGGCCCACTATGTGCTGGGCGGCGTGCCGCAGGAACTGCGCGAGGACAGCTTTTTCCGGTGCGAGGACGGCGTGTGGTACTACGCCGATGGCCTGGTGCACGGGCAGGAGCCGTTCCGCCGCGAGGCCCCCAAGGTGGGCCGCAACGAGCCCTGTACCTGTGGCAGCGGCAAGAAGTTCAAGAAGTGCTGCGGCAAGTAGACTGACGCTGCCTGATTTTGCGCCGGGGATGGAGGAAGGCCTTCCGTCCCCGGCGTTTTTTTCTGGGGCGGGGAGGTATGGCGCGCGTGCCTGAAGACATCCGGCCAAGTGCTCGATGGTATCGGCTCGCGCGGCCCGTTCCGCCAGTCCCATCCGTGGCCCCGTCTTGTCCGTTATGGTTTGCACCGCCCGGTCCGCCCCGTCCGTCCGGTCCGCCCAGTCCGTCCGGTCCGCCCCGTCCGCCCCGTCCGTCCAGTCTGGCACAGCCCCGCCCGGTCACTCCCCCTTGCCCTTCACTCCGGTATCTGCTTTGCTGCGTCCAATCACGGAGCATCGCCCATGCGTACCTTTCTGTTCGTTCCGCCGCTGCCCCGCATGACCGGGGGCCTTGCCGTGCTGTACCGCATGGCCGCGCACCTGCATGCCGCCGGGTACCCGGTGTTTCTCGTCCCCCGCGAAGGGGGGGCGCCCGGGCTCGATCCGGACAGCCCGCCCGCGCCAATAATGGGTTGGGACGAGGCCGTCGCCGCGCCGACCCCGCGCGACGTGTGGCTGGTGCCGGAAGGCTGGGTCAACGCGCTGGCTCCTGGCCTGCGCGCGGGCGCGCGGTGCGTGGTGTACGTGCAGAACTGGGCGTACCTGCTGTCTTCGTTGCCGCCGGGCGTGGCCTGGCCGCAACTTGACGTGTCGTTCCTGGCCGTGTCCGACCCGGTGGCCTGGTACACCCGCGAGGTGACCGGGCGCGAAGCCCCGGTGCTGCGCCCCGGCATCGACCTTGAAGTGTTCCACCCGGCCTGGGCGCAGGGTGGGGATGGCGGGGAACAATCGAACGGGGGCGCCGTTCCCGACGGACCCGCGCCGGGGCCGGTGCGCATTGCTTGGATGCCGCGCAAGAACCGCGCGCTGGCCCAGCAGGTGCGCGAGTTGCTGACCGCCCGGCTGGCCCTGTCCGCCTCGCGCGGGGAGCGGGCCGTGGAGGTGGAGTGGCGCGAGATTCATGGCCGCACCCATGCCGAAGTGGCGGATCTGCTGCGCACGTCGCAGGTGTTTCTGGCCACGGGGTTTCCCGAAGGCTGCCCGCTGCCCCCGCTGGAGGCGCTGGCCAGCGGCTGCCTGCTGGTGGGCTTTGCCGGATTTGGCGGGTGGGACTACATGCGCCAGGCCCTGCCCGGCGGGGTGACCCCGTGGTGGACGGGGGGCGGCCCCGAAGCGGACCCGGCTGGCGGGGGCATGGACCTGCCGCCCAACGGCTACTTTGCCGCCGACGCCGACGTGGTGGCCGCCGGGCTGGCCCTGGAACGGGCCGTACGTCTTGCGGCCACGGGCGGGCCGGAACTGGCCGCGCTGCGCCGGGCGGGACTTGCCACGGCGCGGGCCTGTTCGCTGGAGCGCCAGCGTGCAACGGTGCTGGCGCTGTGGGAGCGGGTGGCGAAGGGGGAATTGTTTCCCGCCGCGCGCAGCTAGCCAGGTCTTCCGCCAGCCCCATAACGAGTGCCTGTGCACTGGACAGGCACCCCACGAGGACGCATTTACTCCGTGCTTCCAATGAACATTCGCGCCGCCACGCGCCGTCTGTCCGTGCCGTAGCCTTCTGCCCGCCCGTCCGTCATTCGTGCGGGCGAGAGCGCATGGCCGGTGCCGCGCGTCATCACCATAAGGAATCCGCATCATGTCCAAGAAGAAACCGGAACGCCCCGCGCCGGAAAGCCTGGGGTTGCCCTGTACCGGCGTGGAATCGCACGCCCACCTTGATGGCAGCGAGTTCGACGCTGACCGCGAGGCCGTATTGGACCGCGCCCGCGCCGCCGGGGTAGCGCAGTTCGGCAACGTGTTCCTTGGCCCGGAGAAATGGGCGGCCAACCGCCACCTGTTCGCGCAGCGGCCCGAGGTGTTCTTTCTGCTCGGCATCCACCCCTGCGAGGCGCAGGCCTGCGACGACGCGGCCCTTGCCGCCATGCGCGCGGCATTCGCACAGGACGACCGCCTGCGCGCCGTGGGCGAGATTGGCCTGGATTTCTACTGGGACGACTGCCCGCCCGACATCCAGCGCGCGGCCTTTCGCGCCCAGCTGGCCATGGCCCGTGAGGTGGAGCGCCCGGTGGTGATCCACTCGCGCGACGCCTTCGACGACACCTTGCGGGTGCTGGAGGAGGAAGGCTTTTCCGGCTACCCGCTGCTGTGGCACTGCTTTGGGGGCGATGCGGCGCAGGCCGCGCGCATCGTGGCGCACGGCTGGCACGTCTCGTTGCCCGGCCCGGTCAGCTACCCGGCCAACGAACCCCTGCGCGAGGCAGCGCGCGCGCTGCCGCTGGATCGGCTGGTGCTGGAAACCGACAGCCCGTACCTGTCGCCCGTGCCCTATCGCGGCAAGCGCAACGAACCCGCGTACATGGTGTTCACCGCGCAGGCCGTGGCCCAGGCGCGGGGCATGGACGTGGCCGAACTGTGGACGGTGGCCGGGGACAACGCGCGGCGGTTTTTCGGGGTGTAGCACCGCCGACGGCGGCAGCCGGGGTAGGGGATGTCCGGAATGCTGTGATGGCGTAGGCAGGAGTGGGAATATCCGGAGCGTCGTGACGGCGCACCGCCGCCGGGGAGGCCCCATGGACGATGCATCGCAACGGGACGGTGACCGCCTCCCGGAACGTGACGTGCCGAATGGCGGCCCGCCGGATAGCGAAATGCCGGGCGGCCATACTCCGGATAGCCGTACGGGGGACGAAATCCGCCGCTTCGACCGGGCGCTGGCCCTGTTCGATGCCGGGGCGTGGTTCACCTGTCATGAGGTGCTGGAGCATCTGTGGCTGGACGAAACCCGGCCCGAGCGCGATGTGTACAAGGGCATCCTGCAAATTGCCGTGGGCCTGCTGCACGAGGAAAACGGCAACCGCGCCGGGGCGTTGCGCCTGCTGGAACGCGGCGCCGGACATCTGGTCCCGTTCCTGCCCGCAGGGTTCGGGGTTGATCTGGCGGTCCTGCGGGACGAGGCCCTGCGCCTGCGCGCGGTGCTGGCCGCGTTGCCCCCCGGCCAGCGGCTGGACGCGGCGCGCTGGAAGGAACTGCTGCCGCGCGTTTCGCGGACGGTTTAAGCGACGGGCAACGAAAACGCCGGACACGAGAGTGCCCGGCGTTGGTCTTTTTTGGCGGGAAATGCTGCGGCATCGCGTTGGTTACCGCCCATTCCGGCCCGCTCAGGCCGTGGCCTCCGCCGGATGTCCGAACCCTTCCAGCAGCCGCGCGATGAACCGGTCCACCAGCGCGTGTTCCGGCAGGCCGGTGACGCAGGCGTTGTCCAGCATGCGCGCCGCAAGGCCGGGCAGGGCGGGCACGCCCACCCGCGTTTCGGGCAGGCCGACCAGTTCCGGGCTGTCGGGCAATTGGGGTAGCTGGGGCAGGTACTCGTCCTCGGCGCAGGCGGCGCACGGTCCGGCAAGCCGGTTCAGGGCCAGCACCTGCTGGTGCAGGCCAAGGCCGTGCGCCAGACGGGCGATGTCCGCCGCCGTTTCCAGGCTGCGCAGCCCCGGCTCGCTGACCACCGCCAGGCCGTCCACTGCCGCCACGGTGCCCCGGCCAAGGTGTTCCACCCCGGCCTCCAGGTCCACCAGTACCCATTCGCGCCGGTCGTGCACCAGATGGGCCAGCAGCGCCTTCAGCAGGGCGTTGGCCTCGCAGGCGCAGCCGCCCCCGGCCCCGGCAACCGACCCCATGACCAGCAGCCGCTTGCGCCCTGGCGCAATGCCGGGTGCCGCATCCCCCCCAAGGGGAACGTCCACCGCCAGCGCCTCGGGCAGGTCGCCCACTTCGGGCGTCAGGCTGATCATGCCCGTGCCGATGCGCTGCATGATCAGGTCGTGCCGCTCCACCAGCGGCACCGGCAGGCCGTCGCGCGCAAGACCGGAGGCCCTTCCTAATGACAGGGCCGTGTCCGCGTCGATCATCCACACGTCGTGCCCGTGCCGGGCCAGATAGTCCGCCGTCCAGGCTGCCAGCGTGGTCTTGCCCGCGCCGCCTTTGCCCGCAAATGCCAATTTCATGCGTGCCTCCTGCGTGGCGTCCGTTTCGGAAGAAAGAGAACCGGGGGCGGGGAAGGGACCCTTTCGGGAAAGGGTCTCCTTCCCAGCCCCGGCTCCCCACCCCCCCAAAAAAATGTTCAAAGGGGGGGCGGAGATGCTCCGGTGGCATGCGCCGTTCTTGCCCGCGTGTCTCCGGCAGGGCCGAAGCGCCGGAGCTGGGCCGGAGCAGGAAGTGCCTGCCCCGGCCCGTCCCGGTGCGGGAAGGCGCGGCCACGGGCCGGTGACCGCGCCGCCGGGTGATGCCCAAGGTGCGCGCCTGTCAGTAGATGTGCCGTGCTACGCGGACAATCCCAGCTTTTGGCGCCGCTCCACGATATGCGCTTCCAGCAGGTCCGCCGCCTTCACCGGGTCGGCCTCCACCATGAACGCCGCGCCCACCAACCCGTTCAGGCCGTCAACGGCCAAGCCGGTCACCACGTCGCTGCCCAGGATGTTGGGCGGCAGGCCGAGGTGGGTGGGAATGCCGCTGGCCACGGCGTACAGGCCGATGGCCGCCGCCTTTTCCGAATACCATTCCGGCGACGACGCCCCCACGGGCAGGTCGCTGATGTCCACGCCCAGTTCATCGGCCAGCAGCCCGCACAGTTGCAGGATGCGCGAGTTGTCCACGCAGCTGCCCATGTGCAGCACGGGCGGCACGCCGAGCGCCTTGCACACGGCGGAAAGGCCCGGCCCGGCCATGTCGGCGGCCTCTGGCATGAGCAGCCCGGCCTTGCCTGCCGCCGTGGTCACGCAGCCGGTGGCCAGCACCATGATGTCGCGGCGGATGAGTTCCTTGGCCAGGCCCACGTTGCCGGAATCCTGTTTGATCTTGGGGTTGTTGCAGCCCACGATGCCCACGAACCCGCGAATCTGCCCGGCCTTCACGGCGTCCAGCAGCGGGGCCGGGGTGCCGCCCAGCGCGGCCAGGATGGCCTCGTTGGAGAACCCGGTGGTGATGGGTACCGGCTGTACGGGAATGCTCACCCGCGCGGGGTCGCGCTTCGTGAAGGCCTCGATGGCCAGCCGCACGATTTCGCGGCACTTTTCCTGGGCATTGTGGGGGTGCACCTCGATGTGCGTGGCCCCGGTGAACCGCCCCTTGGGCGAGGTGGTCACGAAGCGGGTGTGGTAGCAGGCGGCAATGCGCACAAGGCTGGGCATGATACACTGGTAGTCGGCCACGATGGCGTCCGCCGCGCCGGTCACGATGGCCAGTTCCGTCATCAGGTGGTTGCCCGCCATGGGAATGCCCTGGCGCATCAGCAGTTCGTTGCCGGTGCAGCACAGCCCGGCCACGTTGAGCGCGGCGGCCCCGGCATCGCGGGCGGCCTGCTGCATGGCGGGTTCGCGTGCGGCGGCCAGGATCATTTCCGACACCACGGGGTTGTGGCCGTGCACAAGGATGTTCACGGCGTCTTCGCGCAGCACGCCCAGGTTCACGGTGGACTGGCGGGGCATGGGCGTGCCGAACAGGATGTCCGACAGTTCCGTGCCGATCATGGATCCGCCCCAGCCATCGGCCAGCGCGGTGCGCGCAGCGTGGGTCAGCAGGCTGGCGGGGTCGTTGTCGCAGCCCATGTGGGTGCGGTGCATCATTTCGGCGATTTCGCGGTCAATGCCGCGCGGGGTCATGCCCAGGCGTTCCCACAATTCGCGGCGGACCTTGGGGGCGCGCTTCAGAAAGGCCAGTTCGGTGCGGCGGCTGCCGAAGTCGGCGTAGCACACGTCCACAAGGTCGCGGGCCACGTCCAGGGTGGGGCGAGTGTCTGTGTCGGCCACGCCCAGTTCGGCGGCGATGCGGCGCAGCTTGGCCTCGTCGCGGATGGTGTAGCCGGGGGCGTGGCCTTCCACCACGGCCTCCAGCGTCTCGATCAGGTCGCGGCCGTGGTCGGAGTGCCCGGCGGCGCCGCCCGCGATGAACCGGCCGAAGTTGCGGGCCACGATGACGTCGGCGTCGGCACCGCACACGCCGTAGCGCATCTTGCCGTCCTTGCGGTTGGCTATGCGGCAGGGACCCATGACGCAGTTGCGGCAGGTGGTGCCCAGTTCGCAGAACTTACAGTGGGGCGTCTGCTCGCGCATGCGGTCCCACGCGGTGGGAATGTTTTCGGCTTCGGCCTTGCGCAGCATCTGCCGCGCGTCTTCCCACAGGGTGTGCTCGGTGTAGGGGGTCTCGGAATTCATGTTGCCCTCCCTGGGCGGTGGCCCCGCACGGGGCCGCTGCGGTTGCACCGCGTCCGCTGTCGTTTCCCGCGACGCGTGCGGACGCATCCGCCGCCCCCGCGCGTCCTCTCCTGCGTGTGGGCGGCACTGTATGGTGCGAACGTAGCGCGGCAGGGCGGTGGGGTATGTCGGATAGCCGACAAAAGGCACGCAGGTGCGGAAAAAAGGGGAGGGGGCGAAAGAATGCGGAAACACGCTGGAAAGACAGCGGTATTGCGGAAGGAAAGGGGGGAGAGTGCGCGGCTTGACGAAAGGGGAAGGGACGGCGCGACAGGGGCGCCATTGGTGGACGACCAGGCGGACAGCCAGGCGGGCAACTGGCAGACTACCGGGCCGGGAGTCGGGCAAAGGGGGGGCAGTGAACTCGACCGACGAGGTCGATCGGCGCTGACGGCCCCGAGGGGCGCCGGACAGCGGGGGCTGGCTGGAACGCAGGCAGGCAGGGCGGGCCGGGGCGAAAAGGGGCGCTGGCTACGCGCTGGCCAGTTCGCGCAGGCGGTCCATGTCGCGCACGCGATAGGCGCCGCGTCCCACCCGTTCAAGGATGCCGGAGCGGATCATGTCGTTGAGCAGGGTGGACACGGTCTGACGGGTGGCTCCCACCATGCCGGCCAGTTGTTCCGTGGTCAGGTCCATGCGGATGATCTGGCCGCTGCCGGGTTGCACGGATCGGGACGGCATGGCGTGGCGCCGGGCAGGGGCATGGGCGGGGCGCATTGCGGCAGGGGTGTTGGCCGGGGCGTGGACCGGGGCGTTGGCCGAGGGGGTGGCAAGGACATGCGGGGGCGCGTCGTCAGGGGCTGATGCCGCGCCCGCGTTGGCGGCATCGTCCGTAGCGTCCATTTCGGCGAGGTCGGCGGTATCGTCAGGGTCGGGGGCGGGAGCCCGTTCGGCCTGTTCCAGCAGCAGGGAGGCCAGGCGGGTGTTGCTATCGCGGAACACCAGCCCCTCGATGAGAAAGAAGGTGGAGCGCAGCATCTGCCCCAGCACCCGCACCATGATGGCCGAAACCTCCGGCAGGTCGGTCATGCGGCGGCGGAAGGCGCGGGTGTCGGCCAGCAGCACCTCGCCGTCGGCCAGGGCTTGCACGTGCGCCCCGGTGTGGCTGCTGTAGATGTCGCCCCGCTCCAGAAAGGCCAAGGTGAATTCCTTGCCCCCGTACGAAAGGTACACCCGGAACCGGCCCGACTTCACAACCAGCACCAGGTCTTCCTGCTCGTCGGGCCAGAAGATGCCCTGCCCGCGCGCCACCCGGCGCACGGAAAACATCTCGCGCAGGGGCGCGCTTTCGGGGCGCTCCAGCGCTTCCAGCAGATCGACGTCGGAAAGCTTCATCATCATGGCGGGGGCTCCTGGCGTTCCGGTGCCGGGCGATGTGGGGCATTGGGGCGGGAGACAGGCGCGGAACGTGGTCATAAGCATGGCACAGCCACGTGCACGGAGCAACGCATCACCTGTGCGCCATGGATGCGTGAGCGCGCGGGCGGGTGGAGAAGCTGCGCATCCCCGTGCCCTCGCCACGCGGTGACGGCACGGGGATGCGGAAAAATGCGGGATGGGGGCCGGTGCCTGGGCGCGCTACTCCAGCCCCGCCTTGCGGAACGCCTCCGCGATGCTTTCCTCATACGGGGCGCGTAGCACACCCACCTCGGTGACGATGCCCGCGATGAGCGCGGCGGGGGTCACGTCGAAGGCAAAGTTGTACACCGGCACCCCGTCGGGGGTGATCTGGGTGTCGCCCACGTGGGTCACCTCGCGCGGGGTGCGGTCTTCTATGGGAATGTGATCGCCGTCGGGGGTGTTCCTGTCGATGGTGGACAGCGGCGCGGCCACATAGAACGGCACGCCGTGCTCGCGGGCCAGCAGGGCCACGGAATAGGTGCCGATCTTGTTGGCGGCGTCGCCGTTGGCGGCAATGCGGTCAGCCCCCACCACCACCTTCTGCACCATGCCCTTGCGCATCAGGTGGCCGCAGGCGTTGTCGCAGGCCACGGTGACGGGGATGTGGTCCTCGTGCAGTTCATAGGCGGTCAGCCGCGCGCCTTGCAGGAAGGGCCGCGTTTCATTGGCGATGACCGAAATCTTCTTGCCGGCGTCCACCGCGCCCCGGATGACCCCCAGCGCCGTGCCGTACCCGGCGGTGGCCAGCGCGCCCGCGTTGCAGTGGGTCATCACCGTGTCGCCCTCGTCGATCAGCGCGGCGCCGTGGCGGCCCATGGCGCGGTTGATCTCGATGTCGTCGCGATGGATGCGCCGCGCCTCCGATTCCCACAGTGAGATCAGCGTGGCGAAGGGCGCGTGCCCGGCGGTCTTCCATACCTTGCGCATGCGGTCCACGGCCCAGCGCAGGTTCACGGCGGTGGGCCGCGCCTTGGCGATGCGCTCCAGCAGGCCGTCCAGCACCGGGTGCCAGTGGTCGCCCGCCTCGGCGGCCTCGTACGCGGCCAGCACGCAGCCCCACGCGGCGGTGACGCCGATGGCCGGGGCGCCGCGCACCACCATGACCTGCAACGCGGTGACGATGTCTTCCGTGGTCCGGCACACGAAATCTTCCTGCCGGGTGGGCAGCAACCGCTGGTCGAGCAGGATCAGGGCACGCTGGGCGGCGTCGTAGCGGATATGGTGTTCCATGGGGCCTCCGTGGAGTGGGCACGTGGATGGGGCGTGGGGGGCAAGGCGCGCGATGGCCCGCTGCGGCGGCCTGTGTGGGCCGCCCGGCGGGGCATGTCATGCAGTCGCCGGGGGGGGGCGGATGCGTGCCGCGCGGTGCACCCGTTCCCCGTCGGGTGTACCGTCCCGGCGGCGACTCGGCAAGGGTGTGGCGGCAGGACGGGCTTGGCTGCCGGGGCGGGCGCGTTGTGGGAGCGTAGCGGACGGGCGCATCGGGCGAGACGCATGGGGACGCTTCGTGCCTTCGCCGTATCGCCGATACCGCCCCCTCGCACCGTGCTCGCCTGTCTGCGCTCCTGCCGCAACGCCCGCAACCGCGCGGCGCTATACCGTCAGATCCGCCGCGTCGGTCACGTCGGCAAACACCCCGTTCAGGGCGGCCAGAAAGGTGGCGCGCACCGTGTTCGCGTCCACCTGCGTGCCGCCGTACGCCAACGCAGGCGAGGCCGTGGCATCGCCCGCCACCCGGCAGCGGAAGCCCAGGTCGAAGGCCGCGCGCACCGTGGTGTCGATGCACATGTGGGTCATCATGCCTACCACGATAAGGTCTGTGGCGCCGATTGCGCGCAGGCGGTCCAGCAGCTCCGTATCGCGGAACGAGTTGGGAAAGTGCTTGGTCAGCACGGCCTCGCCGGGCAGCGGGGCCACCAGCGGGTGGATGTCCGCCCCTTCCGTGCCGGGCAGGAAAAAGGTGGAGCCGGGGCGGATGCTTTCATGGCGGATATGGATGATCGGCATGGACGCCGCGCGGCAGCGGGCCAGAATCTCTACGGCGCGGCGGCCCGCGCTGTCCGCATCGGGCAGGGCCATGCGCCCGCCGGGAAAGTAGTCGCGCTGGATGTCGACGAGAACGAGTGCCGTGATGGATGCAGCCGGGGCTGCGGCGGGGTTGATTGCGGATGCGGACGACATGGCGGCTCCATGAAGTTGTCGGGTTACGGTTGGGATAACTGTGCGTAAGGGGCGGACGGGCCGCCCAGACGAGTCCCATGGACGGGCCGCGCCACGCCCGGCGCGCCATATATGGATAGCACCCCCGCGCCTGGCAGGCGAGGGCAGGGCAGGCCAGCCCGCCGGGATGTCCTGTTTTGCCGCCGGATTGTCCTGTTTCGACGGCACGAATCTCGTCTTTCGCATACTGTATACAATTCTTGACAGCCGACCCGGTTCACGGCATGAGCAGTGCATGCGTACCGCATCCTCCCCATCGCCGGGCCTGCTGCCGCCCGCGCCCCCGCCGCCTGCGGGGCCGCGCCGTTGCGCACACCCGGTCCACCGGTGGTGGCGGCCCTGACCACAGGGCCGTGGAGGTTCGCGCATGCCGCCGCAGAAAGCTGTGGCACCCGCTGACAAACCCACGCGGCCGGAACTCCGGGCGCGCCGCCGAACCCCGCGTATTGGCCGCCGCATTCAGGCCGGAGTCCTGCTGCAACAGCACGAGGAGCTTCGACAATGTCCACCATCCCCCGCATGTTCCCTGCCGGTGTCACCTACGGCGCCACCCTGCCCACCGATGGCGGCTGCGCCTGCGCCGCCGCCGCGCGCGCTGCCAGCCTGGCCACGCTCCCCGCGCCGCCCGCTGCCGACGGCCTGTTCGGCCCCTACGGCGGGCAGTACGTGCCGGAGCACATCAAGCCCGTGCTCGACGAACTGGCCGCCACCTTCGAACGCTACCACGCCGACCCGGACTTTCTGGCCGAACTGGAATACTACCTGACCCGCTATGCCGGTCGCCAGACGCCGCTGTTCCTGTGCGCCAACCTTACCGCGCGCCTTGGCGGGGCCAAGATCTACCTCAAGCGCGAAGACCTGAACCACCTTGGCGCGCACAAGGTGAACAACACCATCGGGCAGATCCTGCTGGCCAAGCGCATGGGCAAGAAGAAGGTCATTGCGGAAACGGGCGCGGGTCAGCACGGCGTGGCCACCGCCGCCACCGCCGCGCTCATGGGCATGCAGTGCACCATCCACATGGGCGCGGAAGACATGGAACGCCAGAAGCTGAACGTGTTCCGCATGCGCATGATGGGCGCGGAAGTGGTGCCCGCCATGAGCGGCCAGCGCACCCTGAAGGAAGCCGTGGACGAGGCCCTGGGCGCATGGCTGGGCGATGCCGAAAACACCTTCTACCTGCTGGGCTCGGCCGTGGGGCCGCACCCGTACCCGCGCATCGTGCGGCATTTCCAGTCGGTGATCGGGCGCGAGGCGCGCGCCCAGATGCTGGAGGCGGAAGGCCGCCTGCCCGACTGCGCAGTGGCCTGCGTGGGCGGCGGCTCCAACGCCATCGGCCTGTTCGCGGACTTCATTGGTGACGAGGGCGTGCGGCTCATCGGCGTCGAGCCTGCCGGGCGCGGCCTGACCTACGGCGACCACGCGGCCACCCTGTGCATGGGCACGCCGGGCGTGATGCACGGGTTCCATTCCTACATGCTGAAGGACGAGGCAGGCGAACCGGCTGCCGTGTATTCCATATCCGCCGGGCTGGACTACCCCGGCGTGGGGCCGGAACACAGTCACCTCAAGGATATTGGCCGCGCCGAGTACGCCAGCGTGACCGATGCCGAAGCGCTGGACGCCTTTTTCATCCTGTCGCGCACGGAAGGCATCATCCCCGCGCTGGAATCGTCGCACGCCCTGGCCCACGCCATGAAGCTGGCGCCCGCCATGGGCAGGGACGCCATCATCCTGGTCAACCTGTCCGGCCGGGGGGACAAGGACGTGGCCCAGGTGGAGGAGATGGTCAGCGCCGGGCTGGTTATCCCCCCCACGCTGTAGGCCTTGCCCGCATCATCGCCGGTTGCCGGGCGGGCCACGGTTCGCCCGGCAATCGGATGCAAGTTTTTATGCATGCAAATTCAGCGTGTTGAGGCAATAGTGTAGAAAGGGCGCGAAAAGGTTGTTGACCTTGGCGGGCGATACGCATAGATACCCGCTTCCGCGACGACGACCGGCGGCAGCGCGCGAACAGCGCGTCGCCATTGGGAGTTCCGAGCGGAGTGCTCTTTCTACCTTGCAGGCCCTGCCGGACGATGCGCCACACTGGCAAAATCGACCGGCCACGAAAAAAAAGTGAAAAAGGGTATTGACAGCAGATGCGGGATGCGGCAAAAGGGCCGTCCGCGCTGCGACAAGGTCGACGGCACGGCGGAGCAATGGCTCCGGCGGTCCAAGTGACTGCGGTTCTTTGACAAGTAAATAGCGAGTCGGGAAGGAATCAGCCTTTACGATAGTAA
>NZ_JBDXXH010000014.1 GCF_040373385.1 Nitratidesulfovibrio sp. | reverse complement strand
CTTTTGAAAAAGGTTCCCTCCCCCGCACCCCCACCCTCCCAAACTTTTTAAATGGGGGTGGAGAAGAGGCCGGTGCTACCGCACACGCGCTCCGCCGCCAATACATGGAAACGAAGCCCCCTATTGAAAAGCTTTGGAAGAAGGGGGATGGGGTTCGGGGAAGGGGGAAGAAACCTTTCCCGAAAGGTTTCTTCCCCCTTCCCCGGTTACCTCTCATCTCTCCCCCCAAGGAGCCTGCATATGCTCGCAGCCATCACCCGCAAGCTGAAGGAACTGACCCGCATGCTGGGTACGCGGCCCTACTACGGGTTCGTGACCGGGCACGGCTACCTGACGGAGGCGCAGGTGACAGAGGTGCGGCGCGTGCTGGAATCGCCCACGCAGGCGGCGGGCACGGTGGCGGAATACGAGCGCCGTTTTGCGGCGGTGGTGGGCGATGGGCGCGGGCTGGCCACGGCGGGCGGGCGCATGGCGCTGTTCGCCACGTTGCGTGCCCTGGGCGTGGGCGCCGGGCACGAGGTGATCCTGCCCGCGTTCACCTGCTCGGTGGTGGCCAGCGCGGTGCTGCGCACGGGCGCGACCCCGGTGTTCACCAACGTGGACCCGGCCACCTTCGGCACCGACCCGAACGCGGTGGCGAAAGCCATCACCCCGAAGACGCGGGCCATCATCGCGCAGCACAGCTTCGGCATTCCCTGCCGGGTGGGAGAACTGCGCGCGCTGGCCGACGGCTGCGGCGCCGCGCTGATCGAGGACTGCGCCCTGACCGTGGGTTCCACGCGCGACGGTGTGGCCGTGGGCAACACCGGCGACGCGGCGTTCTTTTCCACGGACCATTCCAAGCCCATGAATACGGTGGTGGGCGGATTCTTCTATACCCGCGACGCAGGGCTGTACGACGCGGTAGCCGACCAACTGACCAACGCCCCCACCCTGCCGGAAGCCCAGCAGCGGCGACTGTTCGGCCAGTTCCTGCTGGAGCGGCGGCTGGCCCGGCCTGCCAGCTACGGCCTGTACCAGCTGGCCATGCTGGGCAAGTCGGTGCTGCGGCGGCTGTCGGACCCCGGCATGACCTTTCTGGACGACGACTACGTGGTGGAGCGCACGGGCGCGTACGCCTACCCGGCGCGCCTGCCCGCCGTGCTGGCGCGCATCGGGCTGTTCGAACTGGACCGCTGGCCCGCCGAGGCCGCCCGGCGCGAGGCGCTGCTGCAACGCTACCTGACCGCCGCCTACGGCACGCCGCTGGCCGCACACCTGCCCGCCGCCTATGCCGACCCGGCGCTGCGCATCGTCGCCCACCGGCTGGCCTTCACCCACCCCCGCGCCGATGCCCTGAAATCGCTGATGGATGCGCGGGTGCACACCGCGTGGACGTGGTTCATGGACCCCGTCGTGGGCGCGCGGGCGGGGCTGGCCTCTTTGGGCTATGCCGCCGGGGCCTGCCCGGTGTCGGAACGGGTGGGCACGCAGGTGCTGAACTGGCCGTGCGTGGTGGAACAGGGCGCGGAAGACATGCTGCTGGAGTTTTTTGCACAGGTGGCCCGGCAGGCGTAGGCGGAACGACGCGGAGACGGAACACGGACGTGGCGGATGCCGCAACACGCACCGCAATCCCCCGCCCCGCGCGAAAATCACGTGCCGCACCTATGGACAAGCGGCACGCGCAAGCGTATCTAGCACGCCACGTAGAAGGGCCGGAAATTCCGGTGGAAACGCGGCACGCCAGTGCGCCGCGCCGTCCCCTGAATGTCGGCCAGCCACCCGCGCGCGGAACGGAGGTTCCGCACGTCATCATGACGCCACCGCACCCATCCCATCCAGTACATCCGACCGGCAACGCAGCCGCATTCCACGGTTTTCATGGTCCCCGCAACGTGGGCCGCGCGTGCCGTGCGCAGCGTGCGGTCCGGCGCACCCCGGCCCCGGCGACATCGCCCGCGCCCGTTCGGGCGCACAGGGCAGAGGCCCGTTCCGCAACGCCGCGCGTTCTGCTATAACAATCCGGACGACGACAGCACATTACCCCATCACGAGGTATCGCATGAAGGTCATCATCATGTGCGGGGGCAAGGGCACCCGCCTGCGCGAAGAAACCGAATTCAAGCCGAAGCCCATGGTCGAAATCGGCGGCCGTCCGGTGCTGTGGCACATCATGAGCATCTACGCCCGTCACGGCCACAAGGACTTCGTCCTGCCGCTGGGCTACAAGGGCGAAGTGATCAAGCAGTATTTCCACGATTACCGCATCCGCAACACCGACTTCACCGTGGACCTTGCCACCGGCGCCATGACCACCCACGCGTGCAACAGCTGCACCGACTGGAAGGTGACCCTGTGCGATACCGGGCAGGAAACCCTGAAGGGCGCGCGCATCAAGCGGGTGGCCCAGCACATCGATACCGACCGTTTCATGGTCACCTACGGTGACGGCGTGTCGGACATCGACATCGACAAGCTGGTGGAGTTCCACAAGAAATCTGGCAAGATCGGCACCTTCACCGGCGTGCGCATGCCCTCGCGCTTTGGCGCGGTGCAGACCGACGCGGATGGCAACATCCTGTCCTGGCAGGAAAAGCCGGTGCTGAACGAATACATCAACTGCGGCTTTTTCGTGTTCAAGCGCGAATTCCTCGACTACCTGGACGAGGACGAATCGTGCGACCTTGAAAAGCAGCCGCTGGAACGCCTGGCCGCCGACGGGCAGCTGTCCATGTACCCCCACGAAGGCTTCTGGGAATGCATGGACACCCTGCGCGACTGGCAGAAGCTGAATGCCATGTGGGACAAGGGCAGTGCGCCGTGGGCCAAGGGATTTAAGATTTAAACTTCGCTGAAAAAGCGAATCGGGGAGGGGACCCTTTAAAAAGGGTCTCCCTCCCCGCACCCCTCCCCCCTAAATTTTTCATTGCGGGGGGGCAGGATGGCAGCCGTTAGGTGAACGCACCGCGCGAACCTTGCCCTAGCCGTTAGGCGCGCGTGCGAGCCTTACGGATAGGGACCGCAACGCACGGATGGCGATCGCAGAGCGGGCACAGCCCCCTGCCCACCGGAGACGCATAAAAAGCCTCCCACCGCCTTCCCCGTCGAGAATACGGAGAGACATACAATGTTTGCAGATGCCTATCGCGGCCGCAAGGTGCTGGTCACCGGCCATACCGGGTTCAAGGGGTCGTGGCTGACCGCGTGGTTGTTGCAGCTTGGCGCGGACGTGGCCGGGCTGTCGGTGGACGTGCCCACCAGCCCCGCCAATTTCGACGAGCTGGGCCTTGGCGCCCGCATCACGGACATCCGCGCCGACATCCGCGACCGCGCGGCGGTGTGCAAGGCCGTGGCCGACTTTGCGCCCGAGGTGGTCTTTCACCTGGCGGCGCAGGCCCTGGTGCGCAAGTCGTACGACGACCCGGCGGCCACCATAGAGGCCAACGCCATGGGCACCCTGAACATCCTGGAGGCGGTGCGCTGCACGCCTTCGGTGCAGGCCGTGGTGTGCATCACCTCGGACAAGTGCTACCGCAACGATGAATGGGTGTGGGGCTACCGCGAAACCGACCACCTGGGCGGCGAGGACCCGTACTCCGCGTCCAAGGGCTGCGCAGAGATCATCGCGCACTCGTACTTCCGCTCGTTCTTCAAGACCGGCGTGCGCTGCGCCACCACCCGCGCGGGCAACGTCATCGGCGGCGGCGACTGGGCGGCGGACCGCATCGTGCCCGACTGCGCGCGCGCCTGGGCCGAAGGAAAGGCCGTGCAGATCCGCAGCCCGTGGGCCACGCGCCCCTGGCAGCACGTGCTGGAACCCCTTTCCGGCTACCTGTGGCTGGGGGCCAAGCTGCTGCTGAACGAGCAGGGGCCGTTCCCCCTGTCGGGCGAGGCCTACAATTTCGGCCCGGCGGCGGACGTGAACAACACCGTGGCAGAGGTGGTGGACGCCCTTGCCCCCTACTGGACCGGCTTTGCCAGCGAAATGGACCGCGCCGGGCAGGCGGGCATGAAGGAATGCACCCTGCTCAAGCTGTGCTGCGACAAGTCGCTGGCGTACCTTGGCTGGCAGGCCACGCTGACCTTCACGGAAACCATCCGCTTCACGGCGGAATGGTACCGGGCGTTCTACACCCCGGCGGGTGCCGACCGACCCGACATGCACGCCTTCACCATGAACCAGATCGCGGAATACTCCGACAAGGCCCGCGCCAAGGGCTTTGGCTGGGCGAAATAGCGCCCCCGCGCAAAGGATGCTGCCGTGAACGCCACGACCATCGACGGGGTGCTGACGCTGGACCTGCGCGTCATCCCCACAGAGGGCGGCCCGGTGCTGCACATGCTGCGGCCCGATTCGCCGCTGTTCACGAGCTTCGGCGAGCTGTACTTCTCTGAAGTGGAACCCGGCGCGGTGAAGGCGTGGAAACGCCACACCCGCCAGACGCAGCACTTCGCGGTGCCCGTGGGGCGGATGAAGGTGGTCATCCACGACAGCCGCCCCGGCTCGCCCACCTTCGGCGCGACGGAAGAATTCCTGCTGGGCAGGCCCGACAACTACCGGCTGCTGCGCATTCCGCCGCTGGTGTGGTACGGGTTCACGGCGGTAAGCGAAACGCCCGCGCTGATCTGCAACTGCGCGGATTTGCCGCACGACCCCACGGAAAGCGAACGCGCCCCCAGGGACGCGCCGGAGATTCCGTACCGCTGGTAGCGGCGGGCAGAGGGGATGGCTGCCGCAGGCCGCATCCCACACCGGCAACACATACACGCACATCCCGGCCCCGTGGCGACCCGACCGGCCACCACGGGGCCTACCCCAAATGTCCCGCCCACAACCTGCCTCGCGGCGCTCCCGCGTCCGCGCCAACACCAGAGCGACACGCCATGACCACCCCCGCCTTGCGTCTTTCCCGGTCCATCGTGGGCCAGGCCGAAGCCGACGCCGTCAGCCGCGTCATCCTTGAAGACGGCTACCTCGGCATGGGCAACGAAGTGAAGCGCTTCGAAGAAGACATCGCCGCCTACCTCGGCGTGCCCGCGCAGAACGTGGTCACCGCCAACACCGGCACCGCCGCCCTGCACATGGCCGTGCAGGCCGCCGTGCAGTCGGGCGCGGAAGTGCTGGTGCAGTCGCTGACCTTCGTGGCCTCGTTCCAGGCCATCAGCGGGGCCGGGGCCGTGCCCGTGGCCTGCGAGGCCCTGCCGGAAACCTGCACCATCGACCTTGCCGACGCAGAGCGCCGCCTGACCGAGCGCACCGCCGCCATCATGCCGGTGCACTATGCCAGCAACCCCGCCGGGCTGGATGAAGTATACGCCTTTGCGCAAAGGCACGGCCTGCGCGTCATCGAGGACGCGGCCCACGCCTTCGGCTGCCTGCACGATGGCCGCATGATCGGCACCTTTGGCGACATTGCCTGCTTCAGCTTCGACGGCATCAAGAACATCACCAGCGGCGAGGGCGGGTGCATCGTCACCGCCGACCAGACCGTGGCCCAACTGTGTCGCGACGCGCGCCTGCTGTCCGTGGCCAACGACACGGAAAAGCGCTTCTCCGGCCAGCGCAGCTGGGATTTCGACGTTACCCGGCAGGGCTGGCGCTACCACATGAGCAACATCATGGCCGCCATAGGCCGCGTGCAGCTGGCCCGCCTGCCCGGCGAATTCGCCCCGGCGCGCATGCGCCTGACCGCGCGCTACCGCCAGCGGCTTGCCGGTGCGCCGCATCTGGCCCTGCTGACCACAGACCCCCGCGACGTGGTGGTGCCGCACATCTTTCCGGTGCGCATCCTGGACGACAAGAAGAATCATGTGGTGGACGCATTGCAGGCCAAGGGCATTCCCACCGGCATGCACTACAAGCCCAACCACCTGCTGACCTATTACGGCGGCGGCACGCAATCCCTGCCCGTCACCGAAATGCTGGGCCGCCAGTTGACCACCCTGCCCCTGCACCCCGGCATGAGCGACGCCGACGTGGATCTGGTGTGCGATGCCTTGCTGGAGGCGCTGGCGTAGGGGACGGTTTTTTTGACGCCTCCGGCGGGCAGGGGACGCTGTCCCCTGCACCCCTATCTTTTGTCTGCCAGCTTGAGGCAGACAAACACAACTTCCGACAACTCTTCGGAAAAGAACCGCCCCGGTTCCTTCCCCGAGAAACAAACTGCCATGACCGACACCGCCGCCCACTCCGCCCCTGCCGTCAGCGTGATCATGAACTGCCTGAACTGCGGCGAGCACCTGCGCGCCGCCATCGACAGCGTGTTCGCCCAGACCTTTGACGACTGGGAAATCGTGTTCTGGGACAACGGCTCCTCCGATTGCAGCGCAGACATCGCCCAAAGCTGCGGCGACAAGGTGCGCTACTTCCGCGCCGAGCGCACCGTGCCGCTGGGCGCGGCGCGCAACCTGGCCATTGCCCGGGCGCGGGGCGAGTTCATCGCCTTCCTTGACTGCGACGACCTGTGGCACCCGGAAAAGCTGGACCGGCAGGTGGCGCTGTTCCGCGCCAACCCCGCCGTGGGGCTGGTGAGCTGCGACACGGTGATGTTCAGCGGCGACAAGGAACTGAGCCGTCAGTTCCAGGCGGCCCCGCCCGCGCGCGGCAAGGTGTTCCGCGAACTGATGACCACCCAGTGGATTTCCATGTCCTCCGCCGTCATCCGCCGCAGCGCGCTGGACGCGCCGGGCATGGGCGGGCACTGGTTCGACGAGGCGCTGAACGTGTGCGAAGAGGCGGACGTGTTCTACCGCATCGCCTGGGACTGGGAACTGGACCACGTTGACGCGCCGCTGGCCCGCTGGCGGGTGCACGGCGGCAGCACCACCTTCCGCAAGTTCGCCCAGTTCGCGGATGAGACGGAAGCCATCCTTGCCAAGCACATCCGCATGTACCGCGACTACGAGCGGGATTACGCCGACCTTGTGGCGCTGCTGCGCCGCCGCGCCGCCTTCCAGCGCGGGGTGGCCCTGTGGCGCGAGGGCAAGGGGAGCGAGGCGCGGGCGGCCATTGCGCCGTATGCCGCATCGTCGCTGAAGTTCCGGCTGTTCCGGCTGGCCACGTTCCTGCCGGGCGGGATGTTTGATGCGGTGGCGGGGGTGTATTTTGCGCTGCCATCGTTTTTGAGGCGGTAGGGGGCGGCGCGGAGCTGACTCTACCTGAAACGGTGGAGAGTTGCGCCCTGACGGGTGCGGCTTCCACCAAGGCGCGCCTGCCGTCACGTTCACGCCCGATTTCGTCATATTGCGAAAGGGCCTGCCAAGCGGAATCTGCGGTTCCACCTGACAGGCCCCTCGCGCTCTCCCGCCAAGGCAGCCCGCTACTCGACCGCCGGGCGCTCTTTCCAGCCGCCGCCCAAGGCCTTGAACACATCGATCCGGGCAGAGCCGACCTGCTGATCGGCCGTCGCGACCTGCGCCCTCGCCCTGATCAGGCTGTCCTGGGCCGCAATCACGTCCAGATAGCTGACGGCCCCAGCCCTATACCGCTGTTCGGCCAGCCCAAACGCGTTCTCGGCGTGCGTTTGCGCCTGAACCAGGGCGTTGCGCTGCTCGACGGCGCCTTCATACGTGCCCAGTGACTGCTCGCACTCCTTGAGCGCCGTCAACACGACGCCGTCGAAACGGGCCAACGATGCCACACCTTGCGCCCTTGCCTGGGCAACGCGGCTTCGTGCCACGGTCATGTTCGGGAACGTCCAGGAAATCAGCGGCCCGAAAGCGAACGACACGGTACGGTCGCCTCTCAGGTCGTCGTTGCGCAGAAGGCTGGCTGAAGCGCCCAGCGCCACACGGGGATAGAGGTCGGCCACCGCCACCCCGATGCGCGCGGTGTCCGCGGATAACCGGCGCTCGGTCTGGCGAATGTCCGGGCGCCTGCGCAGCATGGCGGTACCGTCGCCGACCGGGATGACATCCGCGATGTCCGGCACCCTGTTGCAGGCACGCGCAGACTCGGGAATTTGCGAGGGCGTGCGGCCCATCAGAGCTGCCAATTCGAACAATGCCGCGTCCTGCCGCGCCTGAAGCCGGGGCACGCTTGCCCTGGCCTGGGCCAGCAGGGAGCCGGAACGCTCCACATCAAGCCGTGATGCGGAACCTGCGCGCTCCTGATGGCTGACAACATCCAGCGCCTGCTGCGCCAACTCGACGGAGGAACGGGCCACGTCAAGGGACGCGCCATAGGCACAGGCATCCACGTAGGCACGCGTCGTCTCGGCGGCCACAACCACCTTGACTCCATCGCAGGCTGCGGCAGTGGCCTCGGCATCACCGCTTGCCGCCTCCATTTCGCGCCTCACGCGTCCGAACAGGTCAAGTTCATAGGAAATGTCCAGGCCGCCAGTGTAGTTCCACTGCACGGGCGCTTGCCCTTGACCGTCCCAAGAGGTCTGGTCACGGCCACGGGTGACACCGGTGGTTACGGCGGTTGAGGGGAGCATGGCCCCACGCGCCTCTCCGTAAATCGCGCGCGCCCGGTCCAGGTTCGCCATCGCCACGCGCAGGTCGGTATTGGCGGACAAGGCTTCCTGCACGATCGCGTCGAGCGCGGGATCATCATACAGCCGCCACCAATCCGCAGGCGGCGGTGAACCGGCATCGACCTGCGAAGGCCGACTGACGAACGGACCAGCCGCCGTTTCAGGCAGGGCCGGGGCTTTGTAGTCCGGCCCGCTGGCGCAGCCGGTAAACGCGAATGCAAGGGTCAGGGCCAAAAGGGGCAAAAGGACGCCCGGCAGCGCCCGGCACACTGGACGACGGGGTACTTCATGCGACATGGGGTTCCTCCGTCGCTGCAAGTTCGCGGGAGCGCTGGTTTTCCACCGCCGCGCGATGGTCTCTGGCGATGAAGCTGTACACGGTGGGCAGGACGAACAGCGTGAAGAGCGTGCCAACCAGCATACCCATCACCACCACGATGCCGATCGAGAAACGGCTGGCGGAGCCCGCGCCTTCGGCAAACACCAGCGGCACCAGACCGGCGACCATCGCCGCCGTCGTCATCAGTACCGGGCGCATGCGAACGGCAGCCGCCTTCTCGATGGCTTCGATCCGGCTCAGCCCTTCATGCTGCTGGATGTGGTTGGCAAACGTAACCATCAGGATGCCGTGTTTGGAAATCAGGCCGATCAGCGTGACCAGGCCGATCTGGGTGTAGATGTTCAGCGTGGCGTAGCCCAGCCAGAGCGGCGCCAGTGCGCCGCACACCGCCAGCGGCACCGTGACGAGGATCACCAGGGGGTCACGCAGGCTTTCGAACTGCGCCGCCAGCACCAAAAAGATCACCACCAGCGCAAACGCGAACGAGACCAACAGGCGGTTGCCTTCCTGCACGAACTGGCGGCTGTCGCTGAGCCAGTCGACGCTGGTGCCGGCCGGCAGCGGCTGCGATTGCAGGAACGCCACGGCCTCGCCCATGCTGACGCCAGGGCGCGGCAGCATCTCCAGCGTGGCCGAGTTCATCTGGCCGAACTGCGTCAGGCCGTTGGCCTGGGGGCGTGTTTCCACGCGCGTCACCGTCGAAAGCGGCGTCAGCGCTCCGGAACCTGTCTTGACGTAGAAGCGGCCGAGGTCGTCCGGGGTCATGCGGTTGTCGCCGTTCACCTGCGGAATGACGTCGTAGGAGCGGTCGTGGAAATTGAAGCGGTTGACGTAGTTTTCACCCACCAGCACCGCCAGCGTGTCGGCAATGGCCTGCATGGTCACGCCCATCTCGCGCGCCTTGGCGCTGTCGATGGCAACGTGGGCCTGCGGGCTGTCGAACGCCAGGTCGTTCTGCACGTACAGAAACAACCCGCTCCCGTAAGCCGCAGCCTTGAGTTGCTCGGCCGTCCCGAACAACTCCGGAAAACCATCGGATGACCGCAGCACCATCTGTACCGGCAGCCCACCGCTGGAGCCAGGAAGCGGCGGAACCTGCACCGCCGTCAGCGTTTCTCCATCAATGCTCGCGCCAGCCGCCTGAATCTGCCCCTGAATCTCAACGGAAGATCGGGAACGCTCGGACCAATCCTTGAAGATCGCGCCGCCCAGCATCTGGTTCTGGCCGCGCCCGGTGCCGCCGATGTGCATGAAACTGTTGTCGAACTCGGGCAGCGATTCGAAAATCCTCTCGATCTTTCCGGCGTAGCGGGCGGTATAGCCGACACCGGCGTACTGCGGCGCTTTGGCTATGACGATGACCGCCCCCTGGTCCTCGACCGGCGCCAGTTCGTGGCGGATGCCCACGAACAGCACGGCAATGCCCCCCAGCACGGCCACGCCGAACAGCAGGACTGCCCCGCGCGCGGCCAGGGTACGCGCCAGCAGGCTCCGGTACATTGCCGTCAGCCGCCCCATGTAGCCTTCGACCAGTCTGGCCAGCTTCCCCTCGCCTTGCCTGGAATCGAGCAGCATCGAACTCATCACTGGCGACAACGTCAGCGCGACCACGCCGGAGACGACGACCGCACCCGCCAGCGTGAAGGCGAACTCCTTGAACAGCGCCCCCGTCAATCCGCCCATCAGGCCGATCGGCGCGTAGACGGCCGCAAGGGTGATGGTCATGGCGATGACCGGGCCGACAATTTCGCGGGCGCCGAGCAAGGCCGCGTCCGCAGGCGATGCCCCTTCCTCGATGTGGCGATGGATGTTCTCCACCACCACGATGGCGTCGTCCACCACCAGCCCGATCGCCAGCACCATCGCCAGCAGCGTCAACAAGTTGATCGAAAATCCGAAGGCCAGCATCAATGCCGCCGTCCCCACCAGGGAAAGCGGAATGGTGACGACGGGGATGACAACCGCACGGAACGCGCCCAGAAACACAAAGATCACCGCTATGACGATCACGATGGCCTCGACCAGGGTGTGCCTGACCTCTCCGATCGAAGCGTTGACGAACCGCGCCACGTCGTAGTTCGGCACTACCTTCAGCCCCGGCGGCGCCATTTCGCGGATGCGGGGGACCAATTCCTGCGCCTGTCTGGCAATGTCCAGCGGGTTGCCGTCCGGCGTCGGAAAAATCGCCGCAAACACCGCCGGGACGCCGGTGGCGAACGAGGCGTTGTTGTAGTTCTGGCCGCCGATCTCCACCGTCGCCACGTCGGCCAGACGCACCACGCCGCCGCGGGCGTCGGCCTTGAGCACCATCTGGCGGAAGTCGTCCACGCTGCGCAGGTCGGTCGCGGCGCTGATGTTGGTGACGGTCATTGGGCTTTTGAGCTGCCCCGGTGCGGCCTGCACGTTGTTGGCGCGCAGGGCGGCCGCGATTTCGCCCGCCGACAGCCCGCGGGCGGCCAGCTTCACGGGGTCGATCCAGACGCGCAAGGCCAGCGTCTGCCCGCCGTTGGTGTCAACCGATCCCACTCCCGGTATTCCGGCGAACAGGGGCAGGGCGACGCGGGTCACGAAGTCCGTCACCTGCGGCACGGTCAGGGTGTCGCTGTAGAACGCGACGTACTGGACGGCGGTGCCGCCCTCGGTGGATTTGCTGATGACCGGATCGGTCACGCCTGCCGGAAGCTGGTACTTGACCTGCTGCACCTTGGCGAGGATCTCGGTCATCGCCCGGTCCGCGTTGGCGTTGAGCACCAGCCGGGCCTTGATTTCGCTGCGCCCCTGGGTCGTCGTCGAACTCAGGTACTCGATGCCGCTGGCCGTGGCGATCGCCTGCGAGATGGGCGTCGTGACAAAGCCCTGCATGACCTCCTGGGTTGCGCCCGGCAGCGACGTGGCGATGTTGATGGTGGCGTTTTCGAGGTAGGGATACTGGCGCACCGGCAGGGAAAAGACCGAGGCCAGGCCGGCCAGCGTGATCAGCAGGCTGACGACCAGGGCCAGGATGGGCCGCCGGATGAAGATGTCCGTGATGTTCATGACTGTTTCCTCACCGGGAATTCGCGACGGGCTTGGACGCATCTGGCATGGACGCATCTGGCATGGACGCATCTGGCATGGACACGGCGTCCGCCGACGCGCCTGCGGGCTGATCGGGGTTGATCTTCACCCTTGCACCCGGCCGCAGCCGGTTCTGCCCCGCAACCACCACAATGTCGCCCGCCTTCACCCCCTGCGCCACCAGCACCTCCCCGCCCAGCCTGCGGCCCGTGACGACCGGAACGGCCACCGCCTGGCCGGTCCCCTGGGTGTCGGCATCCCGGACAAGCACGACGCTGTCGCCCGAGGCGGACGTCTGGATTGCCGTCAGGGGCAACACGATGGCGTCATCGGTCGTCGGCAGCATCAGCCTTGCGGTCGCGTACATGCCGGACTTCAACAGGTTGCCGGGGTTCGGCAGCGTGGCCTGGACAACGACATTACGGGTCTCGCCGTCAACGCGCGGCTCGATGACGCTGACCCTGGCCTCGAACGTCCGCCCTGGAACGGCATCCACCGCAACCTGTACCCGCGCGCCGGTCGCCAGCCTGGAAAGTTCCTGCTGGGGCAACGCGAAATTGACGTACAGCGGGTCGAGTTGCGTCAGCGTGGCAATGGCATCGCCCGCTCCAAGGTATTGCCCCACGTTGATGCGACGGATGCCAAGCTGTCCGGAGAACGGCGCCTGGATGTTCTTTTGCCGGATGCGCGCATCCAGTTGCCGGACGGCGGCCGCCGTCTGGACGGCTTCCGCCTTGCGCTGCTCCAGCAATTCGCGCGGCTCCGCCCCGCTGGACGCCAGATCCTGCGAACGCCGCAACTGCAACCGCGCGAAATCGGCCTTCGCCACCGCGGCGCTGCGGTCGGCCTGTTCCGGAGCATCGTAAAGCCGGACCAGCGTGACGCCTTGCTCGACGACCTGCCCGGCGGTGAAGTTGATGGCCGTCACCCGCCCGGGGGTATCGGGCGCCAGCAGAACTTCGCGCACAGCCTGCAAGCTGCCTACGGCCTGCAACTCGTTGGGCACGCTGCGGGGCCGGACGCAAATCGTCGATACCAGCGCCGGTGATTGCGTGCGGGGCGCGGCGGCCCCGACCCGGGACGCGCGCCACGCGAACAACAGGCCGAAGATCACGGCGACGCTGATCAGGCCGACGAAAAACGGCTTCATGTTTCCTGGCGTGGGGATATTCATGCGACCTCCAGCCGCCGGATACGGGACCGCAGGGCCATGCGCATGAGGGCGTACCCGTGCGACTTGTTGGATTTCCTCGAATACATGTCGTTTCCTTCAGGGCAATGCCTTTCTGTTTGACCGGCACGCTTCCGGACCTGCGCGCCGCGACGGACCGAATCTCCGGCCTTCCGGCGCGCGACCGGTCCCTCTGGCGGCATCTTCCGCATCGGCAGCGCGCCGCCTCTGTCTTTCACGCCCGGGTTGCATGGAATCAGGCACGGAGGGTCTTCTGCGACGTCGGGGTGACCAGCAGCACCAGGGCCACAACCAGCGACAGCGCGGCGGCAATCGCCCCGGCCAGATAGACCGCACCGATCCCCTCCGCACCGGCCAACGCGCCAGCCAACGGGCTGGTGACGCCAAGCGCGATGTCCAGGAACGCCACATACGCACCCATGGCGAGGCTGCGCGCCTGCGGGGGCGCGCGCCGCACGGCTTCGACGCCAAAGCCCGGAAAGGCCAGCGAGTAGCCAAAGCCGGTCAGCGCCGCGCCCCAGTGGGCGGTCAATGCGCCATCGGCCCCCCAGATCAGCCATTGCCCCGCCATTTCGATGGCGACGCTCACCAGCGCCACGCGCGCGCCGCCCAGTTTGTCCGGCAGGTGCCCAAAGAAAATACGTGCGCAGATGTACGCCAGCCCGAATGCGCTGAATGCCAGTGACGCGCCGCCCCAATGCCTGGCGGAGAACAGCAGGGCAATGAAGGCCGTGAACAGCCCGAAGCCCACGCTGCACAGCGCCAATCCCATGCCCGGCATCCACACGGAACCCAGCACCCTGTAGAACGGCGTGCGCCGCGTCGCCGTGGGCGGGACGGCGCGCGCCCCCGACGCTACGGCCATTGCCAGCAAGGGGACGAAGATCAGGGCGACGGCCACGCCCGCGAACCCCCACTGGCTGTCCACCGCCGCGCCGACAGGCGCTCCGAGCGCATACGCGCCGAAGATGGCAATGCCCACCCAGACCATCGCCTTGCCCGCGTTCTGCGGCCCCACCAGGCTGATGGACCAGCCCAGCGCCCCCGTGGCGACCAGGCTTTCGCCCAATGCCAGCAGTATCCGGCCCAGCAGCAGTATCCACACCGATGTGGCGGGCGTGGCGACAAAGGCCAGCGAGGCAAGGTAGGTCGCGCCGGAACAGGCCGCGAACAGATGCCCCGTCAGGACGGCGCGCCTGGCGCCGCGCATGTCGGCGAAATTCCCGGCCCAGGCGCGGGACAGCAGCGCGGCGGCAAACTGCGAACCGACAACCAGCCCGACGACCAGTGTTCCCATGCCCAGCGTTTCATGCAGATGCAGCGGGAGAACCGACATCTGCATGCCTATGGTGAAAAAGCTGACGAAGACCGCCAGGGTGACGGGAAGCAGCCTGAGAAAAACCCCGGAAGCGGCCGAAGCGGATGCGGACGGGGCATCCGCGTGGTGCGTTTGTTCTTTGCTCATGGTGGTGGTTGGAGAAAAGGGTATCGTGGAGATGGGCGACGCCATGGCGGCGCCGCCCCGCCATGGTCAATCGGCGTAATAGCCGGGCTGATCCAGGTCGGCGAGCAGATGCGGGCCTTGCGGCGTCCAGCCCAGCAGTGCGCGCGTGCGCGCGCTGGATACGGACATGTCCGCGCCAGCCATGTTGGCAAACCAGCCAAAGTGCTCGCGGTCACGCGGCGCGACGGGCAGGTTCAAGCGCCTGCCGATCAGTTCGGCAATCGCCTTGAAGGGCACCGCCTCGTCGGCGACCGCGTGATAGACCGGCTCGGTCACGCCCTGTTCGAGCGCAAGGCGATAGACGCGCGCGGCGTCCAGCCGAAACACGCCGGACCAGCAGTTCTGCCCATCGCCAATGTAGGCCGACACGCCTTTCTGTTTCGCCAGGCGAATCAGGAACGATACGAAGCCGTGGTCGCCAAGGCCATGCACGGACGGCGCAAGGCGCACTGTCGCCACGCGCACGCCACGTTCTGCCGAAGCCCGTGCCTCAGCCTCGGATTTGCGCGGCATCGCCGGGTTTGTCCGGGTCGCTTCAGTTGCTCCCCGCGGCAGGCCCGACAAGCCGGAAGTGACGAGCAACGGCCTGGCTGATCCGCTCAATGCGCTGGCCAGCGTCTCGATCACGCGCCGGTCCTGCTCGCAACTTTCCATGAATCTGGAAAAATCATGGTTGAACGCCGTGTGGACCACGGCATCCGCCGCCGCAGCAGCAGCGCGCAAGGCATCCGCATCGTCCAGGGTGGCGAGCAGGACCCCCACCCCCGTGGCCGCGAGCGCGGTCGCCTTGTCCGCCGAGCGCGCCAGCCCCGTGACCTGATGGCCAGCGCCGATCAATTCCCGAACCACGGCCGAGCCAACCCATCCGGTGGCTCCAGTGACAAATACGTGCATGGCGCACCTCCTGAATCAAGGTGCAGCCTGTCGGCGCTATGTGCTGCCCGGCTGCAAATGTGAATGTTTCGTCGCATTGGAAATATGCGATGAAATGCTCACATTTGCTATTCGCATTGCAAGCCGCGCCGTCCCGCCCCTTGTCGTCTGCCGGAATTCCGCAGAGTTCCTGAATAACGTCCCTCTGGTAGGCCCGTCTGTCCGAACCCGCCACGGCAATCAAGAAAGCCGCACTCAGGTTTCGGCTGGGGCAGGCACACTCCGTTTCACCCCGGTCCGCGCCACCGAAGCGACCAGAGCGCCATGATCCGGAGCATTGATGCAGCTGGCAGGGCGGCGACCCGGTTCAGGCGGCAAGGCGACGAGGGACGACAGACGTCAAAACCGCGCGCGGCACCCTTGAAGACGTTCGCAGGCCGCCCCGGAATGGCCGCAGCCACCTCGGAATGGCCGCAGGCCGTGGTTCGTCCTGCAGCGGGCCGGGGCGCGATACAGCCGGGATGCATCCGACGTTCGACAGCGCACCACAGCCTTTCCCTCCGCACTCTTTTCGCCCCTTTCCGCCCCTTTTCGCCCTTTCCGCCCCTTTTCGCCCCTTTTCGCTTGACCCGCGCACACGCAACCAGGCTATGGTCCACCAGAATCGGCCCTGCTTCCCCTTTCGCGCGCCGCGCACCGCGCGCCACACCGCTTGCCAGCCGTACGACCCCGGCGTATGTGGTGCCCTCCGGAGTTGGTCGGAACCGGCGCAGCCACGGAACCACGCCCGCTCCCGCGCCACACCGTTCCGTCCCGCACATCCTCAACCGCCGTCCACCCTGCGACCGAGACCACCATGCGTCGCCCCACCCTCGCCGACATTTCGCCCGCCCACATCCGCCACGGCATCAAGACCGGCATAGCCGCCGTTCTTTCCCTGCTGCTGGCCGACGTGCTGCACATCCAGTACGGCTACTGGGCCGTCATTTCCGCCGTCATCGCCATGCAGATGAACGTGGCCGAGGCCATCGAGATGTGCCTGTACCGGTTCATCGGCACGGTCATGGGGGCCGTGATGGGCGTTGCCGCCATCATGATCTTTCCGGACACGCCCATATGGAACGGTGTT
The DNA here is from genome assembly GCF_040373385.1 of Nitratidesulfovibrio sp. Lineage (NCBI taxonomy): Bacteria > Pseudomonadati > Thermodesulfobacteriota > Desulfovibrionia > Desulfovibrionales > Desulfovibrionaceae > Nitratidesulfovibrio > Nitratidesulfovibrio sp. The sequence continues at coordinate 26,497 of NZ_JBDXXH010000014.1, read as the reverse complement.
TCGGTGTTCGTCACCACGGGGTTGTGCGCCTTTCTCACCCGTTGGGATCCGCGCTACCGCATGGCGGCCATCACCGTGAGCATCGTCATACTGGCCAGCGCGGGCCATGCGGAACGCATTGACGTGGGGCTGTTCCGGGTGCTGGAAATCGCCGTGGGCGTGGGCTGCGCCTTCGTGGTCACGGTCACCCTGTGGCCGGTGCGCGCAGCGGTGGGCCTGCGCCGCGACCTGGCCGCACAGGCGGAAAACTGCGCCGCCCACCTGGCCACCCTGGTGGACCGCTTTCTGGCCCGCCAGACCCACGTGCCCGCCGACCTGCTGGACCCGCTGGCACGCGCCATCCCGCGCAACCGCGAGCGCCTTTCCAAGGTGCGTCGCCACGAATCGCTGATCTACTTCTACGACAACCAGCCGCTGGACACCCTGTCCACGACGGTGGAACGCACCACCGACCACCTGCGGACCATGCTGCGCAGCCTGAACGCCTGCACGCCCGACGGGCACGACATCATCATGGCGCCGGAAATGCGCGACCTGGCGGAAACCGTGGCCCACACCCTGCGGCACATGGCTGCCATGACTACCGGCGTCACCGGTGCGCGACCCATCGGCGCACTGGCCGGATGGCTGTCCGCGTTGGGGTGGCGCCCCGGAAGCGGACCGGAAAACGCCCCCGAGTCACCGGTGTCGCCCGCCGCCCTGCTTGGCGCGGCCATGGCCCGCGCGGACGGGCGCCTGCTGGCCCTGCGCGAAGCCGGGGCCACCAGACGTTTCGACCTGGCCATGCTGACCCAGTTCTACGCCTTCTACTACGCCCTGCGCCAACTGGCCGAAGACGTGCAGGGCCTGGCAACGCGCATGGCCGGGAACGAGGACGACCACCTCGACACGGACAGCAACAACGCCACTCCCTAGCCCCCACGGCACACCCTTTCGCCCATCCCGCCGGAGGCCCCATGCCCGCCCCGATCATCGATGCCGCCGCCCTGTCCTCCCTGATCGAAGCCGTGGGCTACGTGGCCGGGCTGCTGACCTCGCTGGCCTACCTGCCGCAGGTGGTGCGCATTGCCCGCACCCGCTCCGCCAATGACATCTCGCTGCCCACCTTCCGGCTGCTGGCCGTGGGCGTTTCGCTGTGGCTGGTCTACGGCATCGGCATCGGATCGTGGCCGGTCATGGCCGCCAACGCCGTGGGCCTGGCGCTGATACTGGCCGTGATCTGGCTGAAGCTGCGCTATTCCCGCCGGGTGTAGACGGCAGGGGGCAAGGCAGGGGGCAAGGCAGCCGCCGCACCCGGCACGCCACCCCGTCCGCACCAGTGGACGGCACGCCATTTCCGGGTATACTCGGCGTATTGAAGCCTTCCGGCCGACTTCCCTCACCCCATCCGGAGACCGGGCATGTACACCGCCTTCACCGAGCTTTCCCCCGTCATCCAGGCCTTTCTCGCCGGTTTGTTCACCTGGGGCGTCACCGCGCTGGGCGCGGCCCTGGTGTTCCTGACCAAAAGCTTCTCGCGCAAGGCGCTGGACGTCATGCTGGGCTTTGCAGCCGGGGTGATGATCGCGGCCAGCTTCTGGTCGCTGCTGGCCCCGGCGCTGGAAATGTCGGAGCACCTGGGGCGCTGGTCGTTCGTGCCCGCCGCGATCGGCTTCGTGCTGGGCGCGCTGTTCCTGCGGCTGGTGGACATGCTGCTGCCCCACCTGCACCTGCACAACCCCATCGAACACGCCGAAGGGCTGCCGAGCACGTGGCAACGCTCCACCCTGCTGGTGACGGCCATCACCCTGCACAACATTCCGGAAGGGCTGGCCGTGGGCGTGGCCTTCGGTGCCGTGGCCGCAGACCTGCCCTCCGCGTCGCTGGCCGGGGCCATGGCCCTTGCGCTGGGCATCGGCATCCAGAATTTTCCGGAGGGCACGGCGGTATCCGTACCGCTGCGGCGCGAAGGCTTTTCGCGCATGAAGGCGTTCATGTTCGGGCAGGCCTCGGGCATAGTCGAACCCATCGCCGCCGTAATCGGCGCGGCGGCGGTAATCTGGGCACAGCCCCTGCTGCCCTATGCGCTGGCCTTTGCCGCCGGGGCCATGATCTTCGTGGTGGTGGAGGAAGTGATCCCCGAATCGCAAGGGTCGGGCTATGGCGACCTTGCCACCATGGGGGTCATTGCCGGGTTCACCCTGATGATGGCCCTGGACGTGGCGCTGGGGTAAGGGACACGGGGCAAAAGGACCTATCTCCCCCATCGGGCGGGCATGGCCGCCGCCCCGCAATTCCACCGTCCTGCCACTGCCTCGCCACCGCCTTGCCCCCTATTCCCTGCTTTCCTCTGCCGTTCCGGAATGTTACTCGTGCACAGAAAATACCTTGACGGTCAAACTATCTTGGACATAAAGAAGTTTGACCGTCAAACATTCTGGAGGCACACCCCGTGATCGGACGCTTCGCCTGCCCCGGCTCCTACCGTGAACTGATTTCCTCGCGCGAAACACTGCTCTGCCTGCTGGGCGGCATTCTGGCCGCCGCCTCGTGGATCGCGTCGCTTTCCGGCGCGCCCGCATGGCTGGCCGCCGCCCTGGCCCTGACCGGGGCCGCCGTCAACGGCCTGCCCATCGTCAAGGGCGCGGTGCAAGGCCTGCTGGAAAGGCAGGTCAACGTGGACGAACTGGTCTCCATCGCCCTCATCGCCTCGGTGGCGCAGGGCGAATACCTGTCCGCCGCCATCGTGGCCTGCATCATGAAGGCGGGTTCGCTGGTGGAGGGCTTCCTGAGCGATGCGGCCCGCCGGTCCATCAAGGCCCTGGCCGCCGTCACGCCGGATACCGCCACCATCGTCGAGCCGGACGGCCGCGAGCGCACCGTGCCCGCCGCCGAAGTGCGCGTGGGCCAGCAACTGCGCGTGCGCCCCGGCGAACGCATTCCCGTGGATGCGGTAATCCTGTCCGGCATCACCGCCGTGGACGAATCCTCCATCACCGGCGAACCGCTGCCCCGCTCGTGCACCACCGGCGACACGGTGCTGGCGGGCACCATGAACTACAACGGCGTCATCGTGGTCGAGGCGCAACGCGTGGGCGAAGACACCACCATCGGCAAGGTGGTGCGCCTGGTGGAAGAGGCGGAAGCCCACAACCCCAAGGCAGCCCGTCTGGTGGACAAGTACGCCCAATGGTTCACCCCGGTGGTGCTGGCCTGTGCCGCCGTGGCCTGGGCCGCCTCTGGCGAGACGTCGCGCGCCGTGGCCGTACTTATCGCCGGGTGCCCCTGCGCCCTGCTGATGGCCGCGCCCACCGCCGCCGTGGCCGCCGTGGGCCGCGCAGCCCGCGCGGGCATCATCGTGCGCGGCGGGCAGGCCCTGGAAAAGGTGGCCGCCGCCACCCTGGTGCTGTTCGACAAGACGGGCACCCTCACCTACGGGCGGCCCGAACTGGACGAAGTGCTGCCCGTGCCGGGCATGACCGCAGAACGCCTGCTGGCCCTGGCCGCCGGGGCGGAAGGCGGCGGCACCCACCCCATCGCCCGGGCCATCGTGGCCGGGGCCGAGGCGCGGTCCATCACGCCCGCCACGGCGGAAGGCGCGTTCACCGAGGTGGGCGTGGGCGTGCGGGCCACCGTGGACGGCCACGCCGTGGAAGTCTGCGGCGTCACCGCCGAGGTGGAGACGGAACTTTCCGATCGCGCGCCCGGTCTTGCGGCACCGCTGGCCGCCCTGCGGTCGCGTGGGGCCACGGCCCTGCTGGTACGCGTGGATGCGGCCCCCGCCGGGCTGCTGGCCGTCACCGACACCCTGCGGCCCGGCGCGCGCGCATCGGTCAGCGGGCTGAAGGCGGCAGGCCTTGCCCACGCGGGTATGCTGTCCGGCGACCACGAAACCGCCGCCGCGCGCATCGCGGCGCAGGCGGGCATAGACTACTGGCGCGCCGGGCTGAAGCCCGCCGACAAGCTTGCCGCCATCCGTACCCAGCAGCAGTCCGGGGCCACGGTCATCTTCGTGGGCGACGGCATCAACGACGCCCCCGCCCTGGCCGGGGCGGACGTGGGGGTGGCCATGGGCGGCGCAGGCACCGACGTGGCGCTGGAAACCGCCGACGTGGCCCTGACCCACGACGACATCGGTCGCCTGCCCTTTCTGGTGCGCCTTTCGCGCCGGGCCATCTCGCTCATCAAGATCAACATCGGCCTCGGCATGCTGTTCAACGCGCTGTCGATCCTGGGCAGCGGTTACGGCCTGCTCTCTCCGGTGATGGCGTCGGTGTTCCACAACGTGGGTTCGGTGATCGTGGTCATCTCGTCCGCCAGCCTGGCCTTCTTCGACGACGGCGAACCGGGCCAGCCCGCCTGCCCCGCACCCGCCGTCCCCGCTGCCCCCACAGTCCCCGCCGCCGGGGGCAAGGCTGCGTAGCGGCCATGCGCAAGACCGCGTAGCCGCAGCCTGTACTCCGCTACGACGCCACGGGCCGGAAGGGATCCCCCTTCCGGCCCGTTTTTCGTGCAGCAACAGGTGGACCCCTTGCACCAGCGGCTGATGCTCCCGTACACCAGCCGCTGACGCGGCCCGCCACCCTTGATTTCCCGTCCGGATTCTGCAATTCCTATCCGGTTCGCACGCACGCCGCGCGGACGCACCACGGGCCGTGCGCGCACCAGCGCACCAGCCGCAACAGACCGGAGGAACCCATGAAGCGTCTCATCCAGATCGCCCTCGGCCTTGCCCTGGTGGCCGCGCTGTGCGCCCCCGCCATGGCCAAGAAGCTTGTCGTCGCGCACGACACCAACTTCAAGCCCTTCGAGTTCAAGGGCGAGGACGGCAAGTACACCGGCTTCGACATCGAACTGTGGCAAGCCGTGGCCAAGACCGTGGGCGTGGAGTACGAATTGCAGCCCATGGACTTCAACGGCATCATCCCCGGCCTTCAGACCGGCAACATCGACGTGGGCATTGCGGGCATCACCATCAAGGCCGAGCGCCAGCAGGTGATCGACTTTTCCGACCCCTACTACGATTCCGGCCTGATGATCCTGGTGCGCGAAGGCGACACCGCCATCAAGTCGGTGGAAGACCTGAAGGGCAAGATCGTGGCCACCAAGACCGCCACGTCGTCCGTGGACTTCGTGAAGGCCAGTGCCGCCGCCAAGGAAGTGAAGCTGTTCCCCAACAACGACGGCATGTTCTTTGAACTGATGAGCGGCGGCGCCGACGCCGTGGTGTTCGACATGCCCGTGGTGAAGGAATTCGCCCTGACCGCCGGCAAGGGCAAGGTGAAGACCGTTGGCCCGCTGTACCAGGGCCAGTCGTACGGCATCGGCTTCCCCAAGGGCAGCCCGCTGGTGTCCAAGGTGAACGAGGCCCTGAAGAAGGCCAAGGCCGACGGCACCTACGACAAGCTGTACATGAAGTGGTTCGGCTACGCCCCCGGCAAGTAGCCCTGCCCCATTGCTGATGACGGCCATGGCGGGCATTGCGCCTGCCTGACCGCCTGACCGCCTGAACGGGCACGACGGGGATGGCCGCAGGGCCATCCCCTTGCCCGTTCCCGCACCCTCCCCGCGAGAATCACCCAAAGGCATTCCATGGCACTGGACTTCAAAGCAAGCGTCATGTGGGAAAGCGTACCCCTGCTGCTCGGCGGGGTGCACCTGACCATCATCATCACCCTGGGCGGGCTGGCCATCGGCTTTCTGGTGGGCACCGCCACCGGGCTGGCCAAGACCGCGCGCGGCAAACTGCCCCGCACCCTGGCCGACATATACGTAGAGGCCATACGCGGCACGCCGCTCATCGTGCAGGTGATGTTCCTGTACTTCGGCCTGCCGCTGGCCATCGGCATGCGCATTCCGCCAGTGACGGCGGGCATCGTCGCCATTGCGGTCAATTCCGGGGCGTACATCGCGGAAATCGTGCGCGGCGCCGTGGAATCCATCGACGTGGGCCAGACCGAGGCGGGGCGCTCCATCGGGCTTACCCGCATGCAGACCATGCTGCACGTGGTGTGGCCGCAGGCCTTTCGCCGCATGATCCCGCCGCTGGGCAACCAGTTCATCATCTCGCTGAAGGACACCTCGCTGCTGGTGGTCATCGGGGTGGGCGAACTGACCCGGCAGGGGCAGGAGATCATTGCCGTGAATTTTCGCGCCTTCGAGGTGTGGCTGACCGTGGCCGTGATGTACCTGGTGATGACGCTGAGCATCGCCCGCGTGCTGCGGGTATACGAACGCAGGCTCAACGCCCGCTTCGGCAGATAGGGGTTGCTTCCAAATTGTCCTTTCGCCCGTTGGCTTCGTCAAACTTCGTCTGCCATGTCAGTCGAATACGGTAAGAGTATACTCCTTCATGGCAGGCTCGTTTTCCTTGCCAACGAACAAAAATCCTACTTTGGAAACAACCCCTGGAAGGGGGATGACACCATGAAAACCTGCGAATCCCCCATGATCACGGTCCGCAACCTGCACAAGCGGTTCGGCCAGAACGAGGTGCTGCGCGGCATCGACCTTACCGTCTGTCCCGGCGAGGTGGTGGTGATCATCGGGCCGTCCGGCTCGGGCAAGTCCACGGCGCTGCGCTGCATCAACCGGCTGGAGGAAATCACCTCCGGCAAGGTCGTCGTGGACGGGCACGACCTGTACGACCCCGCCACCGACATCAACTACGTGCGCACGGAAGCGGGCATGGTGTTCCAGCAGTTCAACCTGTTTCCGCACATGAGCGTGCTGGACAACGTGACCCTTGGCCCCATCCGCGTGCGCCGCACCTCCCGCGCAGAGGCCAACCGGCTGGGCCTGGCCCTGCTGGAAAAAGTGGGCCTGGCCGACAAGGCCACCGCCTATCCGGACCAGCTTTCCGGCGGGCAGAAGCAGCGCGTGGCCATTGCCCGCTCGCTGGCCATGCAGCCGAAAGTGCTGCTGTTCGACGAACCCACCAGCGCCCTGGACCCCGAACTGGTGGGCGAAGTGCTGGAAGTCATGCGCGCCCTTGCGCTGGAAGGCATGACCATGGTCATCGTCACCCACGAAATGGGCTTTGCGCGCGAGGTGGCCGACCGCGTCATCTTCATCGACCAGGGCCGGATACAGGAAGAAGGCCCGCCGGACGAATTCTTTGGCGCGCCGAAAAACCCGCGCCTGCGCGAGTTTCTGAGCCGCGTGCACCACGCGTAGGCTGGCCTGATGTTTCAAGGGTGGGGGCTGGAGTCGATCCGGCGCCCACCTTGTTCGTCGCGCGGGCAAGCCCTCCGCACGACACCCCGTGCGTCTCCGCGCCTTGCCAGCCGCGCCGTGGGTGCGGTACATCCACGCCCATGCCCGCCCGCGACACCTTCCCCCATTCCGCATGCGCCAGCGCCGCCCCCGGCCTGCCGGACAATCAGCCGGATGCCCAACCGCACCAGTCCCCGCCCGACGCCGCACCCGCCCCCACGGCCCCCCGCAACCGCCCCGCTGCCCCCGCCGATACCGGCCAGCCCCGCGAACTGCCCACCGCCGCCTTTGCGGAAGCCTTTGCCCAGGCCCTGCTGGACTGGTTTGCCGTGCACAAGCGCCCGCTGCCGTGGCGGTTCGGCTACGAGCCGTATTCGGTGTGGATATCCGAGGTAATGCTGCAACAGACGCAGATGGACCGGGGTGTGGATTACTTCCTGCGCTGGATGACCCAATTCCCCGACGCGGCCAGCGTGGCCGCCGCCAGCGAGGACGAACTGCTCAAGGCATGGGAGGGGCTGGGCTACTATTCGCGGGTGCGCAATCTGCACAAGGCGGCAAAAGCCCTGGTGGAGCGGCACGGCGGCGAACTGCCCGACGACCCGGATGCCATCCGGGCGCTGCCGGGCATCGGCCCGTACACGGCGGGTGCCATCGCGGGCATCGCCTTCAACCGCGACGTGACCTGCATCGACGCCAACGTGGAACGGGTGCTGTCGCGGGTGTTCGACATCGACACCCCCGTGCGCGCCCAGCCCGCCGCCGCACGCATCCGGGCGCTGGCCGCCGCGCTGCTGCCCACGGGGCGCGCCCGCGACTTCAACCAGGCGCTCATGGAACTGGGCGCGCTGGTCTGCCGCAAGAAACCGCAATGCGCTTCATGCCCGCTGTCCGGCCTGTGCGAAAGCCTGCGCCTGGGCATTCCGCACGAGCGGCCCGTGCCGGGGCGCAAGCAGCCCATCACCCCGCTGGACGTAGCCACCGGCGTGCTGGTGCACGGCAATCGCATCTTCATCCAGAAGCGGCCCGATGAGGGCGTGTGGGCGGGATTCTGGGAATTTCCCGGCGGCTGCGTGGAGAAGGACGAAGTTCCGGACGCGACCATCGTGCGCGAATACGCCGAGGAAACCGCCTTCCGCATTGCGGTACGTGACAAGCTGGCGGTAATCCGCCACGGGTACACCACCTACCGGGTTACCCTGCACTGCTACCTGTGCGCGCTGGACGGGGATGTGCCCGAGGAACCGCCCGTGCCGCCGGTTCTGGGCGCGGCCACCGAGTACCGCTGGGTGCACTTCGCCGACCTGCCGCGCTTCACCTTTCCCGCCGGGCACCGCAAGCTCATCGACCAACTGACCACGGACCTGCGCTTCGCGCCGTACCGGTAGCGCATGCGCCGGGCCGCCCCTGGCCCCTCTCCGGCAGCCTCATTCTCCGCACCATGCCCCGCCCCCGCTGCCCCCGAAAGCCGCGCGCCGCCCGCAGGCAGCCCGGCGGGCACCCTACGGACGCCGGAACACCACGAAATGCTCCGTCTCGTCCACCATGCGCCATTCCCGCCGCACCCGCGCGGGCACGGAATAGCGGGTGCGCGCGTACCCGTCCGGGGACACGGTGTCCATCTGGTCGCGCTCCATGAACACCACCACGTCACGGTCCACCAACTGGCCGTACACCTCGTCCACCCGGCCATTGATCTCGCCGTCCTGCAACCATTCGGCAGACAGTGCGGGGCGGTCGCCGGTCAGCAGGTACGCCAGCGGAAAACCGGGCAATGTCTTGTAGTTGGCCCCGTATCGCGCGCGCAGGTCGCGCAGGTCGCGCAGGGTGCCCAGCAGAACGTCGTCCACCTTCACCCCGGTCAGGCGCGGGAACACCGCGCCCGCATCGTGCACCAGTTCGGCACGCGAAAGGGGGCGTTGCGGGAACATGTACGGGTACTGGTACCCGGCCCGGAACATGACCAGCCCGCAGGCCAGGGCCACCCACCCCAGCGTGGCCGCCCGGCCACCCAGGCGCGCGTGCACCAGCATGGCCGCCAACCACAAGGGGGCGGCGAAGAAGGCCGGGGTCTTGTAGCCCCAGCTGATGCCCGTGGACCACGCCAGCAGCAGGGCCGCGCCCAGCAGCACGGCAGCACGGCCCGTCGGGGATACGGCGGAAAAAGACGTATCGACCTCGGGTGGTGCGCCAGAGGCCGTCGCGTCAGGCGACCCCGTATCAGGCCGCACCGCAACGGGGGGCGCACCCTTCGCCGCCCTTCCGCCCGCTGCCGGAGCAACATCCGCCCCGGCTCCCACGGCACGGCGCCCCAGCAGGTCACCGCCAAACAGCACGCAGGCCGCGCCCACGGTCACCAGAAACAGCGGCCAGTCTGCCCCGTAGCCGATCCAGGTACGGGTGGCCGCCACCGTGTACAGGTAATCCCCCGCCAGCAGCAGCACGTACAGCACCAGCGGCTGCACGCCACCGCGCGGCCTGCCGTCCAGCACGGCCCACGCGCCCCACAGCAGCAGGGCCAGCGCTGGCAGGTGCAATTCCTGCGTCAGGTACAGCACGATGCCCGCCTGCAACGCCTCGCCCGGCCCGACCTGGCCGCTCAATCCGGCGGTCATGGCCCGGAAGGCATCCCACGCCCCGGCTGCATGCAGCAGCCCGGCAAACAGGACGAATGCCGCAGCCGTACCCGACACCGCCAGCCCGGCACCGCGCCAGTGCAGCCCGCGCAGCCGCGCGTACGGCCCCATTCCGCCTTGCAGGCACGCCCCCCCGCGACCGGCCACCAACGCGGCCACGGCCACCCCCAGCGGCATCAGCGCATACGACTGCTTGGTCAGCGCGCTGGCTGCGGCCAGCACCCCGGCCAGCAGCGGGTGCCCGGCCACCACGGCGTACAGCGCCCCGGCGCCGAACAGCACTCCATCCACCGTGTGCCACGGCATGGGCGGAAAGGAATGCACCGACCACACGAACCCCAGCGTGGCCAGCAGCGGCAGGGGCACGCCCAGGCGACGCAGGTCCACCGCGCGGGCAAGATACAGCGCGCCCAGCCACGAGGCTGCCAGCATTTCCACGTAGAACCCGGCCTTGCCCGCCAGCACGGTGACCCGCTCCGGCGTCAGCCACAGCCACACGGCATGCCAGTACAATGACAACGGAGGTTTGACGTAGAAGAAATCGCGGTAGGGCACCTCGCCCAGCAGGACGCGCCAGGCATGCCCGTAGAAGAAGCCGAAGTCGCTGGTGTCCATGCCGTGGGGCGCGTAGGCCACCACGTAGAGCACGGGCACGGCCACGGCCAAAACGTTCGCCAGCCGGGCGGGGGCGATGCATGCTCGCGTCACCCCATGCCCCGGATTGCACGTTGAACCGGATGCGTCCGCCGCACCCGTTCCCGCATCCCCGGCGAACGCATCGGCGCGCGCTCCAGCCGCACCAGCACTGCCCCGCCGCCGAAAACTGTACAGCTTGTGCCCCGCGAAATTGACCACGAACCCGGCCACGATGCCCGCCGCGTGGCAGCCGCCTTCCAGCGCACGGCCCATGACCGGGGCAAGCAGCGCGCCCGCCCCTTGCGGCAGCACGGCGCGCCATGCGTCCGCAGCATGCAGGGCCGGGCCCATGCCGCCTGCCGCTCCGCCCACGCCACCATCCGGGGGCACGGGCCACCCCGGCAGCAGCACCACCAACGCCTCCACCACCCGCAGCGCAGCCACGGACACCACCCACACCACGGCCATGCCCACGTGGGCCACCAGCACGAAGCGCAGGCACATGGCCGCATCCGGGCGCTGCACGCCGAAGGCCCGGCGGTACGACAGCAGGAACACGATGACCATGCCGGTGTACGTGGCCAGCAGCACCCCCGCCTCGAAGCCCACCAGTTCCGACCACGCGAAGCGCGACACGAAATTGGCCAGCGTGCCGATGACCGAGGCCTGAAGGTACAGGAAGGCCTGCCGGGTGATGGCGGCTTTCGGCGCCGGGTGCCCCGGCGCGATGATGGCGGGTTCCGCACCCGGCACCTGGGCCGGGCCGGATGGCTGGGCCGGGCCGGATGGCTGGGGAAGGGAAGGCTGTTCCATGGGGGTGCGCGGCATCAGGCGGGATGCGGGCCGGAATCGCCACCGGAATCGTCGCCGGGGCAGGCGCGGGAAATGCCCCGGCGGGAGGCCTGACAGGCTGACGGCGATGCCGGAGAGGACTGCCCCGCCAACCGCGCGCCACAGCAGGGGCAATATGCGGCGGCGGTGCCAGTGCCGCCCTTTCCGCCGCAGGGCACCCCACCGGGCGTGACGCCGTTGGCGGCATCCTTCCCGTCAAAGCCCACCCGCTGCCGCACCACGTACTGCGGGCGGCGCTTGACCTCTTCATACACCCGGCCCAGGTACTCGCCGATGATCCCCAGCGAGACCATGACCAGTCCGCCCAGCGTCAGCACGGTGACCATGTACGAGGCATAGCCCGGCACCTGCACTCCGGACAGCAGGGTACGCCCGGCGATGAGCGCCGCATACGCAAAGCCGGCCAGGGCCACCACCATGCCCAGGTAGCTCCACATGCGCAGGGGCAGCGTGCTGAACCCGGTGATGCCGTCGATGGCGAAATTCCACAGTTTCCACGGCTTCCACTTGCCCATGCCCACCGAACGCGGGGCACGGTCGAAGTGCACGGCCACCTGCCGGAAACCCACCCAGGTGTACAGCCCCTTGGTGAAGCGCACCCGCTCGGGCAGCGCATTCAGGGCGTCCACCGCCGGGCGCGAAAGCAGGCGGTAGTCGCCCGCGTCGGGCACGATGGGGTTGCCGCTCACGCGGTTGAACAGCCGGTAGAACAGCCGCGCGCTGACCCGCTTGCCAACGGTGTCGCTGGCGCGGGCGCGGCGCACGCCCACCACCACCTCGGCCCCTTCCTCCCAGGCGCGCAGAAAGTCGGGCAGCACCTCCGGCGGGTCTTGCAGATCCACGTCCATGGGCACCACGGCATCGCCGCACGCGGCCTGCAACCCGGCGGCCAGGGCCAGTTCCTTGCCGAAATTGCGCGAAAGGTCCACCAGCTTCACGCGGGGGTCGCGGGCGTGCTCGGCCAACAGTACATCCACGGTGCGGTCGCTGCTGCCGTCGTTCACAAAGACGAATTCGAAGTCGTAGGGTTCGCGGTCCACGATTTTCCGCACCGTGGAAAGGAAAAGGGGGACGGCGTCCTCCTCGTTCAGCACGGGCACCACCAGCGACACCGTGCGTCGGCATGCCTCCGCGCCCGGCACGCGGGCAGACGCGACAGCAGCGGCGGGGCTGGCGTCGGCATGTGACGTGAGCAGTGTTTCGTCCGTAGGGTGGGCCATCATGCATGGGACATAGCCCATCGCAACAATTCCGGCAATGCGACGAAAGTGTAGCGCTGCCCCATGGCGCACCGGGCAGCCGGAGCCGAACCGCGCGATACGCGGTGCGCGTGCCGTGGCCGTTGATCCGTTGCGGTGCGGAAAAGGACTGAGGGTGGCGGCACCCCATCCGGGACAGTTGGCGCGGCACTGCCTCACCGGGCATGGCAACGCGGCAACAGTGGCCGAAACAGCGTGATGCGGCAGGCCGGGCATGCTACGCCAGTTCCACACGCACCCGCGTCCCCGTCGGCATGTCCGTGCGCAGGGTGTGCACCACCAGTACCGGCACGCCGGGCAGGGGCACACCCTCCGCACGGGCCGGGGTCAGGGTCAGCCGGGTGACCTGCCCAGTGAACACGGCCCGCGTGACAACGGCGGCCCCGACCGGATCGGGGATGGCGGTCAGTCCTTCGGGCCGCAGGGCCAGCGGCGCACAGTCGTCGCCGCCACCGCACAGGCAGCCGCCCGGCAGGGGCAGGCCGAAGGCCGTGCACGCCGGACCATCCAGCACGTTGACCGGCCCCATGAAGCGCGCCACATCAAGCGATACGGGCCGGCCGTACAGTTCCGCCGGGGTGCCGAACTGGGCCAGCCGCCCGTGCAGCATCACCCCGATGCGGTCGGACACGGCGAACGCCTCTTCCAGGTCGTGGGTGACGCTGAGGGTAGTCACCCCGTAGCGGCGCACCGTATCGCGCACATAGGCGGCCATTTCCAGGCGCAGGGTGCGGTCCAGGTTGGCGAAGGGCTCGTCCAGCAGCAGCAGGGCCGGGTTGCACACCAGCGCGCGCGCCAGGGCCACCCGCTGGCGCTGCCCGGCGGAAAGGTGGGCCGGATAGCGGTGGGCCAGATCGCCGATGGCGAAGTCTGCCAGCATGTCCCCGGCCCGCGCCATGCGCTGGCGGCGGCCCAGGCCGCGCGCGCGCAGGCCGAAGGCCACATTGTCGTGCACGGTCAGGTGCGGGAACAGCAGATAGTCCTGGAATACCAGGATCACCGCGTCGTCGTGCCCGGCGGGCGGGGTGACGGTGAACCTGCCCGCATCGTACGGATGCAGCCCGGCCAGCACCCGCAGCAGGGTGGTCTTGCCCACGCCGGAAGGGCCGACAAGGCAGGCCATCTCGCCCTGGGCCAGATGGAAGGTGACCCCGCTGAACACCGCTTCTCCCGACGCGCAACGTCCGCCGCCCACGGCCCGATGGACGGATGGCGGCGACGGCGTGCGTTCTCCCCGCCGCCCGGCGGCAAAGGCCACTGCCCGGCCCACGGCGGCGGCCACCAGCCCCGCGCTGCCGGGCGCGGCGTCGCCCTCTCCGTACGAGGCGCACAGCCCCTCTACCGCAAGAACCATGCGATGTTCCCCAGATAGCGTTCAATGGTCCGAAAGGTGTCGGCATGGGCCAGCGCGCGCCCGCCGCCCGCGTATTCGTGCCAGGCCATCAGGCACCACGACAGGCCGCGCAGCAGCACGGCGCGCACCATGACGTCGGCCTTCGTCGCGCATTCCTCGGCGCCCGGCGCGGGTTGGCCCGCATCGCGCAGCGCCGCCCGGTAGTCATCCAGAAAGGCCGCGCGCGAGGCCGCGTCAAAGGTGAAATCGGTCTTCCACAGGGTGGTGGTGGCCGCCAGAAAGTGGCCCAGGTCCTGATACCGGGTGGTGACCACCGCCTTTTCCCAGTCCACCAGCCATGCACCGCAGGGCGCGGCGAACCCCGCGCGACCGCACGGTGCCGTCTCCGCGTCGCCGGGCACCAGGAAGTTGCCGGAGTTGACCTCGGTATTGGCGATGACCGGGGCTTCCCGTGCAAACAGATGGCGGGTATCCCCGGCCAGCCGGGCCACCCGGTCGCGGTAGGCCAACAGCGCCTGCCGCGCGGCATCCATGCGCGGGGCCAGCGGATGGCGGGCGTGCCGGTCAAGCAGGACCGAGCTTTCGGCCACGATGGCCGCCACCGGGTCCGGTTGCGCGGCCAGCACGCCACGTGGCAGCACATGCGGCACCGGACCGGGCGGGGGCAGTTCCACCGCCGGGGGCACCGGGGCCGCGTGCACGGCGGCGAACACCCGCGCGGCATGGCGGGCATCGGTGCGGTAGTCCAGCGGGCGGCCCGGCAGCCACTGCATCAGCAGGGCGCCGCCGCACAGGGGCGCTGGAGCGTCACCCGGCGGCGGGGCGCCGGGCGGATTCCCGTCGCCCCCCACCGCACGGGCGGGCAAGGGACAGGGGGCCAGGGCCAGCGGACGGGGGGTGGCCCCGCACCCGGCCAGGGCATGCAGCACCCGGTACTCGTAGGAAATCTGGTCGGCCAGTCCCAGTTGGCTGCCCGCAGCGCCTCCCCGGTTGACGCGCAGCACCACCGGCCCCGCCGGGGCGCGCACCAGCCAGTTTTCGTGATACTCCCCGGCGGCCAGGAAGGAGACGTCCGCTGCCGCTATGGGTTCGGACGCGGATTCGAGCCCAGATACGGACACGGGCACGCCCAGCGCGGCGGCCCAGGCATGGGGCGTGGCCGCGTCCGCCTCGCCGGGGGCGGTCTGCGCGGGGCCGGGCAGGCCACCGGGCATGGCCCCCGTCCCGGTTCCATACCCCTGCCGGGCCATGCGCCCGAGAAATTCCGCGATGGTGGCCGCCGTGTGCACATCCGCCTCCCGTGTCGATGCCCAGCCATAGCAGGAAGCCGCCGCCCGCTCAACGCGGCCATGCGCCCGCCACCCCGCTCCATCCGCGCGCGGCTACCGCGCGGCAAACATTCCTCGGCCATCCGTGGCCCGTCATGCGTCAAGGGGTTGGAAAGCGCGGGCAAATGGGGTAGGGCTGAAATCTCGTCCGGGATCCATGCGGACGAAGCTCCGGCAACCCATGACGCCGCCCCACGGTGGCGCCTGAACCGTGTCGGCTGGTCGGCGTGCGCCGGTCCGCCCCACGGTGGTTTCCTGCGGCGTTTCGCCCGGCGTCGCCGCGTCTTGTGCCGCGCATCGCGCGGGAGGACGCGCCGCGACGAAACAAGCAACCACCGCCCTTCCCGCTCGCCCCGGAAGAGAGCACCACGATGACGCCCAACGACAGACAAAAACTCCGCGAACGGATCGTCGCCGATCTCGCCCGCATCGCGCAGGACATCGAGGCCCTGAAGGAACTGACCAAGCCTGTTCCCCCCGGCGCGGACGGCATGGACGAAGTCTCGCGCATGGACGCCATCCAGAACAAGAGTGTCAACGAGGCCGCCCTGGCCCAGTTGCGCAATCGCCAGGTTGGCCTGGAATACGCCCTGAAGCGCATCGACGAGGACGACCCCGACTTCGGCTTCTGCGTGGAATGTGGCGAGCCCATCCCGCTGGCCCGGCTGATGGCCATGCCGGAAGCCAGCCGTTGCGTGAACTGCGCCGACTGATCCCGTCCCGCGCCCTTCGTTCGCGACCCTGACGGGGGTATCGGCCCTCGACGGACTACCTACAGGGACGACGCCATGCCGCACGCCTCCCTTGCCCTTGCCTGGCAGCGCCTGCCGCTGTGGCTGCGCATTCGCCTGACGCATGGCAGCGTGGGGTCCGTCCACCGGCTGCGTTGCGCGGCCGATGCCATCACCCGCTCGCAATCCCCCGCCGCTTCGCCCGCCAACACCACTGCCCCCGCAGGGCGTGACGACCTGCTGCGCACTGGTCGCGAACTGCTGCTGGCCGCGTGGGAAGACGACCCCTGCAACGGCCAGTTGGCCGGGCAGGTGCTGCTGCTGCATCAACGTTTGCCTTGGCTGCATCCCGCGCTGGCCGCGCTGCTGGCCGCCGTGCACGGGGCCTGGCGCCGCCCGGCGGACCTTGCCCGCTACGAACGGCTGGCCGCCCAGGCCGACTGGGTGCGCCTGCAACGCCATGTGGACGCCGAACGCGAACGCGACCCGGACAACCTGTTCTGGGTGCAGCAGGCCGTAGCCGTGGGCGAACTATCCGGCGACCTGGACTGGCTGGACGGGCACCTGCACCGGGCCGCAGCCCGGCTTGCCCCGTCTGGCGGATCTGCCCTGTCTGGCGGACCCGGCACGTCTGGCGCATCTCCCCTCGCCCCGCTTTTCGACCATCTTCACGGCTGCCTGGCGGCCAACCGCGCCTCATCCTGTGTGGGGCTTGCTGATGGCGGGGCCACCGCCGCCCGCCACCATGACGCCGCACTGGCCCATTTTCGCGATGCCGCACTGGCCGTGTCCGGCCTGCCTGCGTCCGCACCCACTGCATCTGATCGGTCGGGCACCGCCGCACCGGGCAGTGGCTGCTGGCTGGCCCCGGTGGAACATGCCGCCCACTGCCTGGTCCGCCTGGGCGATGCCCCCGCCGCCTTGCCCCTGTGGGACGCGGTGCTGTCCGCCCGGCCCTGGCACGTCAACCTCGCCCTGCGCGCCCACGACGTCTGGCGCGGCGTGGATACCCCGGATGCCGTACCCGCCGGGTCCACCGCCGTGCTGCTCTATTCGTGGAACAAGGCGCAGGAACTGGACACCGCCCTCACTCACCTGGCACCCGGCCTGCCGGACATGGCCCGTATTGCCCTGCTGGACAATGGCTCCACAGACGGCACCGGCGACGTGGTGCGCACCTGGGCCGACCGGTTCGGCGCGGACCGCTGCACCGCCGTGCACCTGCCGGTCAACGTGGGGGCCGCCGCCGCGCGCAACTGGCTGATGCACCTGCCCGAGGTGGCCGCCTGCGACTTTGCCGCCTATCTGGACGACGACGCCGCCGTGCCCGCCGACTGGCTGCGCCGCCTGGCCGGGGCGGTGCGCCGCCAGCCGGATGCCGCCGCCTGGGGCGGGCGCACCCTGGACTGGCATGCCCCGTATGTTGTCCAGTCCGCCGACCTGCACCTGACCGCGCACTTTCGCGCACCGGAAGGCACCCCGGCGGATCTTGCCGCCTTCGCCGACGACACCCCGCCCCCGTCAGGCAACGCTACGGGCAACAATGCAGGCAACACCACCGGCGAACCGCAACGCGACACCCTGTCGCCGGAGGTGGCCTTTTCCCCGGCCCGTGCACATGCACTGCCCTTTTCCGTCAGCGACCTGCACGCCCAGGTCACGGACATGGGTCGGTTCGACTACCTGCGGCCCTGCATCTCGGTGACCGGATGCTGCCACATGTTCCGCACCGCCGACCTGCTGGAGGCCGGGGGATTTTCCCTTTCGCTGTCGCCCTCGCAGTACGACGACCTGGAACACGACCTGCGCCGGGCCCGCGCCGGGCGCATGGCCTGCTACACCGGTTTTCTGCCCGTGCGCCACATGAAACGCAGCGGCAAGGCCGTGCGCATGGGCGCGGCGCAGTTCGGCAACGGCCTTGGCAACCGCTACAAGCTTTCGGGCATGTTCGACGCGGCCGAGGTGCTGGCCATGCGCCGCCGCGAGTTCGAGGCACTGGAACGCGACCTGCTGCGCAAGCTGGCGGCCCTGGGCACGCGCACGGGGGCCTGACGGCCGGGCTTGCCCGCGCAGGGGCCGTCAGGCACGATTGACCGGGCGGGCACATCGGCACACCTGACCCGGCTGCCCCGGCTGGACACATTGGGCATGTTGGGCCATCCCACCACGACCATCACGCCCCATCGGGGCATACGGCAACCGCGCGGACGCATCGCGCGCACCCCGCAGGACACTGCATGCACGTCAAATACCTGATCATCGGCGCAGGCCCCACCGGCCTTGGCGCGGCCCACCGGCTGGCGGAGCTTGGCGAACACTCCGTGCTGGTGCTGGAGCGCAACCCCTACGCGGGGGGGCTGGCAGCCAGCTTCCGCGATGCGGCGGGGTTCACCTGGGACATCGGCGGGCATGTGGTGTTCTCGCACTACACCTACTTCGACCGACTGGTGGAAAGCCTGCTGGACGGCCAGTATCTGGAGCACATGCGCATTGCGCGGGTGCGCATTGCCGAACGCTGGGTGCCCTACCCCTTCCAGAACAACATCCGCCACCTGCCGCCGGACATGCAGTGGGAATGCGTGCAGGCCCTGCTGCCCGGCCACCGGCGCGAAGAAGCGCCCACCAACTTCGCGGAATGGTTCGAATATGTCTTCGGTGCGGGCATCGCCAGACATTTCATGCGGCCCTACAACTTCAAGGTGTGGGCCACCCCCGCCGAGTTGATGAGCTATCAGTGGATCGGTGAGCGGGTCAGCGTCATCGACCTTGAAATGGTGCTGCGCAACCTGGTGCTGCAACAGGACAACGTGAGCTGGGGCCCCAACAACCTGTTCCGCTTTCCGCTGCACGGCGGCACCGGCGAAATTTTCACCCGGCTGGCCGCGCGCCTGGCCGACAAGGTGCGCCTGAACACCCCCGTGGCGTCTGTGGACCCCGCCGCCCGTGCCGTGCACACCGCCGACGGACAGACCATCACCTACGACAAGCTGCTGACCACCGGGCCGCTGGATATCCTGATCCGCGACCAGATCGGCGCGAGCCCCGCCGCCGCCATGGCGGGCGACGAGCTGCGCGCCGCCGCCGGGCAACTGGCCCGCAACGGGGTGTACGTGGCCGGGGTTGGCGTTGACGGCATGCGGGATGACGACACCTGCTGGATGTACTTTCCGGAATCCAACGCGCCCTTCTACCGCCTGACCAACTTCCACAACTACTCGCCCAACAACGCGGCCCGGCCCGGCCACCAGCGCGCCCTGATGGCCGAAACATCGTGGTCGGACCACAAGCCCGAGCAGTTGGACACCCTGATGGAC
The DNA here is from genome assembly GCF_040373385.1 of Nitratidesulfovibrio sp. Lineage (NCBI taxonomy): Bacteria > Pseudomonadati > Thermodesulfobacteriota > Desulfovibrionia > Desulfovibrionales > Desulfovibrionaceae > Nitratidesulfovibrio > Nitratidesulfovibrio sp. Next base: position 7,193 of record NZ_JBDXXH010000014.1, on the reverse strand, counting down.
AAGACCGTGGAGGGGCTTGTAAACACCTCCATGCTCCATCCGGACGAGCGGGAGCGCATCGCGTCGCGGTGGTCCATTGCCGTGGACTACGGTTACCCGGTGCCCACCCTGGGGCGCGACGCCGCCCTGCGCTGCATCCAGCCGTGGCTGGAAGCGCACGGCATATACTCGCGCGGGCGCTTCGGCGGGTGGAAATACGAGGCCGCCAACATGGACCATTCGGTCATGCAGGGCGTGGAATGGGCCGGGCGCATGGTGCTCGGCGAAGCGGAAACCACCTACAAGCTGTGACGCGGCCGCCTGACCGGCGACCCGATTCGAGACCACCATGAATGCACAACGCTACGAGGCGCGGCGCGACACCCTGCGCGCCGCCATGCGCGAAAAAGGCCTGTCCGCCCTGCTGGTCAGCTACGCGGCCAACCGGTTCTACCTTTCCGGCTTCGAACTGCACGACGAGCAGCTGAACGAGAGCGCCGGGTACCTGCTGCTCACCGCCGACGGCAACGACTGGCTGTGCACCGACCCCCGCTACCTTGACGCGGCCCGCCGCCTGTGGCCCGAAGAGCGCGTGTTCATCTATTCCGGCGACGCCGCCGGGCAGCTGAACACCCTGATCAAGGACAAGGTGCGCGGCACCGTGGGCTTCGAGGCGAAGACCACCACCCTGACCTTCTTCGACAAGTTTTCGCCCGGCCTTGCGCTGGAACGCGCCGACGGCATGGTCGAGGCGCTGCGCATCATCAAGGAGCCCGAGGAAATCGAGCTGATGCGCCGATCGGCCGCGCTGAACCATCGGATGATGGAATGGCTGCCCTCCGTCCTTGCGCCCGGCCGCACCGAAAAGGAAATTGGCTGGGACATCGAGAAATACTTCCGCGAAAACGGCGCCAGCGGCCTGTCGTTCCCGTGCATCGTGGGCGCGGGCACCAACGGCGCGCTGCCCCACTACCGCGCGGGCAACGCCGTGCTGACCGAAAACTGCCCCGTCCTGGTGGACGTGGGTGCCCGGCTGGACCTGTACTGCTCGGACCAGACCCGCACCTTCTGGGTGGGCGACACCCCGGCGGACCACTACCTGCGCGCCCTGGAACGGACCAAGACCGCACAGGCCAAGGCCATGGAAATCATGCGCCCCGGCCTGCCCGTGGCCGACGCCTACCGCGCCGCCCGCGCCCACTTCGAGGCGGAAGGGGTGGCCGCCCAGTTCACCCACGCGCTGGGGCACGGCATCGGCCTTGAAACCCACGAACCGCCCAGCCTGAACCCGCGCAACGAAACGGTGCTGCAACCCGGCATGATCGTGACCGTGGAACCCGGCCTGTACTACCCCGAATGGGGTGGCATCCGCTGGGAATACATGGTGCTGGTCACCGAGGACGGGGTGGAGATACTCTAGCCGCACACGTCCGGACACCACGCAAGGCAACTGCGCGAAAAGGCCGCCCCACCGGGGCGGCCTTTGTTTGCGTGCGTGGGCGCTGGGCACGTCTCACAGGTCATGCCCGCAGGCTCCGACCTCAGCCCGCCCCCCGTGTCAGGTCCAGCCGTTCTTCCAGCAGGCGGGCATACGTCCCCGCCAGCGCCGCATCGTCGGCGAGCGCACGCCCACTCACGGCCACCGCACCCACGCACCGGCCATCCCCCGCCAGCAGGGGTACCCCGCCGGGCAGGCTGGTCAGCAACGGATCGCAGAAGTCGGCCAGGGTCAGGCCGCCGTCGAGCAGCCGTTTCCTGAAGCCTTCCGTGGTGGCGCGCATGCGCGCCGCCGTGTACGCCTTGGCGATGACGATGGGCACCAGCCGTTCCGGCGCCCCGTCCATGCGGGCGAAGGCCAGCAGATCGCCGCTGCCGTCGGTCACGCACAGGCAGACCGGCAGGCCACCGTCGGCACGGGCAAGGTGTTCGGCCTCCATGGTGGCGCGCAACGCCTCGTCCAGCAGTATCGTGCGCATGCACCCCCCGCCTACAGCAGGCACAGCGAAATGGCCGGGATGTAGGTGATGGCCATGAGCAGCGCGATCATGGCCACCAGAAACGGCCAGGCCGCCCGCACCACATCGCCGATGCTGACCTTGCTGATGCTGCTGGCCACGAACAGGTTCACCCCCACTGGCGGCGTGATGAAGCCGATGGCCAGGTTCACCACCATGACCACCCCGAAGTGAATGGGATCCACGCCCACCTGCGTCACCAACGGCAGCAGGATGGGAGTGATGATCACGATGGCGGCAAGGGCCTCCATGAAGGTACCCACCCACAGCAGGAACACGTTGATCAGCAGCAGGATGGCGATCTTGTTCGCGGTCAGGCCAAGGATCAGCGCGGCGATGTGCTCTGGCACCTGCTCGATGGTCATGATGTTGCCGAACAGGGTGGCCATGGCCATCAGCACGATGATGACGGACGACGTCTGCGCCGATTCCACCATGCAGTCCCACATCCTGCGCCAGGTGATTTCGCGGTAGATGAACAGGCCCACGATCATGCCGTACAGCGCGGACACCGCCGCCGCCTCGGTGGGGGTCATGATGCCGCCGTAGATGCCGCCCAGCACGATGACCGGAACCAGCAGCGCCCACTTGGCTTCCCACATGGCCTGCATCACGGACCGAAAGTCACGGTGCCTCGTCTCGCCGCGCCAGCCGTTCTTCAGCGAGATGTGGTAGGCCACCGCCATGAGGACCAGCCCGCACAGGACACCAGGCACGATGCCCGCCAGGAACAGCTTGCCCACCGAAGCCTGCGCGGCCACGCCATATACGACGAAGGGGTTGCTCGGCGGAATCATCACGCCGATGCAACCAGCGGACGCCACCACGGCGGCCGCGAAAAACTTGTCGTAGCCGCGTTCGACCATGGCGGGGATGGTGATGCTGCCGATGGCCGCCACCGTGGCCGGGCCGGAACCGCTGATGGCGGCGAAGAACATGCACGTCACGATGGTGGCCAGCGCCATGCCGCCGGGCAGGGCGCCCACCAATTCATCGCCAAGGGCCAACAGACGGCGCGAAAGACCGCCCGCCCCCATGAACACCCCGGCCGCGATGAAAAACGGAATGGCCAGGATCGGAAAGCTGTCGATGGACACGAAGGCGATCTGCGCCAGGTACTCCAGTGGCAGCGTGCCCGCCCCGAGCACCGTGGCGATGGTGGCGAGCCCCAGCGAAAAGGCGATGGGCACCCCGATCAGCAAAAACAGCACGAAATAGCCGAACAGCAGCCACACCGCGCCCCACTGGTCGGACAGCAGCACCGGCAGGAACAGCAGCACGCCGCTGGCAACCCCGCCCGCCACGTCCAGCGCGGGCATGGTGCGTGCCTGCCGCAAGAAATCCTGTGCAGTGCGCAGGGTCATGAGGAAAAAACCCACCGGCAGGATCAGGTACGGAATGAAGTACTTGATCCCCATGGCGGGCGTGGTCTGGGGCATGGCGATCTGCATCTGCACGTGACCGAAGCCCATGTAGCAGAGCGCCCCCGTCAGCACGAGGGTGCACACATCCACCATGATCCAGGCCATGTCCTGCGCACGCTGCGGCAGCTTTGCGCACAGCACGTCCACGCGGATGTTGCTGCGCTTCATGATGGCCAGGGGAACGGCAAGATACGAAATCCAGATGAACAGATAGCGGGAAAGCTCCTCGGACCACACCGACCAACCGATGATGCGTTGCAGCCCCGCTTTCAACCCCTCGACGTCGACGAACCGGGCAAGAACGGCCACCGTGCCCGCGTCGTTGAGCATTTCGTTGATCGTGGCCATGGAATAGCGAAAGCCCGTCTGGTAGGTGATGGCCAGGATCATGGCCATCAGCCCCAGGACCAGGAAGGGCTTTTCCAGCCACTCGTTGGCGGTGGCCCAGGAGAAGGTGTTTCTTTCAGGCATGTGCATGATCTCCGGAAGGTGGCGGGCAGGCAGGGGAATGGGGGGGGAGGCTCGCCCCTCCCCCCGTCGGACCGGGCACGCAATGCTACTTCTGCGTGTCCTGCACGAGCTTGATCAGTTCGGCCGGCAAGGTGACGGAGTCCCACACTGGCCGGGTCAGCTTCCGGAATTCGTCGATTTCCGCGTCCGTGGCGTCGTGGATGGTGATGCCCGCCTTGACGAAACCTTCGCGGGCGGCCTTTTCGTTCTCGGGGTAGAGCACGTCGCGCTGGTACTGGGTGGCCTCGCGGGCGGCCTCGTTGATGACCTGCTTGGCGGCATCGGGCAGCGCGTCCCACCACGCCTTGTTGGCCATGGCGACCTGCATGCAGTAGTTGTGCGCCGAGGTGATGGCGTACTTCAGCACTTCATGGTGCTTGGCGCCGAACAGATGGGGAAAGGTGTTGCCTTCGGCGTCGATGGTGCCCTGTTGCAGGGCTGTGTACACCTCGCCCCAGGCAATGGGCGACGGATTGGTGTTCAGCGCCTTGGCCACGCCCACTTCCACGGGCGAATCGGTGGTGCGCATCTTCAGCCCGGCAAGGTCCGAGGCCTTGTTCAGCGGGCGCTTCACCGAAACGAAGTGGCGGTAGCCGTATTCCGCGTACATGACGGGTTGCAGGCCCACGCCGTTGGCCACTTTCAGGAAGTAGTCGTACAGCGCACCGCCCGGATCGATGGCGGCGTACAGGCTTTTCTGGAACTTGGGCGACGTGATGTACGGCAGGTCGAACACCGAGTACAGCTTGGAGAAGTTGGCGAGGTTCGGGGTCGAGCTCACGCCGATTTCCAGGGTGCCCTTTTGCGCCCCCTCCACCAGCACACGGTCGCTGCCCAGAATGGCGTTGGGGAACACCTGCACGGTGATCTTGCCGCCCGACTTTTCCGCGACCAAATCTGCGAACTTCTGGTACGCAAGGGTGATATGGTTACCCGGAGGTGTGGTGTGTGCCAGGCGGAACTTGATCTTCGGCCCGTCGTAGGCCGCCAGCGCGGGCGCCGCCAGAACAACCGTCATGAGGAGCGCGACTGCCAGCATGGCTGCTCTTTTCATGGATTCTCTCCTTGTGCTACACGGTTTACCATCATCGACCATGTGCATCACATGCCCATGACCGATGCGATACAGTCCATCCTGTTTGCATGGCACCGTATCCTTCATGCCTTTCCGCAACGTGCGTCCCCCCGGCCAGGGGCGGCGCGTTCTGGGCGAGTAAGCTGCAACCGACATGCCGCGCCTTGAGATTTTTGGAACAAAGCAAAAATATCGTGTAACTTTGCAGTACTATCAGCAAAAGCGCGGCGCGAGCCAATGCCTTTTCGGGCCCGCACCATGGAAAACCGTCCGTATCTCCAGACAGTTTTTTGCAATAGCGCCGGTTTGCCATACGCTTGTGCGAACAACTGGTGGCGAAGCGAAAAAAAAGCCCCAAAAAACAGTAGTGACTACTCGCAGCTATCCATGTTCATGTGCTTCCTGGCACGCAATGTAAAGCACTCCACAAACAGGATTACCCATGGCAAAAACACATGACACGATAGTCAACGAAGCAGTGACATCTTTGGTATTCGACCATTTGCCCATGGGCGTTCTGTATTGCGACTCCAGCTATGTGATCCGTTTCGCCAACAAGGCCTACGCAGAACTGCTGGGCAAGCGCCCACAGGATATTATTGGCAAAAACATCACGACGGTCATTCCCTCGTCGCGCGCGCCCGAAGTGATGGCCACCGGCAAGGCAGAGATGGGCGACCTATGCAGTATCCCCGGTCCCAAGGCTGACCAGAAGCTGGTGGTCAACCGCATTCCCGTGCGCGATGCCGCCGGATCGTTGGTCGGCATGATCTCGCAAGCCATTTTCAACGATCCCAGCGAATTGAAACGCCTTTCCAACAAGATAGAGCAACTGGGGCACAAGCTCAGCCAGTACAAGCGGCGCATGGCCGCCACCCTGCATGCCCAGTATTCGCTCACCAGCCTGCAGGGAGACAGCGCATCCATGCGCCAACTCAAGGACCGTCTGCGCAGCTATGCCCGCATGGACGCACCGGTTCTCATCCTGGGCGCCACCGGCACGGGCAAGGAACTGGCAGCCCATGCGCTGCACGCCGAAAGCACGCGCAACGCCGGGCCGCTGGTCAGCATCAACTGCGCTGCCATCCCAAAGGATCTCTTTGAATCAGAGCTGTTCGGGTACGTGCGTGGGGCCTTTTCCGGCGCCCACCACGGCGGAAAGATGGGGCAAATAGAATTGGCCGACGGTGGCACCCTGTTCCTTGACGAAATCGGCGACATGCCGATCCAGGCCCAGGCCAAGCTGCTTCGCGTGCTGGAAAGCCGCACCATCTGCCGGGTGGGCGCGGTGACGGCAGAACCCGTGGACTTTCGCCTCATTGCGGCCACCAACCGCAACATCAAGGACATGATCCAGGACGGCTCGTTCCGTGAAGACCTGTACTATCGCATCAATACCTTCATCATAGAGATTCCCTCGCTGCGCGACAGGGCGGAAGACATCCTGCCCCTGGCACACCACTTCCTTGCGCGCATGGGGCACGACGGCGTAACCTTCACCCCCGCTGCGGTTTCCGCACTGCAATCGTTCGAATGGCCTGGCAACATCCGGCAATTGCACAACGCCATCCTGCATGCCGCCACCATGCGCGAGGGCAACGCCATCGACGTGTGCGCCCTGCCCCCGGAAATTCGCCCGGCCCAAGCCGCCCCCGCCGCAGCCTGCCCGCCGCAGCAGGACCGGAACGGCCTTGCGGGCATCCTGGCCCACAGCGAAGCGGCGATCATCGAAGACGCCCTGCGCGAGCAGGGCGGCAATGTCACCAGGGCCGCATTTGCACTGGGTGTTTCGCGGGCCACATTGTACGAGAAGATGAAGAAGTACGGCGTACGGGCCGTGCGCACCCGCGACGGGCGAACGTAATCGGTCGAGCCTGCCTGTTTGCTTCGGCAATGCAACAGGCCCGCCCCATGGGGGGCGGGCCTGTCCTTGTCCCTGCCTTGATGCAAGGCGACGCCCGACGCAGGGTGCCGGGCGTCGCGGCGAACGCCCTGGCGGCTACTTGGGAAAGTGCCGCTTGTCCAGGTGTTCGTACTTGGGCAGGTGCCGGGTGGGCAGGGCCAGGGCGTCGCGCCGGAACGGCGGGGCCAGGCGGGTGCCGTCGGTCATGATCTCGATGACGGCGGGCTTACGGCTCTTGCGGGCGGCGTCCAGCGCGTCGGCCAGGTCGGCCTGGGTGTTCACCTTGT
>NZ_JBDXXH010000013.1 GCF_040373385.1 Nitratidesulfovibrio sp. | reverse complement strand
ACTGTCTTCGTAGAAGCCGGGTGCAGCAGCGCTGAACCTAAACCCAACCCGTCGGAGACATAACGAAATCGAGCGTGTTCAACAGGGCTGTACTGTCTTCGTAGAAGCCGGGTGCAGCAGCGCTGAACCTAAACCCAACCCGTCGGAGACATAACGAAATCGAGCGTGTTCAACAGGGCTGGACTGTCTTCGTAGAAGCCGGGTGCAGCAGCGCTGAACCTAAATCCAACCCGCCGGAGGCATAACGAAATCGGGCGTGGTCTACCGGGCTGGCGTGTCTTCGTAGGTGCGTGCGCATTGGAGCTATGCGCCATCCGGCCCCGCTCTGCGAGAAAGGCGTCAGCCCCTAATCATCCTGGTCCAGCATGGACGAGAAGAACGTCAGCTCTTCCGGGAACCGATTGTAGATCGTTTCCTTCACCATGCGGTTGATCGTGGAGACGGTGGACGCGCTCAGCACGTCGCGCAAGAGTTCCTTGCACTCTTCCATGTTGGTGCGCCGCAGGATGTGCTTGATGCCCGGTATGGCCTGCGGGGCAATGGATATGGCGTCAATCTGCATGCCCAGCAGTATGGGCAGGCAGTACGGGTCGGACGCCACCTCGCCGCACACGCACACCGAAATGCCCATGCGGTGGGCCGAATCCACCACATACTTGATGGACCGCACGATGGCCGGGTGCAGCGGTTGGTACAGGTACGAGACGTGTTTGTTGCCCCGGTCGATGCCCAGCGAATACTGGATCAGGTCGTTGGTGCCGATGCTGAAGAAGTCCACTTCCTGCGCCAGCGCCTCGGAAATCAGCACGGCAGAGGGCAGTTCCACCATGATGCCCACGGGCATGTCCGGGTCGTAGGGCAGGCCCGCCGCGTCCAGTTCGGCGCGCACCTCGTTCAGGATGTGCTTGGCCTGCCGCAGCTCGTGCAGTCCCGAGATCATGGGGAACAGCAGCGAGGCGGAACCGTGCGCGCTGGCCCGCAGGATGGCCCGCAACTGCCGCCGGAACACCTCCTGGTGGCGCAGGCAGAAGCGGATGGCCCGCAGGCCCAGGGCCGGGTTGGGTTCTTCCAGCTGGGTCTGCTCGGACAGCATCTTGTCCGCGCCCACGTCCAGCGTGCGGAACACCACCCGCCGGGGCGAAAGCAGTCCGGCAAGCTGGGAATATTCGTCGTACAGTTCTTCTTCCGTGGGCGAGGTGCGGCGGTTCAGAAAGGCGTATTCGGTGCGGTACAGGCCCACGCCGTCGGCGCCGCCGTCCAGCACCTGGGGCACTTCCTCCACCAGTTCGATGTTGGCCTGCACGTCGATGCGGTAGCCGTCCAGGGTTTCCGCAGGCAGGGTGGACTGGCGGCGGATGGATTTCTGGTAGTTTTCGAACTGATATTTGAGGTCGGTGTAATCGGCCAGTTCCGCCTCGTCCGGGTCCACCAGGATGAGGCCGCGCAGGGCGTCCACGATGACCAGGTCACCGTCGGTGATGGATTCTTCCAACGACGAGACGCCGACCACGGCAGGGATTTGCAGGCTGCGCGCCAGAATGCCGGTGTGCGAGGTCTTGCCGCCTTCCGCCGTGGCAAAGGACATGATCTTGACCGTGGGCAGGCCCATGGCGTCTGCCGGGGTCAAGTCGTGGGCCATGAGCACGATGCGCTCGTCCGGGGGGCGCAGCGGTTCGGCGTGGCGGCCCACAAGGCGCGTCTGGATGCGTTCCGCAACGGCGCGCACGTCCTGCACCCGCTCGCGGATGTACGGGTCCTCTATGGCCGAGAACGCGGCGGCAATGGCGTCCACCGTCTGGTCCAGTGCCCATTCGGCGCAAATGTGGTGGTCGCGGATGCGCTGCGAGGCGGCGCGGATAAGTTTGGGGTCCTGGCAGATCATCATGTGCGAATTGATGATCGCGGCGTGGTCGCGCAGTTCTGCGGGCACGTTGTCGCGGGCGCGGCCAAGGTCGTCGCGCACGTCGCTTGCGGCCTGCTCCAGGCGGGCCACTTCCGAATCCGCCGCACCGGGCGGAATGATTTCGAACGAGGCGCTTCTGCGGCGGCGGTTGGTGAAGAACGCCTTGCCGATGGAAACGCCCGCCGAAACGGCTATGCCTTGCAGAATCTCGCGCGCCACCGGCTACTCCTCGCGAAAGCGGTTGCGGAACAAGGCGGAAAGGTGCTCCAGCGCGTGGCGCGCATCGGTGCCCACGCCGCGCAGGGTAAGGCACGTGCCCTTGGCGGCGGCCAGGGAAAGGATGTCCAGAATGCTCTTGGCGTCCACTTCCATGCCGTCCATGGCAAGAAAGAGTTCCGCGCCGAACTTCTGCGCTTCCTGGGCCAGGCGGGCGGCCGGTCTGGCGTGCAGGCCCTGGTCGTTGGCCACGCACACCGTCACGGTAAGTCCTTCCTGCGTCTCTTCGATGGGTTCCTGCACGTCGTGTATCCTGTCGGCTATGGCGTCGGTATGGTTCGTGATGCGGGCGGTGGGCTAGAAGCCCCAGGGCAAAGGCATCCAGTCATCCGCCCACGGCAGGGCGAAGGCCGCCGCAGTGGCGCAGACAGCCAGAAAAATGCGCGAAACATGAAAGCGGCCGATCAGCCACGAGGCCAGCATGAGCAGCAACGCGGACAGCGTCCAGCGCGGAACATGCTGGTGATGCGGCCAGATCAGCCACAACAGGCCCGCCAGCACCACGGCGTTGCACAGCTTCAGCTTTTCGCCCCAGTTGATGAGGTCCCACTGCTTCAGCCGTTGCAGCACCTTGAGTCCTTCGCGCAGGCCCGCCGCGAAGGTGAACAGCTTGAACACCTGCAACGAGACGAACAGCATCAGGCTCCACAGAAAGGCCGCCCCGTTGTTGCCGGAAACCACCAGCGCACAGGTGGTCAGCGACCAGAATACCAGCATGCTGCCGCCGAACACCGAATCGCCGATGGCCGACAGGGTGTACACGGTGGTGTCCTTCAGGTTGCGCAGCACCTCTGCCGGAAAGGTACCGCGCGCGATGCGCGCTTCCAGCGACAGAAAGGTGCCGACCAGCAGCGGCGCCCAGAACGGATGGGTGTTGAAGTGGCGCAGGTAGCGCTTGCGCGCATCGCGCCGGGCGCGCGGGTCCGGATAGATGGCGGCCAGCCCCGGCTCCATGGCGAACACGATGCCGATGTTCTGGTGCCCGCGCGTGTTGAACGCCGCGCCGACAAGATACGACCGCAGAAAGCACAGCAGCAGGGTCTTGGCGTCGGGCATGGCGGTGGCGGGCGTGGGCATGGGGCACCGTGGCAAGGCCGTTGTCGTGTTGTGGGGCAGTGGATCAGCCGGGCCGGGGGGGCGCCGGGTTGGCCGTGTCGGTCGGACCAGCCGTGTCGGTCGGACCAGCCGGGCCGGTCGGACCCGTCTGTGAGGTCGGGCCGCTCGGCGAGGTCGGGTATCGCGGGGCGGCTCGTCGGCTGCCCCGGGGGCGACCTACCTGTTGTCCTGCAACAGTTTGTAGATATCCTTCACCGTCCAGCCCCGGGTTGCCTCGTGCACCCGGCGGGCCAGTTCACGCGGCTTCTCGTCGGGGGCGGCCTTGGCCTCGTCGGCCAGCAGGGCCAGCACTTCCGCGCTCGGGGTGGCGGTCACGGATTCCGGAGGACCAATGACCACCGTTATTTCTCCAAGCAATTCGCGGGTCAGTTGCGCCCTGTCTTCCAACCGTAGAAGGATAAACTCCTCGTGGGGCTTGGTCAATTCCCGCGCGATACAGCACTCACGCGGCCCCAACGCGGCATGGGCGGCATCCAGCGTATCGGCCAGCCTGTCCTTGCGTTCGAAAAAGACCAGGGTGGTGCGCACGGTGGCATATTCCGCGAACAGCTTTTCCACGTCAGAACGCTTGCGCGGCGGAAATCCCAGAAAGGTGAACGGCTGCGGGGCGATGCCGCTGCCCGCCAGCGCGGTGATCGGGGCCGATGGACCAGGCAGCACCGAAACGTCGATGCCTTCGGCCCGGCAGGCGCGCACCAGCCGAAAGCCGGGGTCGGCCATCAGCGGCATGCCCGCGTCGGAAATGAGCGCGATGTGCGCCCCGCCGCGCAGTTCGTCGAGGATGCGCGGCAGGCGCTCTTCCTCGTTGTGGTCGTGAAAGCTCATGAACCGCTGGGCGGACAGCCCGCAACGGGCAAACAGCTGCCCGGCGCGCCGGGTGTCTTCCGCCAGCACCAGCGCGGCTTCGGTCAGCACGTCGCGGGCGCGGGGCGAAAGGTCACCAGGGTTGCCAAGCGGTGTCGCCACCACCCAGAGACGCGGTGAGGTCGAAGGCATGGGGGTAGTGCTCCAGCGTCAGGGTTGCCCCGTCGTGCACCACGCACACGAGGTCGAAACGGCACGGCCTGTCCCAGCAGTCGTGGGCGGCCAGGTACTGCCGGGCGGCGCGTACCAGCTTGCCGCGCTTGGCCGGGGTCAGCGCCTCGTCGGGGCGGGCGGGGCCGCTGGCGGCGCGGGTTTTTACCTCCACGAAAACCAGCGTGCCCCGGTCGTCGCAGACAATGTCCAGTTCAAGGCCGCCGTGCCGCCAGTTGCGGGCCAGCACCCGCAGGCCGCGTTTGGCAAGCAGTTGGGCCGCCGCTTCCTCGCCACGTGCCCCGATTGCTGCATTGGCGGACGCCGTGGCGGATGGCGCAGCAGGAGACCGGGGGCGGCGCGGGGTCACAGCAACGATCCCTGGGTTTGCGGCGCCTCTGGTCGCACCCCGCGAAAGGTGGCCCGGTGCTGCGGGCAGGGACCAAGATCGGCAATGGCCGCCATGTGCTCCGCCGTGCCGTAGCCCTTGTGCACGGCCAGGCCATAGCCGGGAAACCGGCGGTCCAGGGCGGTCATGAGCTGGTCGCGGAAGGTCTTGGCCAGGATGGACGCGGCGGATACGGCCGGGACCAGCGCATCGCCCCCCACCACGGCACGCTGCGCGGGCGCGGGGCATGGGCTTGCAGCTGGGACGGCGCGGGCCGAACGGATTGGGCTGGTCGGACTGGCCTGACTGATCGGACGGATTGGACGGCTTGGACAGGGCGGCAGGCCCGCGAACACGGCGGCGGGAATGGTTTTGTCGCCGTCGATGATCAGCGGAACATCGAGCAGGCCAGACCAATGGGGCGCATCGGGCAGGGCAGCCGGATCGAAACCGGGCGCGACCGAGCCGTCCCGCCCGGCGGGGCCGGTGCGCAGGGCACGCACGGCGCGCCACATGGCGTGAAAGGTGGCCTGCAATATGTTGATGCGCTCGATGTCGCGCGGCCAGACCACGCCAAGGCCCCAGGCCACGGCGTGCTGGCGGATGCGCGGGGCCAGGACTTCTCGTCTGGCGGCGGTGAGCTTCTTGGAATCGGTCAGCCCGGCAAGGTCGGGCAGCAGGGCGGCCAGGCTGGCCGCGTCGGCGTGGGGGGGCAGGATGACTGCGGCGGCCACCACCGGCCCGGCAAGGCAGCCGCGCCCGGCCTCGTCTATACCGATGTACGCCGTTGCCGGGTGGGGGGGAGCCATGTCCGCCAGCAGGCCCTGAAGCATGCCGGACGCGCCGTGGGTGCCGCGCACGGAGGATGCGCGGGGAGCGCTGGCGCGGCGGGGGGGCGGTGACATGCGGCCTCCTGCGGGTGACGGGACGGGTGGAGCGGGCCGAAACGGAATGCGAGGTGCACGACCGGAGCCGGATGCTGCACGGCCCGAGGTGCCGGGGCGTGCGCAACATACCATCGGGGCGATGGGATGCCTGTCGCACCAACGAAAAAAGGGGGGACCGGCGTGCCGGACCCCCCTTGCATGAAGCAGTCTGGCCTAGAAGCGGTTCTTGGGCTTGATGCGCGCGGCCTTGCCCTTGAGTTCGCGCAGGTAGTACAGGCGGCTGCGGCGCACGCGGCCTTCCGTTACCATTTCCACGCGGTCGATGAAGGGAGAGTGCAGGGGGAACACGCGTTCCACGCCCACGCCGTCGGACACCTTGCGCACGGTGAACGTGGCGCCGGTAGTGCCGCGGTGGATGCGGATGACGTTGCCCTGGAACACCTGGATGCGTTCCTTTTCACCTTCCACGATGCGCAGGTGCACCTTGATGGTGTCGCCGGACTTGAACTTGGGCAGGTCGAGGCGCAGGTGTTCGCCTTCGATTTTCTTGATGATATTCATGATCGTGTCTCCCTTGGACCGGAGTTTTTCGCTATCGTGGGTTCGTCGGTTCCGCCTAATAGCAGTCGCCGAGAATCCTGTCCATGATGATGGCGGCGGCGGTGCGCACCGAAAGGTGGTTGTACCCGTCCATCCACCGGACGGGCCGCAGGGTGCCGTCGCACGCCGCCACAAGATGCGGCGACAAGCCGTGACCGGTGCCGAACAACAGCAGCACCGGGCGTTCCGCAAGGATTGATCTCACCTGGCCGACGGTCGTGTCGCCCGCGCCGCGCGCGCTGGTTGCCATGACCAGGGGGCGCTGGCCCGTGCGGCGGGTGATGTCGTCAACCGCGTCCTGTACCGTTTCGGCGCCGCGTACCAGCCCGAGCGCCTCGCCCCGATCGGGGTTTGCCGCCAGGCCCGGACCCTCCGTCCAGTGCCGGAGAATGCCGTCGAGCAGGCGCCGCTGGTCCTCGATGGGGGTTACGATGTAATACCCGCCAAGTCCATACGTGCAGGAACAGCGGCCTATATCGTGAATGTCGAGGTTTGTCAAAGACACGGCCACCGATTTTTTTTCCTTGTTCAGCACCGGGTAGTGCACCAGGGCGCAATGCAGGTTGCGGCCGGGCCGTTCCACGGTTTCGGCGGCCTTGTGCCGCAGGAAGGTCATGTCGGTTTCTGTCAGCGGGGCCTCTGGCAGAAGTTCGGGCCGCAGGCGCAGGGTGGCCGCCAGCGACTGCTCGCGCCGCCACGCGGCGATGCGGCCATGGTCGCCGGAACGCAGCACCTCTGGCACGGGCAGTCCCTCGAACACTTCCGGACGGGTGTAGTGGGGGTATTCCAGCAGGCCGTCGGAAAAACTCTCGTCCTCGCCCGATTCTTCCTTGCCCATGAAGCCGGGCACCAGCCGCGCCACGGCCTCTATGACGTTCAGCGCCGCCGTCTCGCCGCCGTTGAGCACGAAGTCGCCCACGCATACCGGCTCGATGTCGAACAGTTCCTCGATGCGCGCATCGAAGCCCTCGTAGCGGCCGCACAGGATGGTCACGTGCTCTTCGAGGGCCAGTTGGCGGGCCATCTGCTGGGTAAAGCGGCGCCCGCGCGGGGCCATCATCAGGATGCGGCCCCTGGGGGCGTCTTCACGCAGGCCGCGCAGGGTGGTGGCCAGCGGTTCCGGCAGCATGACCATGCCGGGGCCGCCGCCGTAGGGGCGGTCGTCCACGGTGCGGTGGCGGTCGGTGGTGGCGTCGCGCGGGTTGCGGAAGGAAAAGTCCACGGTGCCCGACTCGCGTGCCTTGGCCATCAGCCCTGCGGACAGGGGCGAGTCGAAGAATTCCGGGAACAGGGTGACCAGGGTGAAGTGCATGGCGGTTGCCTGGCGCTATGCGCCGGTCGCCTCGTCCGGGCCATCCGGCCTGGCGGCATCCGCATCGGGTGCGCGGGCATCGGACTTGTCCGGCGTCTCCAGATACAGTTCCAGCAGCCCGGGCGGCGGGGTGATGCGCACCTCGCGCGTATCCAGGTCTATGGACGCCACGAATTCGTCCACGGCAGGCAGCAGCACTTCCTTGCCGTCGGCGGTGCGGATGGACCACACCTCCTGGCCCCCGGGCATCTGCACGTCGTCAAGGGTGCCGAGCAGCGTGCCCGTATCGTGCAGCAGCACGCGCAGGCCCAGCAGTTCGTGCAGGTACACCTCGTCCTCGCCGGGTTCGGGCAGGCGGTCCTTGGGCACCAGCACGTGCATGCCGCGCAGGGTTTCCGCCGCGCTGCGGTCGGCTATGCCTTCGAACAGCACCAGCGGGCGTCCCTGATGGCGCCGCACGGCAGCCACCGTATGGGGGCGGGGCGCGCCGCGTCCGGGGCGCAGCCACAGGGTGCCGCGCAGAAGGTCGGGCGAGTCGGCCCAGAAGTCCACGCCCACTTCGCCGCGCAGGCCGTGGGGCCTGCCGACGAGGCCGATTTCGATGAAGGTGTCGTCGCTCATGTGCGCCCGCTGCGTGGATTGTAGGGTGAAGGCGTAAGGCGCGAGGGACGTGGCGCAGGTTTCATTCCTGCCGCGCACGTACCCGGTCGCCCAAGCGACAAGAGCCCTTCGGCTTGCGCTTCCGGGCTAGTCGTTATGATAGGCTGCTGTCGCGAACCCGCCACGCCGTGGCGGGTCATGGCGCACCGGTTACTCGAGGATTTCGAGCACGGAACGCTTGCGCGCCTTGGTGGAAGCCGCTCCCAGAATGGTGCGCATGGCACGCGCCGTGCGGCCCTGCTTGCCGATGACCTTGCCGAGGTCTTCCTTCGCTACCTTCAGTTCGAGAACGGACGTCTGTTCGCCCTCGACCTCTGTCACATGCACGTCTTCCGGCTTGTCGACGAGGGATCTCGCGATGTATTCGACCAGATCTTTCAGCATGGCCACCTCCACAGGATGTTCTGCAGGATTACAGCTTCCGGCGAGGCGCCTCCGCGACAGGATACCGGGTTACCGGCGCCGCACTAGCCGGCCTGCTTCTTGAGCAGGGTACGGACGGTGTCGGTGGGCTCGGCGCCCTGGTCCAGCCACTTCTGCACCTTTGCGGTGTCGATCTTCACTTCGGCAGGATTCACCATGGGGTTGTAGAAGCCCAGGAATTCCAGGGGACGACCGTCGCGGCGCGCAGCGCTGTTGACGGCGACGATCCGGTAGAAGGCACGCTTCTTGTTGCCCATGCGGGCGAGTCTCAGCTTAACGGACATGATTTGGTCTCCAACTAGTCTGTGTATAGTATGGTATCTCGGGAAAAGCGCAAGTGGGCGAGAATTCCCACCCGACAACTTTTCGTCCTCAGCGCTTCTTGCTCTTGTTGCGTTGCTGCTTGCGCAGCTGCTTCTTTTTCTTGAGCGCGGTCTTGGATACGGGGTTGGGACCGCCGGGCGCGCCTTCGCCGTCACCCATGCCGGGCATGCCCGGCATGCCGCCAAGGCCCCCCAGGCCACCCAGCCCGGCCATTCCACCCAGTCCGCCCATGCCGCCCATTCCGGGCAGCTTGGGCATGCGCGGCATCTTGCCGGCCGGCGCGGGTTTGCCCCCGCCCATGACCTTTTTCATCATTCCGCGCATCTGCTCGAAATTGTTGATCAGCTGATTCACGTCCTGCACGGTGGTGCCGGACCCCATGGCGATGCGCTGGCGGCGGCTGCCGTTCAGCAGCTTGGGGTTGCGGCGTTCCTTCATGGTCATGGAATTGATGATGGCCTCTACCCGGCCCATCTCCTTTTCCGGCACGTTCATCTCGCCCAGCTTTTCGCGCAACGCGCCCATGCCGGGAATCAGCTTCAGGATGCCTTCCAGCGAGCCCAGCTTCTTCAGCCGGCGCATCTGGGTGCGGAAGTCCTCCAGGTCGAACTCCGCCTTCTGGAACTTGCGGCCCAGTTCCTCGGCCTCTTCGGCCTTGATGGTGGACTGCGCCTTCTCGATGAGCGTCATCATGTCGCCCATGCCGAGAATGCGGCCCGCCACGCGGTCGGGGTGGAAGACCTCGATATCCGAGAGCTTCTCGCCCATGCCCACGAACTTCACCGGCTTGCCGGTGACCGCGCGGATGGACAGGGCCGCGCCGCCGCGGGCATCGCCGTCCATCTTGGTGAGCACGACGCCGGAAATGTCGAGCGCGGCGTTGAACGATTCGGCAACCGTCACCGCGTCCTGGCCGGTCATGGCGTCGGCCACGAACAGAATTTCTTGCGGTTCGACGCGGCCCTTGATGGAGACCAGCTCCTGCATCAGGGTTTCGTCGATGTGCAGGCGGCCCGCAGTGTCCACGATGACCACGTTGCACTGCTTTTCGCGCGCGTCTTCCACGGCGGCCACGGCGATGTCCACCGGGTTCATGCCGGGGGCCGAGGGGTAGGCCGGAATGTCGAGCTGCTTGGCCAGCGTGTGCAACTGGT
Source organism: Nitratidesulfovibrio sp. (assembly GCF_040373385.1). Taxonomy (NCBI): domain Bacteria; kingdom Pseudomonadati; phylum Thermodesulfobacteriota; class Desulfovibrionia; order Desulfovibrionales; family Desulfovibrionaceae; genus Nitratidesulfovibrio; species Nitratidesulfovibrio sp. Next base: position 75,001 of record NZ_JBDXXH010000013.1, on the reverse strand, counting down.
CGATGGCCGCCGGGCGGTACACGTCGGCGGGGGCCAGGTACGGGCGCATCTTCTGCTTGCGCAGCAGGTTGGCCAGCTTGGCCGACGATGTCGTCTTGCCCGAGCCTTGCAGGCCCACCATCATGATGACGTAGGGCTGCCTGCCGCGCAGGTCGAGCTGGGTGGTGCCGCCGCCCAGCAGTTCGACCAGTTCGTCATGGACGATCTTCACCACCTGCTGGGCAGGGGTGAGGCTTTTCAGCACGTCCTGGCCGAGGCACCGTTCGCGTACGCGCTCGATGAAGTCGCGGACGACCTTGAAGTTGACGTCGGCCTCTAGCAGCGCAAGACGCACCTCGCGAAGGCCATCCTGAATGTTGGCTTCGTCGAGGCGGCCCGTGCCGCTGAATTTCCGGAAAACTCCTGTCAGCCTGTCCGAGAGACTATCGAACATGAATACCCCGTCCGGCAAATATCGTAAGAGGAGGATCGGTACATGGGTTTGGGGGGGAAGTCAAGGCTGAGGTGTGGTAGGAGGGGAGGGGATTGGAGGAGGAGGGGAGTGTTGAGCGCGGTTGGTGGCGGTTTCTACGAAGGCCGTCGTGCGCTGTTGGGAACGCTCGATTTCGTTATGCCTCCGGCGGGCAGGGGGCCGTGAAACGACGGCCCCCTGCACCCCCGCGTTCCAGGGGCTCCGCCCCTTGGAACCCCGAGCCTTCATGCGCGGCGTTCCTTCGGCGGCAGCTTCCCTGCGGCGCAGGGCGCCTTCGGGTGATCTGCCGCCGGGAACGCCAATGCGCGCTGCACTCCCGCAGGCTTGGCGAGGCTTGGGTGCCTTTAGCTGCGGGCATCCTGCACCGCATTCCTTCGCCGCCAGCTTCCCTTCGGCGCTGGGGCGCCTTCGGGTGATCTGGCGACGGGAATGCGATGTGCACTCAACTCTCGCAGCTTTGGACCACAGAATGAGTCGCGCCTGTGCTGTCGGTTGGTTTGTGATGTACCCATGACGCCAGTGTTTCCGACGCTGCAAAGCCTCCGGCGGTGATCTTCGGCTGCGGGCGCAATCCTTGCGAATGCTAGTGTTTGGTTGCAAGGGATGGTGGGCGGGCGCAAGTGATTGGGAGCGATTGTCAGGCATTAGAGGTTTAAGGCTGATGTGGAATCAGCAGTTGCCCGGCGCGCGGGGTGGTTGGACAACGGCGGACGTGATGTGCGTAGAAGCGTGTGACGCCGGGCTTTGGCGGCGGCACATGCGTCGCAACGGGGGCGGAGGTAAAGGCACCCGAGTGTGGTTGTGGCAGCGAGAGATTCGCGCACATCGCATTCCCGGCGCCAGATCGCCCGAAGGCGCCCCAGCGCCGAAGGGAAGCTGGTGGCGAAAGGAATGCGGTGCAGGATGCTCGTTGATAAAGGCACCCAAGTATCGTTCAGCCACCGGGAGCTTTGCGCGCATTGGCGTTCCCGGCGGCAGATCACCCGAAGGCGCCCTGCGCCGCAGGGAAGCTGCCGCCGAAGGAACGCCGCGCATGAAGGCTCGGGGTTCCAAGGGGCGGAGCCCCTGGAGCGCGGGGATGCAAGGGGCCGCCGCTCTGCGGCCCCTTGCCCGTCGGAGACATAACGAGATCGAGCGTGGTCAATAGAGCTCGACTGTCTTCGTAGAATCCGGATGCAACCGCGCACAGCCTCTTCGTCCCCGTCGGAGACATAACGAGATCGGGCGTGGTCAATAGAGCTCGACTGTCTTCGTAGAATCCGGATGCAACCGCGCACAGCCTCTTCGTCCCCGTCGGAGACATAACGAGATCGGGCGTGGTCAATAGAGCTCGACTGTCTTCGTAGAATCCGGATGCAACCGCGCACAGCCTCTTCGTCCCCGTCGGAGACATAACGAAACCGGGTATCCCCAACCGCGCACGGCTGTCTTCGTAGAAGTAGGGTGCAACTGCGCACGACCCCATCCCCACCCGCCAACAATAATAACGAGAGGCCGCACCCATCAGGGCACGGCCTCTCTTCTCTTGCTCTTAATCCTGATCTTGTCTGATTCTTCCCGGCACCAGCCGCTACCCCTTGATGGCCCTTCTGAACCCTTCCTCCGAACGGGCAATCACATCCTCGCCCACGCAGAAGGTCAGCCGGAAATGCCCCGGCCCGCCGAAGCCGGAACCGGGCACGGCCAGCACCTTCTCTTCCATCAGCCGGTTGACGAACTTCACGTCGTCGCCGCCCGGCGCCTTGGGGAAGAAGTAGAACGCCCCGGCGGGCATCTGGAATTCGTACCCCGCGTCGCGCAGGATGCGCGCCATGAGGTCGCGGCGGCGGGCGTAGATGCCCGCGTCCACCTGCGACCCGAGCGCTTTCGCCATCAGGTGCTGGCCCACGGCGGGCGGGTTCACGAAGCCGAGAATGCGGTTGGTCAGCAGCAGCGCGGCCATCAGCGTGGCGCGCCCTTCCATCAGCGGCGACAGGGCAATGTAGCCCAGCCGCTCGCCCGCCAGCGAAAGGTTCTTGGAGAACGAACTGACCACCACCGCGTGCGGGTACAGGGGCAGCAGCGAGGGTACCTCGTCGCCGTCATAGGACAGGAAGCGGTACGGCTCGTCAGAAATGAGGAAGATGGGCCGCCCGTGCTTTTGCGATGCGCGGCCAAGCGCCGCTGCCAGTTCGGTCAGTTCCGCCCGGTTGTAGATGACCCCGGTGGGGTTGTTGGGCGAGTTGACGATGAGCGCGCGCGTTTTCGGCCCGATGGCGGCCTCTATGGCGGCCACGTCCAGCGCGAAGGTGTCCGGTTTGGACGGCACGGTGCGGAAGGTGCCGCCGTGGTTGGCCACGTAGAAGCCGTACTCCACGAAGAACGGCGACACGGCCAGCATCTCGTCGCCGGGTTCCAGTACCGCGCGCAGGAAGGCGTTCAGCCCGCCAGCCGCGCCGCAGGTGAGCACCACGTCATCGGCGGCAAGGTCCACGCCCTGTTCCCGTGAAAGGTGCGCGGCCAGCTTGGCGCGCGCCCACGGATAGCCGCCGTTGGGCATGTATCCGAAGGTGAACGGCTCGCCCGCGTTGTCGGCCAGCTCGCGCAGGGCCTGGGCCACGGCGGGCGGGGCGGGCAGATCGGGGTTGCCCAGGCTGAAATCGCACACGGCCTCTTCGCCGTACTGCTGCTTGAGGGCGATGCCCGCCTCGAACATCTTGCGGATCCACGACGAACGTTCAAGGTACCCGGAAATCTGCTGGGAGATGAGCGACATGGTGTTGACCTCGGCGGTTGATCGGTGAAGCGGGCGGTTCGGCGCGAAGCAGGCGGAGAACCGCGAACGACGCGGGGGAGGCAACGCGGCGTGCGTTGCCTCCCCCGACAGGTCATGAACTAGAACATGGAGTTGGCGTCCAGCCGCAGGCGGTTGATGCGCACGCGGCGCAGTTCCCTCTGCACTTCCAGTTGCAGCTTGCGCTGGCGCGCCTGGTGGATTTCCTGCGCGAAGCAGATGCCCTCGTCGGGGCGCTCGGTTTCGCACAGGCGGCGTACGGTGGCCTCGCAGGCGCGCCGTTCCTCTTCAAGCTGGGCCATCTGGGCCTCCAGCTCGGGGATGCTATTCGGCAATGATGCGTCGTCGAGTGGGCTTGGCGCCGTCATCCTTCTGCTCCTTGGGCTTGCGCGGGGCATTTTCTGGCGAGGGCAGGCCGTTGTACAGCGCCCAGAACCCCGGCATCATCTCGGTCACGTTGCCGGGGTTGGACAGGTGCAGGCCGGGGCGCAGCAGTGCGCCCAGCGCCAGCCCGAACGTCCAGGGCGCCGTGGGGCTTGCCCAGGGCGAACCATTGGCCGGGGCCTTGGAACCGGCGGGCACCACGGCACGCAGCACCAGCTGGCCAGCCTCGGTAGTCAGGGCGAAGCCCAACTGTTCGGTGAAGCTTTCCGCCGTCACGGTGTCCAGCCCTTCGGGCAGGAGCGGCGCGGGCACCACGTCCACCTTGGCCGCGCGGGCCGTGGCGGCGGCCAGGGCCAGCGCCAGCGGGGCGTAGTCGAGGGGCAGGGCGGATGCATCCAGCGGTGCGGTGGGCGCGGGCGCGGCCTGCACCGATGGCTTCATGGCGGGCTTTGCAGCCACGCCCTTGGCGTCGGCGCTGACCACAAGGCCTGTGCCTCGCAGCATGTCCAGCACTGCTGCGGCATGGGGCTGCGTGGCATCCCAGGTGCCGGAAAGCCGGGCTTCGCCGCCGGTGAAGGCGGGCATGGCCAGCACCACGGCGGAGACCAGGGGGTCGATGCCCATGGCCGGGGCCTTGGGTACCCGCAGCTTGGCAGTGGGGGCGATGCGCACCGACAGGGCTGCCTCGCCGGTTTCGCCCAGGGGGGCGGCGTCGGCCTTGCAGGTCCTGAGCAGGGGCAGCACCTCGGCGATGCAGGCGGCCGCAGCCGGATGATCCGCACAGTGCAGGGTGATGGTGGCGTTCCAGAAAGGAGCGGCCAGCAGCAGCGCGGTCAGCGCGTCGGCGGGCAGTTCCGCCGGGATGCGCACTTCGTCGGGCAGCACGCCGGAACATTCCAGACGCACGGGCAGGCCGGAGGATTTCGGCAGCACTGGGGCAAGGCGCGCGCCGAGCTGCGGCAGAAACTGGCGCAGGGCGGTAGTGTCGGCCATCTTCAGGGCCGGGCCGCCGGTGAACTTGACCTTTCCGGTCACGCCCAGGGACAGCGCGGCCAGCAGGTGGAAATTGAGGGAATCGTCGCCCGCGTAGATGACCTTGTCGGTGAAGTCCAGGGCGTCGCCGCCCTTGCTGCGCACCAGGCTGTCGCCTTCCCACGACAGGTGCGCGCCCGCCTGGTTCAGCGCCTTCACGGCGTCGATCAGGTGGTCGCCCAGCATGGCGCCCTCTATGTCCGCCTCGGCACCGGCGGCGGCGGCCAGCGTCACCCACAGCCGGGTGGGGCGGGCGGCCAGCGGTCCATATATATTGATGGAGACCGGGCGGCGCGGCGGGGCCAGGTTGAAGCTGGGGCGCACCTCGCCTTCGGGGCTGCGTTCCTGCATTTCCACTTCCTGCAGCAGGGCGAACAGCTGGCGCACGAAGCGCGGGTCGCGGCTGACGCGCGCGGCGGCGCTTTCCCACGCCTCGCGCAGCTGCTTCTCGGCCACGGTGTCGCGCGCGGGGGCGGAGGACACACCGGGACGGCGGCTGCCGCGCACTTTCTGGAAAAGACGGGCGCGTTTGGACAGCAGGCGGATGATGTCTCGGTCGAGTTCCATGATGGTCTCGACCAGCGACTGGCCGGAGGCGGGACGCCCCTGGCCGGAGCGCGGCGGGCGGTCGGGCCTGTCGGGGCGGTCGCCCCTGTCGGAGCGGTCGCCCCTGTCGGAGCGGTCGGGCCTGTCGGCTCTGTCTGGCCGGGCGGGGCGTTCGGCCCGTTCTGGACGTTCTGCCCGTTCGGGGCGCTCGGTACGTTCGAAGCGCTCCGGCTGGGACGCGGCATCCCGTTCCGGACGGCCGGACGGGGAATCGTTGGTGTCGTGCATGGGGGAACCTGTGTTGGGATGGTGATGTGGCGTACCACCTAGCCCGAAACGTGCGCTTCGGCAAGTGGCAAGGCCCGTGGGAGCCGTGACGGGCCAGGCATGAATGCGGGCGCACCGGGTGCGCGTATCCGGATGTGTGACGCCGGAACTGGTGGTCCCTCTGCCCGGCGGAGGAAGGAGGGGCAGGCCCGGAAGGGCGTCCGGCGTGTGGGCGGTTAGCGCTGGAGCGCTTGCCCGGATCCGGAGTTGGGGCGCGTCATCTGCTTGCGACAAGACGCACATACTCGGATGGGACGTTGTTCTGGCGCAGTCTGTCGCTATTTCAATTGGTTACTAGGTTGTTGGGGTGGCCGGGACTTTTGCCCGGCGTAAAAGCGGACCGCGCCCACGTGACGTTTCGGCGGCATGCGCATACCGTCACAAGGCCGTCGCAGGGGTGTCGCGGTGGTGTGTAACTGCTTGTTCGAACAGTCATAGCCAGAAGTTTTGGTCAGGAATTGGTTTGATCCTCCATTGCCGGAAACCCGTTCCGAACGGTCTTTCGTGAAAAAATGGATAAAAGGGTGGGAATAGGCGGCGGACGGTCTTGAAACTCTGCCTGCTTCACGATACACCGCAAGGGGCAGTGCGGCGGCTTGCGTGCCCTGCGGTGGTGGCAACGTGGTGAAATCACCAAATAAATGCCGAAAAAACAGCATCATGTCGTATCCTTGTGAAGGGTTTGAACAAGTTGCTTGACACTATCAGGGCACATTGTTAAATCAGTCACAAGCAACACGATCAGGCCGCACGAGGGCGATGCAGTCCGAAAAGGCAGGCTCCCGAACCTGCTTTTTCAGCCTCCATCGACATGATGGTGGGATCCGCATGGGTTGAGGCTGACAAGGTATAACCCCTTAATTCGCTGAGTTGGAGGATAAGGTATGCCGACTTATGTTGATCCGTCCAAGTGTGACGGCTGCAAGGGTGGCGAAAAGACCGCTTGCATGTACATCTGCCCCAACGACCTCATGATCCTCGACCCCGAGGCCATGAAGGCCTACAACCAGGAGCCCGAAGCCTGCTGGGAATGCTACTCCTGCGTGAAGATCTGCCCCCAGGGCGCCATCACGGCCCGCCCCTACGCCGACTTCGCGCCCATGGGCGGCACCTGCATCCCCATGCGCTCGGCCGACTCCATCATGTGGACCGTCAAGTTCCGCAACGGGAATGTGAAGCGCTTCAAGTTCCCCATTCGTACCACCCCCGAAGGCTCGATCAAGCCCTTCGACGGCAAGCCCGAAGCTGGCGACCTGGAAAATGAACTGCTGTTCACCGAAACGGCGCTCATCGCTCCCAAGGTTGCCCTGGGCGAAAAGGCCGCGATCAGCGATGCTGATCTGAGCCAGTGCTGGTATGAAACCGGTTGCGAAGGCGGCAACCGCTAGTTCGGAACCCACCGCAAGTCATTGCGATAAGGAGATTTAGCTATGCCGATGATTCCCGTTAAGGAACAGCCGAAGGGTGTGGCCATCGCCGATCCCATCGTGAAGGAACATGACGTCGACATCCTCATTGTCGGCGGTGGTATGGGCTCCTGCGGTACCGCGTTCGAAGTCGTTCGCTGGGCCGACAAGTACGCCCCCGACCTGAAGATCATGCTGCTGGACAAGGCCACCCTCGAGCGCTCCGGCGCCGTTGCGCAGGGCCTGTCCGCCATCAACACGTACCTCGGCAAGAACCCCGCCGACGACTACGTGCGCATGGTCCGCACCGACCTCATGGGCCTCGTGCGCGAAGACCTCATCTTCGACCTTGGCCGTCACGTCGACGACTCCGTGCACCTGTTCGAAGAGTGGGGCCTGCCCTGCTGGATCAAGGACGAACACGGCCACAACCTCGACGGTGCCCAGGCCAGGGCCGCCGGCAAGTCGCTGCGCGCCGGTGACGAGCCCGTGCGTTCCGGCCGCTGGCAGATCATGATCAACGGCGAATCGTACAAGTGCATCGTGGCCGAAGCGGCCAAGAACGCCCTTGGCGAAGCCCGCATCATGGAACGTATCTTCATCGTGAAGCTGCTGCTCGACGCCAACACCGACAACCGCATCGCTGGCGCCGTGGGCTTCAACCTGCGCGCCAACGAAGTGCACATCTTCCGTACCAACGCGATGATGGTTGCCTGCGGCGGCGCGGTGAACGTGTACAAGCCCCGCTCCACTGGTGAAGGCATGGGCCGCGCCTGGTACCCCGTGTGGAACGCCGGTTCGACCTACACCATGTGTGCCCAGGTCGGCGCCGAAATGACCATGATGGAAAACCGCTTCGTGCCCGCCCGCTTCAAGGACGGTTACGGCCCGGTCGGCGCGTGGTTCCTGCTGTTCAAGGCGAAGGCCACCAACTACAAGGGTGAAGACTACTGCGCCACCAACCGCGCGATGCTGAAGCCCTACGAAGATCGCGGCTACGCCAAGGGTCACGTCATCCCGACCTGCCTGCGTAACCACATGATGCTTCGCGAAATGCGCGAAGGTCGCGGTCCCATCTACATGGACACCAAGACCGCCCTGCAGAGCACCTTCGCGAACATGACCCCCGAACAGCAGAAGCACCTCGAGTCCGAAGCCTGGGAAGACTTCCTCGACATGTGCGTGGGCCAGGCCAACCTGTGGGCCTGCATGAACATCCAGCCCGAAGAACGCGGCTCGGAAATCATGCCCACCGAACCTTACCTGCTCGGCTCGCACTCCGGCTGCTGCGGTATCTGGGTGTCCGGTCCGGACGAAGCCTGGGTGCCCGAAGACTACAAGGTGCGCGCGGACAACGGCAAGGTCTACAACCGCATGACCACCGTCATGGGCCTGTGGACCTGCGCCGACGGCGTGGGCGCTTCCGGCCACAAGTTCTCCTCCGGTTCGCACGCCGAAGGCCGTATCTGCGGCAAGCAGATGGTCCGCTGGTGCATCGACCACAAGGGCTTCAAGCCCGCCATCAAGGAAACGGCCGAAGAGCTGAAGCAGCTCATCTACCGTCCTTACTACAACTACCTGGCTGGCAAGGACGCCTCCACCGACCCGGTGGTGAACCCGACCTACATCAGCCCCAAGAACTTCATGATGCGCCTCGTGAAGTGCACCGATGAATACGGCGGTGGTTGCGGTACCTACTACACCACCTCCGCTGCGGCGCTGGACACCGGCTTCGCGCTCATGGACATGATGGAAGAAGACTCCCTCAAGCTGGCCGCTCGTGACCTGCACGAACTGCTGCGCTGCTGGGAAAACTACCACCGTCTGTGGACCGTGCGCCTGCACATGCAGCACATCCGCTTCCGCGAAGAGTCCCGTTACCCCGGCTTCTACTACCGTGCCGACTTCATGGGCCTCGACGACTCCAAGTGGAGATGCTTCGTGAACTCCAAGCATGATCCCAAGAAGGGCGAAACGAAGATCTTCAAGAAGCCCTACTACCAGATCATTCCCACCGAATAGGTGAGCTTCAGGGGCGGTTGCGGCAAGCCGCAACCGCCCCTTTCTCCTTTCACCCGGACGGCCTAAGCCGGGGCAGTAAGCATGCCTTATTGTCTGGGCTTAGGCCGTTTTGACGAAGGCCCGATAAACTGTAGGGAGGATAGCGAGAATGTCGAACTCCATACTCGTCGTCGGAGGCGGTTTCAGCGGACTTACGGCCGCCATTGAAGCCGCGGAAGTCGGCTATGAAGTGTACATCGTCGAGAAAACACCGTTTCTTGGCGGGCGGGTTGCGCAGCTGAACAAGTATTTCCCCAAGCTTTGCCCTCCCTCCTGCGGCCTGGAAATCCAGTTCCAGCGCATCAAGAAGAACCCCCGCATCAAGTTCTTCACCCAGGCGGAAGTGACCGCCGTGTCCGGCGATGCCGGCAACTACACCGTAAAGGTGCACATCGAGCCGCGCGGCACCGTGCCGAGCAGCGCCGATCTTTCCCTGCTCGCCTCCTCCCTTGAAAGCGACGTCGACAACGAGTTCGAACTGGGCCTCGCCAAGCGCAAGCCTTTGTACATGAGCGTGCCGTTCGCCTTCCCCAGCCGCTTCGTGCTCGACAAGGCCGCGCTTTCCCGTGCCGACGAGCTGAAGGTCGGCAAGAGCGCGTTCTGCGACATGAACGAAGCCCCCCGCGACATCGAGCTGAATGTGGGCAGCATCGTGGTCGCCACCGGGTGGAAGCCGTACGACGTGACCAAGCTTTCCAACCTTGGCGCGGGCGCCTACGCCAACTGCGTGTCCAACATGCAGCTGGAGCGCCTGGCCTCGGCCAGCGGCCCCACCGCCGGGCAGATCAAGCGCCCGTCCGACGGCAAGGCCCCCAAGAAGGTGGCCTTCGTGCAGTGTGCGGGCTCGCGCGACCAGAACCACCTGAACTACTGTTCCTACATCTGCTGCATGGCCTCCCTCAAGCAGGCCCTGTACGTGCGCGAGCAGTACCCCGACGCGGAAGTGACGGTGTACTACATCGACCTGCGTACCCCGGGCCGCTATGACAAGTTCCTGCGCAAGGTGAAGGCGGACGAAAAGATCGCCCTGGTCAAGGGCAAGGTTGCCGGCGTCGAGGAAGACGCCGCCACCGGCGATGTCATCGTCGAGGTGGAAGACGCGGTGAAGGGCGAAAAGCGCAAGTACCGCTACGATCTCGTCGTGCTGGCCACCGGCATGCAGCCCAGCCTTGCCGGGCAGAAGCTGCCCTTCGACGTGCCCGTTGACGAGGAAGGCTTCATCGTCGGCGGCGAGGAAAAGGGCATCTTTGCCGCCGGGTGCGCCCAGAAGCCGCTTGACGTGATGCGCACCGCCCAGTCCGGCACCAGCGCCGCCCTGAAGGCGATTCAAACGGTGAGAGGGAGGTAATACAGAATGGCCACCAAAATTGGCGTCTATTTCGACCAGTCGAGCATCGGAGGCGGTCTCGACCTTGAGTCCCTTGCCGACACCGTGGGCGGCAAATGGGGCGATCTCACGCCGGTCTGCAAGGTCTTTCCCGTCCTTGCCGACAAGAAGGCGCGTGACGAGATCGCTGCCGACATAGAGGAAGAAGGGCTGGACGGCGTGCTGCTGTGCGGCGCTTCGCCCCGCGTGGACTGGGACCTCTACGAGTTCGAGGGTGTGCTTGTGGACCGCGTGAACCTGCGCGAGCAGGGCGTGATGAGCTACAAGAACCCCGACGGCTCGCTGGCCGACCCTGAAGCGGCCCCCGAACTGCTTGAAATGCTGGTCACCGACTACGTGAACATGGGCGTCGTGCGGCTGCAAAAGACCACCGCGCCCGACGGTTCGCCCTCCGAGGGCGTGCGCCGCATCCTGGTGCTGGGCGGCGGCTGGACCGGCCTGACCGCAGCCGTCAACGGCTCGCTGGCCGGGCACGAAGTGGTGCTGGTGGAGAAGGAAGAAAACCTTGGCGGTCGCGCCCTGGGCCTTCTGAAGACCGTGCCGCTCAGCCACCCCTACACCGACGTGCACGATACCGGCATCGAAAAGAAGATCGCCGCCGTGCAGGCTGACGACAACATCACCGTGTACACCAAGGCCAAGCTGGCCAAGCTGTCCGGTCAGCCCGGCGACTTCACCGCCACCATCGCCCTTGCTTCCGGCGAACAGGAAGTGAAGGTTGGCGCCGTGGTGCTGGCCACCGGCTGGCAGCCGCAGGACACCAAGGTGCTGGCCCCCTTCGGCTACGGCTCCTTGCAGAACGTGGTCACCGCCGCCGAGTTCGAAAAGATGGCCAAGACGGGCACCATCACCGCCCGCCGCGTGGCCTTCATCCTGAACACCGCGTTGGCTGAACCGGCCGACCCCTACGCCGAACTGTGCGCCCCCGAGGCACCGGTCGAAGCCCCCGCCCCGGCGGAAGGCGAAGCCGCCGCCCCGGTGGTGAAGGACCACGAAAGCGTGCGCCACCTGCCCATCTCCAACGCCATCAGCAGCGTTGTTGCCCTGAAGCAGGCCGGGTACGTGTGTGACGCCTTCGAAGGCGGCCAGGCCTTCATCCTGTACGACAGCATGGTGGTGCAGGGCATTCACGAGCGGTTCTACAAGGCCGCGCAGGACCGCCTGGGCGTCATGATGTCCAAGGCGGAAATCCGTTCCATCACCCAGGCCGCCAACGGCAGCCTGAACGTGCTGTGCGACAAGACCCTGATCGGCGACGACATCGAGATCAACGTGGACATGGTGGTGCTGCCCACCGGCATCGTGCCCGCCACCGCCAAGGATCCCATCGTCAACTTCGACTACCGCCAGGGCCCGGCCTTCCCGGATCTGGAACTGTTCGAAGGCTACGCCGACTCGAACTACATCTGCTTCCCCTACGAAACCCGCCGCACGGGCGTGTACGCCGCCGGTTGCGTGCGCCAGCCCATGATGCTGGATGCCGCCGAGGAAGACGCCGTTGGCGCCACCATGAAGGCCATCCAGTGCATTGAATCCGCCAACAAGGGCGTTGCGGTGCACCCCCGCTCGGGCGACCTGTCGTACCCGCTGTTCAACTTCGTCCGCTGCACCCAGTGCAAGCGCTGCACCGAGGAATGTCCCTTCGGCGCGCTGGACGATGATGAAAAGGGCACGCCGAAGCCGAACCCGGCCCGCTGCCGCCGCTGCGGCACGTGCATGGGCGCCTGCCCCGAGCGCGTCATCTCCTTCGCCAACTACAATATCGACCAGATCGGCTCCATGATCCGCGAGATCAACGTGCCGCCGGACATGAAGAAGGGCGGCCCCCGCGTCATCATCCTGGCCTGCGAGAACGACGCCTACCCCGCGCTGGACATGGCCGCCCTGCGCGGCAAGCACTGGAGCCCGTACGTGCGCATCATTCCCGTGCGCTGCCTTGGCTCGGTCAACGCCATCTGGGTTGCCGACGCCATGTCCAAGGGCATCGACGGCGTGATGATGCTGGGCTGCAAGTACGGCGACGACTACCAGTGCCACTTCGTCAAGGGTTCGGAAATCTGCCGGCGCCGCAAGGAGAACATTGCCGAGACGCTGAACCGCCTTGGCGTGGAACCGGACCGCGTGGAGCAGTACGAAGTCGCCATTGACGAGTACGACAAGCTCCCCGGCGTGATCGAGGACTTCATGAACATGATCCTTGAGAAGGGTCCGAACCCGTTCAAGGGGTACTAGGAGGAGATGGAAAATGACTCAACCCGTCAGGATTCAACCCGATCTTGAGTTCGTCAAAGAACTGCAGGCAGTCGGTGGCGAATCGCTCAAGAAGTGCTACCAGTGCGCCACTTGCAGCGTGGCCTGTCCCATCTCCCCCATAAACAACCCCTATCCCCGCAAGGAGATGGTCTGGGCCTCGTGGGGCCTGAAGGACAAGCTGCTGTCCGACGTGGACATCTGGCTGTGCCACAACTGCGGCACCTGTTCCGACCTGTGCCCCCGTGGCGCCAAGCCCGGCGACCTGCTGTCCGCGCTGCGCAACATGACCTATGCGCGGCTTACCCAGCCCTCCGTGGTGGGCAAGTGGCTGTCCTCCGCCCAGTACCTGCCCATCCTGGTGGCCATTCCGGCCATCCTGTGGGCGGTGGTCTGGATGATCATGGCCAGCGTGAACGGTTCCGTCTTCCCCGAAGGCGAAATCGTGTTCGGCAAGCTGTTCCCCGGCGACTTCACCATCGACCCCATCTTCATCCTCACCTTCTTCACGGCCGTGGGGATACTGTTCAAGGGGACGAAGAACCTCATCGCCTCGTTCCAGCCTGAAGGGCGCACCATGATGCTCGGCAAGACCAAGCACTGGGTGCTGCACCTCGTCGACGTGCTGCTCGAGGAAGTGGTGACCCACTCCAAGTTCAAGGATTGCGGCGCGGACAAGTCCGACCGCAAGGTGGGTCACATGACCCTCATGTACGCCTTCGTCATCCTGGCCTTCGTCACCGCGGTGGTGGCCGTGGGGCACTGGGGCGGCAAGGTGATTCCGGCCATCGCGGTCCACACGCCCATGCCCCAGACCTTCCCCGTGAAGATCCTGGCGAACATCGGCGCGGTGATGCTGCTGGTGGGCCTGGCCATCCTTACGGTGCGCCGCAAGGCGCTTGATCCCAAGAAGACCAGCTCGAACTACTACGACTGGTACCTGCTCGGCGTCATCTGGGTAGTGGCCGTCACCGGCGTGCTCAGCCAGTTGTTCCGCCTCGCGGGCATCGCTCCTGTCGCCTACAGCGTGTACTACGTGCACCTCGTGGCGGTGTGGATGCTGTTCGCCTACCTGCCGTGGTCGAAGCTCGGCCACCTTGTGTACCGTACCGCCGCGCTCACCTACGTGCGCGCCATGGGCCGCCGCTAGCGGCAGAGAAGGCGGCGCGCGACGGTGCGCGCCCGGCCGGAACAACGAACCGAGAAGTCATTCTTCCGATATCAGGAGGCTGCAATGTCTGACGAAGGTCGCAGAGTGTTCAAGATGGAAACCGTTCTCGGCCTGGTTGCCGGGAAAGCCGGTGCCGACGTGTCCGACCTGCTGGGGTACCTGGCCCAGCGCGCCCTGGCCACCGAAGAAGAAGCCGCCGTGGCGCCCATGGCCAAGGGCTGGCTGTACAGCCAGAACCCCGCGTTCATGCAGTGCGGTGAAGCCGAAGGCAACTACGACGACTGGATGAAGAAGGAATGTGGCCGCCTTGGCGACAACGTGTCCCTGCAGCCCATTTCCGCCGCGGAACTGGCCGGCATCAGCGTGGTGCTGGACAAGATCGCCGTGCTGAAGGCCAACGTGGCCGACCTGGAAGAAACCGTGGCCGGTTTGCAGGCCCAGGTGAAGGAACTGACCCCCTTCAAGGGCCAGGCCGCCGACCTCGAAAAGAAGCTTGGCCAGTCCGAGCAGAAGGTCCAGAGCCTGAACGGCGACATCGCCAACCTGAAGAAGGAACTGGCTCCCTTCAACGGCAAGGTGGCCATTGACGAGAAGGAAATCGAGTCCAGCGTGAAGGACATCGTTTCCCGCGCCGTCAAGGACGCCCTGAAGGCCCTGCCCGTGGCCGCCGCTGGTGCCGCCGGTGCTGCCGCCGCCGAGGGTGGCGCCATGGCCGACTTCGATGCGCCCGCTGAAGACACCAGCGGTGGCGTGCCCGATACCTTCGGCTTTGGTGCCTCCGGCGCCAGCGACGACGGTTTCGGTTTCTAGTCGCTACGCGGTGTAGAGCCGCCACGCGGCTTGCTATGAGAAGAGAGCGCCCGGTCGGTATGACCGGGCGCTTTTTTTGTTGGGGGGAAGAGGGAAGGGGAAGGGGAAGGGGAGGAAGAGGGGGAGATGTTGTGCCTTGATGGGGGCGATTTCTACGAAGGCACGTCAGCCCTGTTGAACCTCCTCGATTTCGTTATGCCTCCGGCGGGCAAGGGGCCATTAAGCGATGGCCCCTTGCATCCCCGCGCTTCAGGGGGCGCTGCCCCCTGAACCCCCAACGTATCCTGCGCGGCGTCCCTGCGGCGGCAGCTTCCCAGCGGCGCAAGGCGCCTTCGGGTGATCTGCCGCCAGTGACGCCAATGCGCGCAAAGCTCTCGCAGGCATGGCGATGCGAGGGTGCCTTTACCGGTGGGCATCCTGCACCGCATTCCTTGCCGGGCAGCTTCCCTCGGTCAAAGCACCTTCGGGTGATCTGCCCGGCGGAATGCAATGTGCGCGTGGCTCTCGGAGGCTTGGCGATGCGAGGGTGCCTCTACCGGCGAATCCGCACAGCATTCCTTACGGGGTAGTTTCCCTCGGCTAAGGCGTGGCGTCACACGAGGCTACGCGCAGTATGTTGCCTCGGGCGATGGAAGGGCAGGGAGGTGCATGGCCTGTCACCTCTCTTGTGGAAAAGGTGAGCCGATGCGCGAAGGGGCGGGCGAGGGGCGATCTTGTTGGCCCTCTCCTACCGGGTTCCCATCACCCCTTCAGCACCACCAGCGGGCGGAAGTGGTCGATGATCCGCACCAGCACGCCGTCCTGCGCCGCCAGCACTTCCGCGATGGGTTTGTAAGCGTCCGGGGCCTCGTCCAGCACTCCCTTGTCGGCGCGGCAGACGATGCCGAGCATCTGCGACCGGAATCTTTCAAGTGGTATGGTGCGCTGCGCCTCGTTGCGGGACATGCGGCGGCCAGCCCCGTGCGAGGCCGAGGACAGGTATTCCGCGTTGCCGAGCCCCTCCGTCACGTACACCCCGTCCCGCTGGTTGGCGGGAATGACGCCGGGCTGGCCTGCGTCCGCCGGAGTGGCCCCCTTGCGGTGCAGCACCAGCGGAGCTCCGGAGGGGCCGGTCTGGTTCAGGATCACCGCGTGGTTGTGGTTTTCGTTGATCATGCGGCCCAGCAGCAGGGATATTTCCTGTTCGGCAAGGGGCGGCTGAGTGCGGGGAATCGCGGAAGCGTTGGCGTCCGGCTGAACGGTGGGACCGTTGGGGTCTGTGTTCCCGGTGCCCCCGGTGGGTTTGGCGGGGCGGGCAGGGCGCTTGCGTGTGGTCAGGGCCAGTTGCCGGTGCACGTCGGCCAGCGCGCGCAGGGCGTGTTCCAGCATCAGGCGGCGGTTCAGCAGGGCATAGTCCAGCGCCCAGTCCATGTCCTGCCGGTAGGCGCGGCCAAGGCGCGAATCGAGCGGTAACAGCCTGCCCTGCTTCATGTACCATGCCCCGATGTCCCAGCCGGAGCGGCGGGAGCCGGAATGCACGGTAAGGCCGATCTCGCCCCGTTTGTTCACCCCCACTTCGAGAAAGTGGTTGCCGCCGCCCAGGGTGGCCAGTTGGATGGACTGGCGCGCATTGACCGCATCGGTCAGTTGCGCGTCGCCGCTGGCGCTGGTGAAGCGCGGCAGGTCGTATTCGCCGGGTGCGCGCGTGGCCGTGCCCACGGGAATGGCCAGCCGCAGCCGGTCGAACAGCAGTTGCCGCGCGGTCTCGTCGGGCAGCACTTCATCTGCGGGCAGGCCGGTGTTCACGTGGCACATGCCGCAGCCGATGTCGTAGCCCACGAAGCTGGGACTGATGTGCCCGTCCAGCAGGGCCACCCCGCCGATGCACAGGTCGTAGCCCGCGTGGGCTTCGGGCATGACGGCCAGATGTACCATGCAGGGCAGGGCCAGAGCACTTTCGATCTGGTCCCAGGTGGCGGCGTCGAGCCGATCCGGCGGGATGGTCAGGGACAGGCGCGGCGGCGCGTGGCGTACCCCGGTGCAGGAGGCATAGGCCATGCGGTCAGCCCCAGATGCCCTAGATACGCCGGACGTGCCAGATGCGCCGGATGCTCCGGATGCGCCGGATGCGCCCCGCTTGCCCTGCTTCCGGCGGGAATCTTCGGCGGGTGGCGGCTGCGCGCCGCGCTTGCCGGTGTGCTTCTTGTGTGTGGTGCGTCCCATGCCCCATCCATAGGGCAGGCGGCGGGTACGGGCAAGGCGTGAACAACCGGGCTACGTGCGCCGAGTTGGGGGAGGCGGATGCCGTAGACGCCAACGCCCGTCAGTGCGGGGCGATGCCCAGCAGCCCGTAGCAGGCGGCCAGCAGCAGGCACAGCGGCGTGTACAGCCGGGCATCCCAGCGGGCGAAGGTGGTGGAACGGATGCGCCGGAACAGGCCGCAGTACCGGAAGTCGCCAATGGCCCGCACCACGAAGATGAACGCCGCGCCCAGGCACAGCGTGGGGGCCACACGGGGCGACGGCAGGGGCAGCCAGCCCAGGGTCAGCCCCGGCAGCAGCGCCAGCAGGGCAAAGACCAGGGTCACCGCGCCGGTAAGCCCGCGCGGCATGGCAAACAGGGGGCGGCCACCCACGGAATCGGGCGTGCGGGGAATGACCCTGTCGAGCCACAGGGTGGAACCCAGAACCCATGCCCCGTGCAGCAGGGTGATGGCGGCAAGGGAGACTGTGGCAATAGTGGCAAGTATAGTGGAAATCATGCTGCCTTTTGTTGTGAAAGGTTTGAGGTCACATGCCAACAGTACGCTCTATGTGGTACATGCTCTCTGCAAATAAAAGCGTTAAGTAGATGTATAGGGTAATTTCAAAAGTATTTTGTTCAATTATCAAGCATGGAATAAGTATTCCAGATAGTGTTATTGCAGTTCCTTTTAGTGATGATGTTAAAAATAGTATATATCTGTTCGAATTTAAATATATACACACAGCTTTTGGTATTTTTTTGGAGAGATGATATGCAATTAGTAAGATAATGGCCATTAACAAAGCAAGTATAAGAAGTGCTAATTTGCTTTTATCAAAGTTGGATATTTCGACATGTGACTTCAGCGGTAAGCCATCGAAAATTGCCAACTGTAAGATGATACCTGATGAAATGTGGTGAAAGAAGAATTTCCGATCCTGCCGTAAAGATGCTAGCAATAGTTGGTGTAGCATGAAATGCATGCTTTTACCCACAGGTATAGTGTTTCTAATGCATCTGAGCGTCTTGCCATGAGAAAGTGAGAGTGAAGTTTTCGGGTTGTTCTTGCCTACTATACGTCAAAATATGAACGCCAGCCACATGGATGGCTGGCGTTCAAAGCATGCGTGAGGTGGCTACCTACTCGGCCATCTGGAAATCGACCTTGATCTTGAACAGCTTGGTGGCGGGCAGGTTCAGGATGGGGATGCCCGTCTTTTCGGTGATCTCGGCCAGGGTGGCGCACACGCTGTCCCAAGAGGGGCCGATGCAGGTGAACCAGATGTTGTATTCGTGGTCGCGCAGGTAGTTGTGGGTGACGCCCACGTGACGGTTCACCTCGGCCACGAACCCGTCCATGGCATCGTCGGGCACCTTGGCCGCGCACAGCGTGGAGCGAAAGCCCAGCTTGGCCGACTGGAAGTTGGCCCCCATGCGGCGGATGAGCCTGCGTTCCTTCATGGCGCGCACGCGGGCCAGCGCCTCGGCCTCGGTGATGCCGCACTTTTCGCCGATGACGGCGTAGGGGCGCGATTCCAGGGGAAAGTCCGACTGGATCACGTCCAGGATGCGCTTGTCGGTCTGGTCCAGCGTGTCAGTGTCCGTATCAATCACAGGGGCAGCGCCGCTTTCGGCGGGGGATGCGGTCATGATGCCTCCGTCAGCGGCACGCGCCGGTGCGCCTGGGGGTGTACGAGCACAGCGGTTCCTCGGCCATGTGGTCGCCGCTCATGTTGTAGGCGCGCGCGCGGCAGCCGCCGCACACCTTGTGGTATTCGCAGGGGCCGCATTTGCCGGTGTAGGCTTCCTGATCGCGGAACTGCTTGAAATGGTGCGTGTTGCGCCAAATTTCCGGAAACGGCGTTTCGCGCACGTTGCCGCAGTCCAGTTCCAGGTAGCCGCACGGCTGCACCTGCCCCACGTGGCTGATGAAGCAGAACCCGATGCCGCCAAGGCAGCCGCGCGTCAGGGCGTCCATGCCGAAGGTGTCGGGCGTTACGGCCACGCCCTCTTCCTTGGCCCGCTGGCGCATGATGCGGTAGTAGTGCGGCGCGCAGGTGGCTTTCAGGTGCATGGAGGTGGTCTTGCGGAAGTCGTAGAACCAGTTCAGCACTTCCTCGTATTCCGTGGCCGAGATGACCTGGTCGCCAAGGCCCGCCGCGCGCCCGGTGGGCACCAGCAGGAAGATGTGCCACGCCGCCGCGCCGATGCGCTCGCACAACTTGAAGATATCCTTGAAGCTGCCGAGGTTGTCGCGGGTGACGGTGGTGTTGATCTGGAACTCTATGCCCGCCTGCTTCAGGTATTCGATGCCCCGCAGGGAGGCGTCGAACGCGCCGGGCACGCCCCGGAAGGCGTCGTGGCTGGCGGCGTCCGGCCCGTCGATGGAGATGGAGCAGCGCTGCACGCCCGCTTCCTTCATCATGCGGGCCGTTTCCGGCGTGATCAGGGTGCCGTTGGGCGACATGACGCAGCGCAGGCCAAGGCCGGTGGCGTACGCGATAAGTTCGTACACGTCGTGCCGCATCATGGGGTCGCCCCCGGTAAAGATGATGATGGGGTTGCCCACCTGCGGAAAGGTGTCGATGAGGGCCTTGGCCTCGGCGGTGGAAAATTCGCCGGGGTAGGGTTCCTCGTGCGCTTCGGCCCGGCAGTGCTTGCAGGCCAGGTTGCACGAACGGGTCACTTCCCATGCGATGAGCTTGCAGGTGGGGGTACCGTCGGGCAGGGTGCGCGGCATCTGCGGCGCGCCTACGCCGCCAGGATGTCCGCCGGGATGACCGCCCTGCGGCGTGGCCGGGTGCCCGCCCATGCTGGCCGGATGGCCGCCCATGCCTGCGGAATGTCCATGCGGATGTCCGCCCTGCGGATTGGGCTTGCGTTCGTCGCCGGGGTGTTGCGGATGGCTCATGCTAGTTCACCAGCCCTTTGCGCAGCAGGTCTTCGGTAAAGTAGGTGATGATCAGCCCGGCCCCGGCGCGCTTGATGCCCAGCAGCGATTCCATGACCACGGCGTCCTCGTTGATCCAGCCGTTCAGCCCGGCTGCGCGGATCATGGAGTATTCGCCGCTCACCTGATAGGCGGCCACGGGCACGTCGAAGCGCTCGCGCACGTCGCGGATGATGTCCAGGTACGGACCGGCGGGCTTGACGATGAGCATGTCCGCGCCCTCGGCAATGTCCGCCGCCGCCTCGCGCATGGCCTCCACCCGGTTGGCGGGGTCCATCTGGTAGGTCTTGCGGTCGCCGAACTGCGGGGTGGATTCCGCCGCCTCGCGGAACGGGCCGTAAAAGCTCGATGCGTACTTCACCGCATAGGACATGACGGGGATGTGGGTGAATCCGTTCTGGTCCAGCGCCCGGCGGATGGCCTGCACCCGGCCGTCCATCATGTCCGACGGGGCCACCATGTCCGCGCCCGCCTCGGCATGGCTGATGGCGGTCTTGGCCAGCAGCGACAGGGTGGGGTCGTTGTGCACCTCGCCGGAGGTGTCGCCCTGGCGTACCAGGCCGCAGTGGCCGTGGTCGGTGTATTCGCACAGGCACACGTCGGTACACACCACAAGGTTCGGCCAGCGCTTCTTCAGCAGGCGCACGGCCTGCTGGACGATGCCGTCCTTGTTGTAGGCCTCGCTGCCGCGATAGTCCTTCTCTTTGGGGATGCCGAACAGGATGCAGCTGCGCAGGCCGGTGGCCACGGCGGCTTCCACCTGCTTTTCCAGTTCCTGCAACGAAAGCTGGTACTGGCCGGGCATGGCCCCGATTTCCTTGCGGAAGGCGGGGTCGTCGGTTTCCACCACGAAATAGGCCATCATCAGGTCGGCCGCGTGCAGCGCGGTTTCGCGCACGATCTCGCGCAGGGCGGCGGTGCGGCGCAGTCTGCGCCCCCGGAAGAAGTCCCCGAATTCGGACATGCCGTCTCCTGGAGTAGGCAGGGTTGAAACGCTGCGTGCCCCGCTTGCGGGCAATGGATGCCGCTACGCGCTGTTGCGCGGCGGCGGTGCGGGCGGTTCGCCGGGGCGGTGGCCCGCATGGGTGCAGCGTGCACCCGGACGGCGCCAGGGCCGTCCGGGTGCCGTCATGGCAGGTATGGTTCCGGCGTGGGCGTGGCCTACGCGCGGATTTCGTCGTCGCTCAGGTAGCAGGCGGGATCCTGCGCCCAGATGTCGCCGTAGTAGGCCTCGGCGCGGGCGCGGAAGTTGCCGCCGCAGATGTTCAGGAAGCGGCAGGTGGCGCAGCGGCCGCCCACGTGCTGCTTCTTGTCCTTCAGCTTGTGCAGCAGCTCGATGTTCGGGTCGTCCCAGATCTGCGAGAAGGGGCGTTCAAGAACGTTGCCCACCACGTGCTGGCGCCAGAACTGGTCGGGGTGCACCTTGCCGTCCCACGAGATGCAGCCGATGCCGCGCCCGGAGTTGTTGCCCTCGTTGTACTGGAGCAGCTCGAACACTTCGGCGGCGCGCTTGGGGTCTTCCTTCAGCATGCGCATCCACACGTAGGGGCCGTCGGCGTGGTTGTCCACGGTCAGCACTTCCTTGGGCAGCCCGGCGTCGAACAGTTCGCGGGTCTTGTCCATGATCAGGTCCACCATGGCGCGGGTTTCCGCGTGGTCCAGGTCTTCCTTGATCAGTTCGGACCCGCGGCCCGAGTAGACGAGGTGGTAGAAGCAGATGCGCGGCACTTCAAGGTCGCGCAGCAGCTGGAACAGCTTGGGCACTTCGCCCTGGTTGCGCTTGTTGATGGTGAAGCGCAGCCCCACCTTCAGCCCTTCGGCCTTGCAGTTCTCTATGCCTTCCAGCGCGCGGCGGTAGGAACCGGGCACGGCGCGGAACTTGTCGTGCACCTCTTCGCCGCCGTCCAGCGAAATGCCGACGTAGGACAGGCCCACTTCCTTCAGCTCGCGGGCCTTCTGCTTGGTGATCAGGGTGCCGTTGGTGGAGATGACCGCGCGCATGCCCTTGGTGGTGGCGTGCTTGGCCAGTTCCACCAAGTCCTGTCGCACCAGCGGTTCGCCGCCGGAAAAGAGCATCACCGGGGCGCCGTAGGCGGCCAGGTCGTCGATGATGGCCTTGCCCTGTTCGGTGGAGATTTCGTCCTTGCCGTCGGGGTCAATGGCCTGGGCGTAACAGTGCACGCACTTCAGATTGCAACGGCGGGTCATGTTCCAGACCACCACCGGTTTCTTGTCCTTGGAGAACTGGAGCAGGTGGGAGGGAAGCTGGCCCGAATGGCGCCCGTAGCGAAGGGCGTCCGAGGGTTCGACCTGACCACAGTAAAGCTTGGAGATGCCGATCATTCTCACTCCTATTGGCTGGCCACCGGGCGCGCTGACAAGAGAGGCCCCGGCCATGGGGCACGGGGCGGAGCGCGGCGGGCTGGCACCGGAAAAACGTCCTCACGCCGTAGCATAATTCGTGACGGAGGGAAAGCAACCCGCCCTGGCCGGAGTGAAACCGGGGAGCGCCGGAGTGCAGCGGGGCGGAATACTGTCAACACCGCGCGGGGCATGAAGAAACGGCGCCCCGCGCGCGGGTGCGGGGGCGCCGGAAACGTTCCGCAGGGTGTGGGGCGGACATGGCGTCCCGCCAGGGGCGGTCATCCGGACGGTTCTAGAACGCCGGTTCCTTGGACAGCCCCTTGGGCGCGGGCGGGTCGATCCACAGCTTGATTTCCTGCGCCATGTCCCACGAAACGGTCTGGGTGATGGCCCACATGGGGTCGCTGGGCATGCGCGCTTTGGCGGAGAACAGGATGAAATCGTTGGCGAACTGGTGCTCCATGACCCCGGCGTGCCCCATGGCCCAGATCATCTGGCCGGTGTTCACGTCCCATATTTCCAGCGATACCGACAGCTTTGAGTCGCCGGAGGTGCCGCCGTTGACGTAGTGGGTGACGTAGCCGCCCACCAGCAACTGCGCCCCGCGCAGGGCGGCCATCTGCATGGCCAGGTCGCGGCGGTAGGGGGTGGCGTTTTCCGCAAATTCGATGACCGGAAAGACCTTTTCGGACAGCCACGTCTGCCAGATCTGGCGCGACACCTCCAGCCCCACCACGCCGGGCTTCTCCATCTGCTGGGTGACCCGGAAGGGCACGAACAGCGCGGTCAGCCTGCGGTTGGGCGGGGTGGCCGGGCGCACGCTGACCTGCGGGTTGCCGCGCCGTACCCAATCGTCCATGTAGAAAATGGGCTGGCTGGCAAGGTCGATGTACACCCCGGCCTTGGGCGGACCGGAGCAGGACATGACCAGCGGCAGAAGCAGCAGCAACAGCACGAGCAGCGGACGGCGCGCGGCGTGACGGGCGCGCTGGCCACGTGGGGTGGCGGACTTGGCGGCGGGTTCGGCGAGGGGGGCCGGGCAAGGCATGAAGGGCATGGACAACGCTCCGGGAATGGCCGTGCGCCTGCGTTGCCCTGGCGGGCGAAGAAGGACGCACGAGGGGGTGATGTCGAAAACCCGTCGTACGGACGGATATGGTCATGCCACAGCAAGAATGGTGCCGGACAGATGCACGAGGACGCGCAAGGACGCGTGAGGGTGCGTGAGGATGCGTGAGGTACCCGCCGGACGCGCGAGGACGCCGGGGCAGGCCGGAAGACGCGCGGCAGGAAGAGGGCGGGAACCCCGTCGGGGGCCTATTGCAGGCGCGGGGTAGGAGTGGGCGCGGCCTGGGCCGATTCCAGTATCTGTTCGCGGGTGCGCTGAATGCCGTCGTGCAGGTCAAGCCTGCGCTGGGCGGGAATGCGGTGGAATTCCGGGCGGCGGGTAAGGTCCATCAGGTCGTTCATTTCGTGGCGGATGCGCCGCAAGCGCACCAGCGTCTCGGCGTCCACGGGGGCCACCCGCTCGGCGATCTCGGCCAGTTCGCGCAGTTCGGCGGCTAGGTCACGGATGGTGCGCGGGGCGATTTCGCGGGAATGCCTGCGCCGTTCGCGCAGTTCGTTCCACAGGGCGCGCAGTTTCCTGAACATGGCCGCCTCCCCGGTTGTCCTGGCCGGGCCCCCGCCCGGTGGCCGTTTCCGCGTTCCTCGGGGGCGGGGCTGGTGCCCCGCATCCCGTCCTCCCGTCTCGCATGACCGCATGCCCCGGATACGGTGCCCTGCCGTGCCGTGATCCAGCGCCCCGACACGGTGGGCTGACCGCGCGCCTACACGGGGGCCGAGGACATGAACATGCGCAGCAACTGCAGCGTCAGCGCAAAGCCCAGCCCCAGCAGCGGCCCTATGGCCAGCGCCGTGCGCGACCAGGGCAGCCGGTGGGCGTACTTGACCCCCACGAAAGTACATACCACGAACCACAGCGACCCCACCACAGGCCCCACCAGCGGCACCACGCTGAGCACCGTGGGCGCCGCGCTGTACGAGATGACCCGCACGGTGGTGGGCAGGTCGGCAGCGCGCGGTTCCACCAGCCGGATCATGAAGTGGTACAGGCCGGACAGCACGGCCAGTTGCAGCAGCAGGGTAAAGGGCGAGATCAGCAGGGTCATGGGCAGGCTCATGTCGTGGGTGACGCTGCCCATCCAGGCGTGCAACTGCGGGTCTTCGATGAAGCCGCCGAAGGCGCGCATGCTCATGAGATACCACAGCCGTTCGGTGAGCGCCTGAAAGATGCCGATCAGCAGGTAGAACGCCACCGGCCGCTTCAGCGAACCCGATGAGCGCACCCCGGAGAAGAAGCGCGGCGCCGCCATCATCACCCGCAGGATGGTCTGGTACAGGCCGGGGAAGAAGCCCACCCGGTCCAGGTTTTCCCACGGCACCTCGCTGCGGGCAGAGGCGGCCCACGGCGGCAGGGGGGCGTCCCGTTCGCCGGGGTGCCCGCCGTCGCGCGGGGGGAAGGGATCGCCGTGATTGCCGGTGTTCCGCGCGCCGGGGTGGCCGCTGGGGCTTCCGTCCCGGTCGTTGCCCATGCCGTCACTGGCGCCATGGTGGGTGTCGCGGTCATCGTTGCCGGGCCGCTTGCCGGATTCGGACTGCTTGCGCCAGCGGTCCCCCACCGAGGCCACGGCGTCCCAGATGTCGCGGGGCGAGCCGGTGCGGCGCTGGCCGTCTGCGGAGCCGCCGCGTCCGGCCTGGGAGGCATGGGTTCCATGATCGTCGTCATGGGCGGGGGCACTGTCGCGACCGGGGATTACCGCGCCGGGCGGCAGCGGATCGTCGCCGGGGCGGGAAAGATCGGTGCGCCCGTGGGCGTTGCGGGCATCGGTCGTGTCCGGATCGGAGAGCTCCGCAGGGGGGGAATGCTGCGCGGTGGGGCCGGAAACGGGGCGGGGCTCGCCCACGTGGTCGTGCTCTTCGGCGTGGTCGTAGTCCGAGCCGGTCAGGCCCTGCACGCCAGATGCGCCAGACGCGTCGGATTCGCCGGGCGTCGAGGCTGGCGGGGTGGCCGAGGGGCCGCGGCGAAACGCGGCGGGAAGGTCATCGTCTTCCTCGTGTCCCGTGGCTGGCCCGGCATGGGGCGAGCCGCCGGGCGCGACATCGTCGGGCACAATAGTACGGGGCGCGACTTCTCCCGGCGCGCGGCGTGGGGCCGCGTCCATTGCCTGCGTGGCCTGCCCGTCGGGGGAGGCGCCCGGGGCAGCATCGGGAGCCAGGGCGCGAAAGCGGAAACGGTGACGGCACTTGGGACAGGTGGCGATGGCGGCCGAGGACGGAATCTTGCTGCTGTCGATGCTCCGTTCGAACTGGCATTCCGGGCAGCGTATAATCATGGGAAATCCTTTGCTTCCTTGCATATGCCCAGTGTAGGGCATCGGGCAGCGCAAATCAAGGTTGGCGCCTTTGCGTGTCGTCCCGCACGGGGCCGACGGGCGCGGTACCGCCGGTTTGCCGCCAACTCGCCAAGGGCGAAGACGGGGCACCCCGCTCAGGGGGACAGGGGCAGGCGCAGGGCCAGATGGCGGCGCGTGCCTGCCTTCGGGGCAGGCCTTTCCGCGTCGTTGGCGTTCGCCGGTTCGCTGTCGGCGGGCACCAGCCCGGCAGCGACGAACAGGCGGCGGGGCAGGGCCGGGTATTCCGTGCTCAGCCGGTGCAGCCCGCCCGAAGGCGGGGGGGCCGCATGGCCGGTGCCCGCCGCGTCGAATACCCGCAGGCGCTCGGCCAGCGCGTCCCGGTCCTTGGCGGTCCAGCTCAGGTGGTCGATCCAGGCGTCGGCCAGCAGGCAGGTGTGGCCGTGCACCCCCACCACCTGCTCGTGCACCGCACCCCGAAAGCATACCCCAGGCATGCGGCGGAACAGCCGCAATTGCACGTCGGGCCACAGGCCGTACCCCACGCGCAGGTGGTCCGCGTCGGGGTAGGCGGTGGCGCGGGGCAACAGCCAGGCCCCGGTGCCGGGCACGGCCATCAGGCGGGGCAGCAGCGCCCAGGCGCTGGGCGCCAGCCTCTCGTCGGCGTCGAGGTACAGGCACCATGCGGTGGTCAGCAGTTCCAGCATGGCATTGCGCTGGGCGGAAAAATCGCCCCCCAGCGGACGCACCGCCTGGCGGAGCGGCACGGGGCACAGGGGGACCGGGTCGAAAGCGGGCGGCGCGCCATCCCAGATCACGGCCATTTCGCGTACCCAGCCGGGCACCTGGGCGAAAAAGGCAGGCAGGTCCGGCTCGTCGGGGTGCAGGATGGCCCCCACGCCCAGGTCGGGAGCGGGTGTGGAGGATGCGGGTATGGAGGGCACGGTGCTTTCGTGCCGGGTGGTCGGGGCCGGGGGCAGGTCCACGGACAGATGCGGAGGCAACTGCACGGGCACGCACCCGGCGAACAGGCGCCGCCAGCGGTGCAGTGCCCCGGC
Source organism: Nitratidesulfovibrio sp. (assembly GCF_040373385.1). Taxonomy (NCBI): domain Bacteria; kingdom Pseudomonadati; phylum Thermodesulfobacteriota; class Desulfovibrionia; order Desulfovibrionales; family Desulfovibrionaceae; genus Nitratidesulfovibrio; species Nitratidesulfovibrio sp. The sequence continues at coordinate 48,374 of NZ_JBDXXH010000013.1, read as the reverse complement.
CTCGGCATCCGGCAGGAACGGGTTGGGGAACAGGGTGGCGGTTTCCGGCGTTATGCCGGTGGCCCGCAACAGCAGCAGCAGCGCCCACGGCGAGGTGTCGGCCAGCAGGCGCGGGGTGTTCGGCATGGACGTGGGGCAGGCGAAGGCCTTCAGCCGTCCGCTGGCCAGCGCGGCGCGCAACCGGTCCGGCGCAAGGTCGCACAGGGTCAGGCGCGGCACGGTGCCCGGCGTGGCCTGTCCGGCTGCGGTCAGGGCCGCCAGGAGGGCGGCAAGGGCCTCGGGCAGGGTGCCGTCGCCGGTGCCCAACAGCACCAGGTGCGGTCGCCCGCTACGCAGCGCAAGGCGCACCGCCTTGTCCGCCGCCTGCCGGAGGACATCCGCATCGGGTGCGGGCAGGTCGGAAACGTTGCCCACCGGTTTTTCCGGTCCGGTGCCGCCCAGCCGGAATCCCATGACCATGGCGGTATACGCGGCCAGCAGGGAGTCGGCGGCGTCGGGGCGGTGCGTGTCACCATGTGCACCCGCCGGGGGCGTGCCGGGCGCGCCGCTCACGGGGCCTCCCCGTTCGTCACTTCCGGCGGGCACACTTCGTCATACAACGTTTCCAGCGCGCGGGCCTGCATGTCGGCGTCGAACAGCGCGGCGGCCTTGCGCCGTCCCGCCTCGCCCATGCGCCGGGCGGTACCGGGGTGGCGCAAGAGGTGCAGCACGGCCCCGGCGTAGTCGTCCGCCGTTTCGGCCACCAGCCCGGTGACCCCATGCTCCACCAGTTCCAGTTGGGCGTTGTCGCGCAGGCCGGGGCAGGGGTGGGTAACCACCGGCAGTCCGGCGGCCATGGCCTCTGCTATGGCCAGCCCGAAGCTTTCGCCGGTGTCGTTGGCGTGGGCCAGCAGGGAAAGCTGGTTGAAGAAACCGGCAAGTTCCGCATCGTCGTGCAGCGGCGGCAGAAAGCGCACGTTGTCCGTCAGGCCGTGCTCGCGCACGTAGCGTTCCGCGTCCGGGGTGCCGCCGACGACGTCGTAGCGGAAGTGGGGCATCTCGCGGCGCAGCACGGGCAGGATGTGCAGGGCCAGTGGCGACCACTTGCCGGGGTCTGGCCGGGACAGGCGGCCCAGCACGGGGCGGGTGTAGTCGCGATCGGCGGGCGGCGGGGTCAGCCGGGCGAACAGGGCGGTGTCCACGGGGTTGTACAGCACCCGCCAGCGCGGGGGCTCGGCGGCGATGCCGTGCACGCGGGCGAAGCGTTCTGCGCAGAAGCGCGAGACGAACAGGGTGACGTCGATGAGCTGCCCCGACAGGGAGGGGTCGTGCCGTCCGAAGACGTTGGTTTCCACGATGGCGGGCAGGCGCCGAGGCGCGTCAGCGCCCGTGGGGAGAAGACGCGCGTCAGCGCCCGCGCCCGGAGAGCGCGCGGCGGCAGGTGCCTGACGGAAGGCCGTGCGCAGGGGGCGCAGCAGTTCCGGCTGGGGCCAGCCCGCACGGTGCACGTGCACGATGTGGGGGAGAAAGCGGGCGGCCACGCTGCCCAGGTCGCCGCCGATGAAGGTGGTTACCCCGGCCTCGCGCAGGGGCGCGGCGCGGGGGCCGTCGGCGGGGCTCCACACCGCGCGCTGAAAACGGGCCGGGTCCAGCCGGGTCAGCAGCAACTGCATGACCTTTTCGGTGCCGCCAAGCCCCAGCGAAGAAACCACGTGCAACACCCGACGCCGCGCGAAAGGCTCCGGCGGGTCGGAATGGCCCGGCAAGGCGGCTCCGGTGGGGCCGTTGGCGTGGGGTGCGGCGGTGACCATGGGCCGTGTTCTAGCCCAGCGGGGCGGGCATGGGAAGGGTGTCTGCCGCCCGGCGTTCGCCCTAGCCCTGCGCGAACTTGCGATACAGGTTGGCTGCGGCCATGCGGCTGGGGGCAAATCCCTTCGTCTGCGGGGCATCGGGAGCAACGGGGGCACCGGGTGCGTCCGGCGCGTCTGGGGCTGCCGGGCCATCGGCGGTATTGTCAGGGGCCGTGGGCGGTACGCCCGCCGCCATCGCCGCTGTGTGTGGCGCCGGGACGACGGGGGCGGCTGCCTGCGCGGCCTGCTCCGTCACGGCTAGCTGGGCTGGCTGGGCCGGGCTCACGAGGGTGGTCGCCTGCGGCACGGCATCACCCGCCGGGGCCTGCTGGCCGTAGGCCTGGGCATGGGCGCGACCGAACTGCGCGGGCTTGCCCAGCGGCGGCATGTGCGCGGTGGGCAGCGGCACGCGCGAAGGCGCGGCGTTGGCGGGCGTGCGGTTGGCCGCCATGCTGGCCCCCACGGCCATGGCCTCCGGGGTGTTGACGATCTGGCCGTAGGCGCCGCGCAGGCCGGACAGGATCTTGATCACCTCGTCGATGAACGCCACGTCCATCTTCAGGTTGGCGTTGAGCAGGCGGGTGGAGCAGTAGAAGTACAGCTTGTGCAGGTTCTGCGCCAGTTCGCCGCCCTTTTCCAGGTTCAGGCTGGCGTCCAGTTCATTGACGATGTCCAGGGCCTTGGAGATCAGGATGCCCTTGCCCGCGTAGTCGCGTTCGGCGATCTTTTCCTTGGCCTGGTTCAGGAACTTGATGGCCCCGTCATACAGCAGGAGCAACAGTTCGCCCTGGGTGGTCGTGGTGACCTGGGTCTGAAGGTAGGCGTGTGCGGCCTTCTGCATTGCATTCTCCCGGTGTATGCGCCCGCGCGCCTGTGCGGTGAGTGTGTCGCGGGTTGTGGTCGTTCCCCGCGCCGTGGCGGGGGGTGTTCGTCTGGGGCATGGCCGCTCGGGGCGGGCACCCTGATTGTCCCGGTCGTGGTGGCCGCCGTGGCTACGAAGACGTTGAAGTGGACAACGACTTGATTTGGCTTTCCACCGACTTGCCGAGCGCATCGTAGCGGGCCAGGGTGGCCTCCAGCCGCGAATAGCGCAGCCGTTCGCGCCGTTCCCACTGGGTGACGCGGTCCACTTCCTTGTCGATCTTGGTCTGTATGTCGTCCATGATCTCCTGGTAATTGTCTTCCAGGATCTTCAGCGCGCCGTCGCTGCCCAACATGTCTTCAAGCTGGCTGCTGAGTCCGCTCAGCTTGCCTTCCTTGATGCGCATGCGGCTCGAATAGCTGCCCTGCGACAGGTTGTCTATTTGCAGCGCCAGGCCTCGGGCGTCGCCTTCCATGGCGGTGATCTGCTTGTTCGCGTTGTCGACGTTGGCGCGCTTGCCGCCGATGAAGGCGTTGACGATGTTGCCCGAGGCATCCACGTCGTAGGTCACGTCGTAGATGCCCGCCTTGGTCACGCCCTTGACGTGCGAGTAGTAGCTGAAGTCGGACGAGTCGGACTGGGGCTGCCCGCTGGCGGCGAACAATTCGGCCACGGCCTCGGGATTTTCGCGCAACGCCCGGTCCAGGGAGGGCAGGCCGTCCCCCAGGTCTTCTTCCCGGATTTCCAGAAGGCCCGAAGTGGGGCTGTTGGAGTCGGCAATGGTCATGATGCCGATGTGCGACAGCGACGAATAGACGTCGCCGCGCAGCAGGTTGCCGTCCTTGTACTGGTATTCGAAGCCGGCGGCCTTGTCCGCCGTGGCCATCTTGAGCTGGGTGGCCAGCAACTGCACGCCGTAGTTGCCGGTCAGGACGGAACCCTTTTGCATGGAGTACAGCGACGAGGCATCGTCGGGGCTGTCCACGTCCTTGGAACTGTTGACGGCGGTCAGTTCCTTGATCTTCGTCCGCACCGCGTTCATGGCATCGACGAAGCCGACGACGTTTTCCTTGATTTTCTCGATGTCGGTGACCACCGAAATCTGCGAGGTGCCCACGTCCCGCAGCGTGATGGTCATGCCTTCCACGGCGCCGGTCAGCGTGTTGGAGTTCGATTCCAGCCAGGTGGTGGCGGGCCAGCCGTTGACCCGGTACTGGGCATTCTGGTTGGCTTGCACGGTCCAGTTGGCGGCCGTACTGGGAAGTCCGGTGACGGTGGTGCCCGCCCCTACCGACAGCGTGGCGTTGGACCCCATGTCCATGCCCCGGAACTGGAAGGTGTAGCCGGTGCCGTTCTGCACCAGCATGGCCTTTACCCCGGGGTTCTGGGGGTCGTTGTTGATCATGTTCTTGAGCCCGTCGATGGTGGTGCCGCTGGGCACCGTGATCGAGCGGGTCTTGCCCATGTAGGTGTAGACGAACTGCTGGTCGCTGCCGGAGTCGTTGACCTTGGTCTTCTTGTCGGCGAAGGCGGTGTTGTAGGTCCAGATGGAACTGGACGCCAGTTGCCCCACCTCTATCTTGTAGGTGCCTTCAAGGACGCTGGAATCGGTGGTGGCGCTGGCCACGGTTTCGTTGGAACTGGACGGCGTCTTCACCATGAATTTTTCCATGGTGTTCATGGAGTCCACGATGTCCTTGAGCGTGGCGATTTCCGTGCGCAACTCGCCAAAGGCATCCTGGCGTTTCTGCCAGTCTGCCTTCCACAGGGTAAGGCGCTTTTGCGGAATCTGCTCGATGGACTTCAACTGGTCGATGACCTTGGTGAAGTCCGTGCCGTTGCCGAGCCCGGAAAAGTATACGCCGCCGGATGCCAGTTCAACCATGATGCACCTCTTCGCCGGAAGAAATTTCCCGATGGGGGTCTCCCGCCGTGAGGGTGCAAGGCCGGTGCCAGAGTGGCACCGCCTGCTCCCTCGCAAACCTTATCGGCGGGTGAGCGGAGGGCTTTAGGTTGGGGGCGTGGCGTGTGGGCTCGGAGGCCGGGAAAGGACGGGGCGAGAGCCAGGGGCGCGGCTACGGGGGCGGGGAAGGAGGGCATTCGCGGGTCGTCCCGGCGGCCCCATCAGGAAATCGGGAAGGGCGCTGCGGCGTGATGTGCCGGGGGGCAAACCCGCCTGACGGCAGAGGGGACGGAGCGTATTATGCGTCGGCGAGCGGGGCTGTTGTCAGCCGGGCCAGTGCCAGCCGGGCCTGTTCCGGGTCCATGCCGCGCGCGGCGGCCATTGCGGGCAGGTTTTCTTCCGCGTCGCAGGGGCGCACGTACAGCGGTTGCACGTCATCGGGGCCGTAGGTGGCCGTGGCGGCCAGGGGCAGCAGCAGGGCGGGGGCGGGGTGGTCGAACCGGCTGGGCAGAAAGCAGGCCCCCGGCAACAGCGCGGCCAATGCCGGGGCAAGGACGGCGCGGTTGCGGGTGACCCCGCTGCCCATCAGGTAGACGGCGGGGGCCGCATCGAATCGGGCCGCCGCCGATTTGCCCTCGGCGTGTTCTGTGTTTGGCTGAAGCGCCACTATTCGGGCCACGGCGGCGTCAGTATCGCATCCGGCCGCCGCCGATTTGCCCTCGGCGTGTTCTATGTTTGGCTGAAGCGCCACTATTCGGGCCACGGCGGCGTCAGTATCGCATCCGGCCGCCGCCGATTTGCCCTCGGCGTGTTCTATGTTTGGCTGAAGCGCCACTATTCGGGCCACGGCGGCGTCAAGCGTTGCCGCCTCCACCGGGGTCAGGGCTTCGGGCAGGCGGGGGGGCGTGGCGGCGGCAGTGTCCGGAGCAGCGTCCGGGGCGACGTCGGGGGCGCCGGTGCTGGCGACGTCCAGCGTCTCGCCGGGCATGCGGAAGGCCTGCATGTGCACCAGCCCGCGCCGGGCGTGGGTCAGCACCCACAGCACCGCCCCGCGCGGCAGCAGCGGACCGCAGGCCAGCAGTTGCGTGTACGATAACCCGGCCTGCCGCGCCCCCAGCGCGCGGGCCATGCCCGCCGCCGTGGACAGCACCAGGCGCAGCCCGGTGAAGCTGCCGGGGCCCTGCACGCAGGCGATGCGCCGCACGTCACTCAGCGAAAGGCGCATCCGCGCGAAGGCGTCGGCCAGGGCCGGGGCCAGCAGTTCCGTACCCTGCGAGGGTACGTGCCATTCCTGCGCGAACAGGGCTTCGCCGTCGCGCAGGGCGGCGGCCTGCACGCGCGATTCCGCCGCGTTCAGGGCCAGGGTGATGCCCCCCGCGCCGTGCTGGGCGCAGGCCCCTATGGGGCCAGTGGGTCCAGTGGGTGCGGTCGGGTCGGGGGCCACGACTCGCCCCGCCGTCGGGGGCACCTGGGTCATTGCAGGTTCCGCACGATGTCGTTGTAGGTGGCCAGCAGCATCAGGGCCAGCAGGAAGGCCAGGCCGATGCGGCTGGTCACCTCGCGCAGGCGGGCATTGACCGGGCGGCGCATGACCATTTCCATGGTTAGGAAGATGATGTGCCCGCCGTCCAGCACGGGTATGGGCAGCAGGTTCAGCAGCCCCAGGTTGATGCTGATCAGCGCGGTGAGGGCCAGCACGCTGTCCAGCCCCTGGCGCGACTGTTCGCTGACCATCTGGGCGATCATGATGGGGCCGCCCACCGAATCCAGCGGCACCACCCGCTCGAAGATCTTCTGCACGCTCTGGCCGGTGATGACGATCATTCGCCAGGTCTGGTCCAGCCCGGCCTTCATGGCCGAGGTGCCGTCCAGCGGCAGGGACACGGTGCGGCCGGATGCCTGGATGCCGATGAGCCAGGTGTGCTCGTCCTCGCCGAAGATGGTCTTGCGGCTGCGCACCTCGGGCTGGACGTTCAGGGTCAGGGCCGTGCCGTTGCGGTCGATGGCGATGGCCAGTTCGCGGCCCTCGCTGGCCACGATGGACCCGGCCACATCGTCCCACCACTGCACGGGCTTGCCGCCGATGGACAGGATGCGGTCACCGGGGGCCACGCCCGCGATGGCGGCGGGGCTTTCCGGCTGCACCCGGCCAACTTCCGGGGCCAGTTGGAACTGCCCGTGCGCCCAGAACAGCCCCCAGTAGATGAACCACGCCAGCAGCAGGTTGAATACCGGCCCGGCGGCAATGACCAGCAGCCGCTGCCACGCCGGGCGCAGGGTGAAGCTGTGGCGTTTTTCGAAGCCCTCTGGCAGTTCCGCGTCATCGCTTTCGCCCACCAGCGACACGTAGCCGCCCAGCGGCACCAGCGACAGCCGGTAGTCGGTCTGGCCGCCGCGCCAGCCGAACAGGCGCGGGCCAAAGCCCAGCGAAAAGGTCTGCACGCCGATGCCGAACAGCCGTGCTATCAGGAAATGCCCGAGTTCGTGGAAGAATATCAGGCCGCCAAGGACCAGGAGGACCGAAAGGAAGCTGCTCATGCGTTACCCGTTCCTTGCGTGCCGACCGCGTCTGCCCAGTGGCGCACGCGGCGGCGGGTTGCGGCGTCGAGCGCCTCTATGTGGTCGATGTCGTGCATCGGCATGTATATCTCTGCATTGGCGCGAGCCACCGCGCCTGCCGGATCGGTGTCTGCCGCTCCGGTGGTGTCTGCCGGTTTGGCCTGATGGGCGTCCAGCGCCCGTTCGATGAGCGCGGGAATGTCCATGAACCCGATGCACCCGTGCAGGAAAAGCTCTACTGCTGCCTCGTTGGCGGCGTTGAGCACCACGGGCAGGCCCGCCCCGCCGGGTGTGCGCGCCTCGCTCGCAAGCGCGCGTCGCGCCAGCGCAAGGCACGGGAAAGAGGATAAGTCGGGGGCCTCGAAGGTCAAGCTGCCCGCCCGCACCAGGTCCAGCGGAGCCACCCCGGTGTCCACGCAGTGCGGCCAGGCCATGCAGTAGGCAATGGCAATGCGCATGTCCGGCGTGCCCAGATGGGCGATCTGCGAGCCGTCGGCGTATTCCACCAGCGAATGCACGATGGACTGCGGGTGCACCACCACCTCGATGGCGTCCGGGGCCACCCCGTACAGGTGGTAGGCCTCGATGACCTCCAGCCCCTTGTTCATCAGCGTTGCGGAATCGATGGTGATCTTTGCGCCCATGGACCAGTTGGGATGATTCAGGGCCTGCTCGCGGGTGACCGTGGACAGGAAGGCCCGGTCGCGCCCCCGGAACGGGCCGCCCGACGCGGTAAGAATGATCCGGCGCACGACATCGGGCGCCTGCCCCCCGCCCCGCAAGGCGTCGTGCACGCGCAGGGCCTGGAACACGGCGTTGTGTTCCGAATCCACGGGCAGCACCACCGCGCCCGTTTCCGTACAAATCTGCCTGATGAGCGCGCCCGCCAGCACCAGCGATTCCTTGTTGGCGAGGCAGATCACCTTGCCCGCTTGCGCCGCCGCCACCGTGGCCCGCAGCCCGGCGGCCCCCACCTGGGCGGACAGCACCGTGGAGGCGTCCGGCAGGGCGGCCAGCGTGGCGTACCCTGCCGGCCCCACGTGGATGTCCGGCGCGTACCCGGAGGGCAGCAGCGCGCGCAGTTCTGCCGCGCCCGCCTCGTCCAGCACGCCGAGGTGCGCGGGGCGGTGGCGGGTGGCCTGTTCGGCCAGCAGGCGCACGTTGCGCGCACCGGCCAGCGCGGCAACACGGAGCAGGCCGGGATGCGCCTCGATGACCTTCAGCGCGCTGGTGCCGATGGAGCCGGTGCTGCCCAGCAGGGCCACCGTGCGCGGCGCATGGTCTTCCCAGGCCCGGTCCGGCATGCGCGAAATGTAGCGGATCATGCCCGTGTTCTTCCCTTTCCGCCGTATGCTGGCGGGGCTAAACCTGCGGGGTCTGGAAGCCCTGCGCCGCAAGCTCGCGGCCAAGCGTGGTCATGAGGTCGAACAGCAGGCGGATGTCGGCCTCGGAGGTGCGGTGATTGGCCACGCACAGGCGCACCCCGGCCCGACCGCGCACCATGGCCGGGGTCAGGAACCCTTCGCCCGATGCCTCCAGCCGTTCCAACAGGCGCACCTGCAAGCGGTCCACCTGTTCCTCGGTCCAGCCATCGCCCTGCGGCACGTAGCGCGCGCAGGCGATGGACAGTTGCACCGGGGCCAGCACCCGCCATTCCGGCGAGGCGGCGCACAGGTCGCGGAAGAGCCGGGCCAGTTCCATGTTGCGCGTCACGATGCGCCGCAGCCGCTCGCGCCCGTAGGTGCGGAAGGCAAACCACACCTTCAGCGCGCGGTTGGCGCGGCTGAGGATGAAGGTGGTGTTCTTGAGGTCGTGCGGATTCTCCTCGCCCAGGTACGAGGCGCGCGCCCGGAACGTGGCAATCTGCTGCGCCCTGCTGCGGAACAGGGTCACCCCGCATTCCAGCGGGATGAAGAACCATTTGTGCGGGTCCACGCAAATGGAGTCCGCCCGGTCGATGCCAGCCAGCAGCGCGCGGCCTTCTTCCGTCAGCATGGCCGCGCCGCCGTAAGCCGCGTCAACATGGAACCACAAACCTTCGGCGGCGCATATGTCGGCAATCTCCGGCAGCGGGTCCACCGCGCCGGTGGTCACCGAGCCGGCCTGGGCCACCACGCAGAACGGGGCCAGGCCCGCCTTCCGGTCCGTGGCGATGGCCGTGCGCAGGGCCGCCACGTCCATGCGGTTGTCCGCGTCGGACGGGATGGCGCGCACGTTGTCCGCGCCCAGGCCCAGCAACACCGCGGAACGCTCGATGGACATGTGCCCCTGGTCGGAAACGTACAGCACCGGGGTGCGTCCGATGCCCGCAAGCCCCTTGGTGGCCGCCTCCGGAAAGTGCGTGTGCCGCGCCACGGTCAGGCCCATCAGGTTGGCCATGGTGCCGCCGGACACGATGGTGCCGCCCGCGCCGTCCGCACCGCCTGCGGCACCGACCGCTTCCGGCAGGCCGAACAGCCGGGCCAGCCAGCCGATGACCACGTGCTCCAGCACCGTGGCCGCAGGGCCGCCCTTGAACGACAGCGGTGCCTGGTTCAGCCCCGTGCACACGATGTCGCCCAGCGTACCCGCCGGGGCCGGGCTGGTGGTTATCCATGCCAGAAAGCGCGGATGCCCGATGCGCGTGGCGTACGGCTCTATGCACCGCGCCACGTCGTCCAGCACCGCGTGCGCCCCCGCGCCCGCCTCCGGCCAGTCGGACGGAATCAGGGCCGCCAGTTCGTCGAACGTGGCCGGGTGCACCACCGGACCCTCGGCGCACGGGCCGATGCGCTCCACCCGGTCCGCGATCATGGTCGCCGCCCGGTGCAGCAGAGCTTCGAAATCTTCCAGGTCAAGTGTCTCGTGTCGTTGCATGGGGTGTAAAGTATGCGAGTTGCGGCGTGTCTGGAGCTATTCCGGGGGAAGGGGGAAAACCACTTTTCGCGTTGCGGTCGCCATCCGTAAGGCTCGGTGACTCGCCTAACGGCTGCCGCAAAAGTGGTTTTCCCCCTTCCCCCGGACCCCCATCCCCCTTTCCACCAAACTTTTCAATGGGTATGGCGGCAACGGTTTTTCAACTGAAAAGTTTGGGAGGATGGAGAGGGGGTGCGGGGGAGAGGAAGGAACCTTTAGCTCTGCTGTCGTCATCCGTATGGCTCGAAGACTCGCCGACGGCTGTCGCTTCAAAAGGTTCCTTCCTCTCCCCCGACAAACATTAAAAGAACGGAAACACCGAATCCAGGGCAGCATAGGCGGGCACGACAAAGAGCAGGCTGTCGATGCGGTCGAGCAGGCCGCCGTGGCCGGGCAGCAGGGTGCCGGAATCCTTGACGCCGAGGGTGCGCTTGAGGGCGGATTCGAAAAAGTCGCCCAGTTGCGAGGCCACGTTCAGCAGGCCGCCCAGCAGGGCAAAGGCCCACCACGGGGCGGTACCTGCGGCAACGCCGACGCCGGTGCAGGCGAGCACGCACAGGGCAAGGCCGCCAAGGCTGCCGACCCAGCTTTTCTTGGGGCTGACGCGCGGCCAGATGCGGGCCTTGCCGAACCAGGTGCCGATGAAATAGGCGCCGGTGTCGGAGATGACGGCGGCCAGCACGACCACCAGCTGTTCCCAGCGGTTGAAGTGCAGGGCGGGCAGCAGCAGCACGGGCACGTACAGGATGCCCGCCGCCAGCACCTGGCCTTCGGTGAAGCGGCAGTCGTCATCGCCGTTGCCCCAGGCGAGCAGAAAGCCCACGGCCCCCACCAGGAAGGCGGCGGCGATGCAGCCCAGCACCATCCACGGGCGGTCCATGTGGCCTGCCGCCAGTACGGCGGCACCAAGGGCCATGCCTGCGGCCTTCAGGGGCAGGCGGGCGTTGCCGGGCCAGAACATGGTGTAGAATTCCAGCAGGGCCAGGCTGGCCACGGCCACCACCATGACCAGCAGCACCCAGCCGCCCATGGCAAGGCCCACGGTAAGCAGGGCGGCAAGGGCCGTGCCGGTGACGACGCGTTGGAAGTGGGGAGATGCCGGGGTCACGCGGGGGTTGCCTCCGTTTTGCCGAAGCGGCGTTGCCGTCCGGCGTAATCGCGCAGGGCGGCGCGGAAATGCTCTGGGGTGAAGTCTGGCCAGAGGGTGTCGGTGAAGTGGAATTCGCTGTAGGCGCTCTGGTAGAGCAGAAAATTGCTGATGCGCACTTCGCCGCTGGTACGGATGACCAGGTCCGGGTCGGGCTGGCCCGTGGTCCACAGCCGCGCGGCAAAGGCTTGCTCGGTGATGGCATCCGGGGGCAGGCCCTCGGCGGCCAGGGCGCGGCAGGCCATGAGGATTTCGTCGCGGGCGGAGTAGTTGAGCGCAAGGTTCAGGCGCATGGTGGTGCAGGCGGCGGTGCGGGAGATGGCGTGCTCCAGCGCCTTGCGCGCGGCCAACGGCAGGTCGGCCAGTTGGCCGAACACGGACAGCCGGATGTCGCGCTTGACGAGGTTGGGCAACTCCTCGCGCAGGAAGTCCACCAGCAGCTCGAACAGAAACTTCACCTCGGCACCGGGGCGCCCCCAGTTTTCCTTGGAGAAGGTGTACATGGTCAGGTGGGGTATGCCCAGGGTGCGGCATTCGGTGACGATGGCCCTGGCTGCCTCGGTGCCCGCACGGTGGCCGTCGCTGCGTGAAAGGCCGCGCTGGGTGGCCCAGCGCCCGTTGCCGTCCATGATGATGGCCACGTGGCGGGGCAGGGTGTCTGGCGCAAGAGTTTCCGGCAGGGGGGACCCCGCCGTGGAAGCGTTGTTCACGATAAGCCTCTGGTACGCGGGCGATGCCTCCGCGTCATATGCGCCATGGCCGGTCCGCCCACCCGTCCGTCCAACCGCGTGTGCGGGGCGGGACTGCTGCGGGCGCGACCGGCCATGTGGAATCATTCCGTGCGACCGAACATGCGCAAGCCGTTCGGAGGCCGTTTCCTAAAGCTCCATGATTTCCTTTTCCTTCGCCGTGCACTTCTCGTCCGACTTGGCCACGAAGCGGTCGGTCAGCTTCTGCACGTCGTCGGTGGACTTGCGCACGTCGTCCTCGGAAATATCCTTGCCCTTTTCCAGCTTCTTCAGGGCGTCGTTGGCATCGCGGCGCACGTTGCGCACGGCCACCTTGGCTTCTTCGGTGTACTTGCGGGCCACCTTGACGAGGTCCTTGCGGCGTTCCTCGGTCAGCGGCGGGATGGAGATGCGGATGATCTTGCCGTCGTTGACCGGGTTCAGGCCAAGGTCCGACTTCATGATGGCCTTTTCCACCAGCGAAAAGGCCGAACGGTCCCACGGCTGGATGGTCAGGGTGCGGCTGTCGGGCACGCTGACGGACGCCAACTGGCTGATGGGCGTGGGGGTGCCGTAGTAGTCCACCTTGATGTTGTCCACGAGAGAGGTGGAGGCGCGGCCGGTGCGCAGCTTGGCGAATTCGCGGTCCAGTGCGCCGAGGGCCTTTTCCATGCGCTCTTCGGCATCGAGAAGAATGGTATCCATATCCATAAGGGGTTAGCCTCCGTGTACGATGGTTCCGACGTCTTCGCCCATGACCACGCGCTTGATGCTGCCCTTGAACATGTTGCAGACGATGATGGGCACGTCGTTTTCCATGGCCAGGGTGATGGCCGTGGAGTCCATGACGCCGAGCTTGCGCTGCAACGTTTCGACGTAGCCGAGGCTGCGGAACATCACGGCGTCGTCATGCTTCATGGGGTCCTTGTCATAGACGCCGTCGACCTTGGTGGCCTTGATGATGGCCTGGCACTTCAGTTCCATGCCGCGCAGCGCGGCCGCCGTGTCGGTGGTGAAGTAGGGGTTGCCGGTGCCTGCCGCGCAGATGACCACGCGGCCCTTTTCCAGGTGCCTGTCGGCCCGGCGGCGAATGTACGGCTCGCAGACTTCCTGCATGGTGATGGCCGAAAGCACCCGCGTGGGATGGCCGATCTTTTCCAGGGCGTCCTGCACGGCCAGCGCGTTGAGCACCGTGGCCAGCATGCCCATGTAGTCGGCCGATGAGCGGTCCATGCCCTTGGCGGACGAGGAGAGGCCGCGGAAGATGTTGCCGCCGCCGATGACAAGCGCCACTTGCAGGCCCATGTCGACAACCTCGGCGATTTCCTCGCATATCTTCGAAACAGTCTGGGGGTCAATACCGAACTTGTTTTCGCCCGCCAGGGCTTCGCCGCTGAGCTTGAGCAGCACGCGCTTGTAGCGGAGTTCGCTCATGTCCGTCCCTCGGTATGGTGGTTGTATGTTGCGTCGTCGTGAATTCGTGGTCGTTCGCGGGGCGTTGGCGGCATCGCCGCAGTGTCGCCGTGCGTCTAGTGATGGTCGAAGGGTGCGCCCCAGTTGCCCTCGCGCACCCGGATGTACTTCAGAAAGGCATAGAAGGCCCCGTGCGCCGCGTTGATGAAGCCCGCCCGGCCATCCAGAAAGCCCAGCTTGACCACGTACAGTTTCAGGAACCGGGCCAGGCCGTGCGCCGTGGCCACGGCCACGCCGCCCTGCCGCCCCTTGGCGCGCAGGTCGTCCGCGCCTTGCTGGGCGTACGAGTTGATCTTGTCCAGGTGCTGGCGAAAGCTGTCGTACGGGTAGTGCAGGATGTCGCCGCGCAGGCGGCCCGTTTCGCCCCTGGGGTGGAACGAATAGTGCGCGCCGGAGACGTGCACATCCATGTGGGCGGGGCGGAACAGCCGCAGCAGATAGTCCGGGTACCAGCCGCTGTGCTCCATGAACCGGTCGTAGTACCACGAGCGCCGGGGTACCCAGTGGCCAGCCTTGGCGGCATGGCTGCCCTCGCCCCCGCGCACCTGCGCGCGCACTGCGGCCAGCACGCTTTCGCGCAGTTCTTCGGTGCAGATTTCGTCCTGGTCCAGGCTGAACACCCATTCGGTGTCGATGAGCGAGAGGGCGTGGCGGAACTGCGGGCCCGGCCCTTCCCACGTGCGCTGGACGACTTCTGCCCCGGCCGCGCGGGCCATGTCCACGGTACGGTCGGTACTGAAGGAATCGACCACCAGAACCCTGTCGCAGAAGGACAGCGAGGCGAGGCACCTGTCGAGCAGGCGTTCGCCGTTGTAGGTGAGCACAAGGCCGGTGATGGCGGGGGGCATGCAGTCCTGCCGGTGGCGGCGGGGTTGAGGTTGGGGGAGCGAGGGCTGGGCCTGGATTGATGTCGCGCGGTCACGCTGCCCGCAGAATCCACTTTATTGGGCCGGGCGGCGTTGGCGGGCGTTTTTCGATGCTCAAATACTGAAGTATGTTCCGCTCGAAAAATGCGCGCCGCCTTGCCCGGCCACAAAAAATCGTAATTCCTTGCATCCTGCCCGCACCAGCCACCCGCAGCGGAAGACCGCTGCGGGGTGTAAGGAGGAAAGACAATTTCCCGTACAGCGGAAAGGCAAGAAAGACGGAGAATTAAAGCTCGGGGGTGCAGGGGGCAAAGCCCCTGCCCGCCGGAGGCGCATAAAAAGTCGATGTCCCTCGCAAAAAACGTATAAAAATGGCTACCTATCCCTTGCCGGTGACGATGTCGCGCACGGCCTCGATCACGTCGTCCACGTCTTGTTCGCTGAGCTTGGGCGAAAGCGGCAACGAGATGGTTTCGCGTCCGTAGGCCACGGCGTTGGGGTAGTCGTCCGGATTCCAGCCGTAGTTCTTCTGGTAGTAGGGGTGTTCCGGAATGGCCAGGTAGTGTACCCCCACGCCGATCTTGCGGGCGGTCATCATGGGCAGCATGGCATCGCGCGAGACGCCGCAACGCGCCTCGTTCACCCGGATGGCGAACAGGTGGTAGGCGTGGCGGGTGTCCGGTTCCGGCGCGGCGGGCAGGCCCACGGGCAGGTCGGCGAAGGCCTGCATGTAGCGCTGCCACACGGCCTCGCGGCGCTTCCAGTAGGCCTCCACACGCTTCAGCTGGTGGATGCCGAGGGCGGCCTGCATGTCCATCATGTTGTACTTGAAGCCGTGATCGACGACGTAATAGTGCTTGTAGCCCGAATCGGAGAAGCGGGCCCAGGCGTCGGCGCTCATGCCGTGCAGGCCCATGATCTTCATACGGTCGATCCTGGCCTTGTCGCGCGAGAGGATCATGCCGCCCTCGCCGGTGACCACGTTCTTGGTGGCGTAGAAGCTGAAGCAGCCGATGTCCCCGATGTCGCCCGCCTGCTTGCCCTTGTAGGTGGTTTCGATGGCGTGGGCGCAGTCTTCGATGACCGCCAGGTTGTGCCGCCGCGCAATGTCCATGATGGGGTCCATGTCGCAGGCGCGCCCCGCGAAGTGCACCACCAGCAGGGCCTTGGTGCGCGGGGTGATGCGGCGTTCGATGTCGGCAGGGTCGATGTTCTGGGTCACCGGGTCCACGTCGGCCAGCACCGGGGTGGCGCCGGAGTGGATGATGGCGTTCACCGAGGCGCAGAAGGTCATGGCCGTGGTGATTACCTCGTCGCCCCGCGCAAGGTCGAGGGCAAGGCAGGAAAGCTGGAGCGCGGCCGTGCACGAGTTGACGGCGGCGGCGTAGGGCATGCCCTTGTAGGCGGCGAAATCCTTTTCGAACTGGTGCACCTTGGGGCCGGTGCCAATCCACGCCCGCTTCATGCTGTCGAGTACTTCGTCCATTTCCGCCTGTTCGATGAGCGGCTGGCCAAAGACGAGGAAGGTGTCGCGCATGGGTGTTCTTTCTCCGGGGCCGGGCGGCGTGGGGCTGGGCCGTTCGCGCGCGGGGCCTGCTTTGCGTGGGGCGCGCGGGGCGCGCCGGGGGGACGATGCCCCGTCCCGTGGGGCCTCGCGGCGGCGGGGCAGCCGGGGGCTTGGTGTGTGGCGGCGGCGTGGAAGTCCCGCCCGCCCGGCTGCCGAGGGGAAACATACCCCAAGTCGCAGCCCGCGAAAAAGGGGGTCTCGCGACCCCCCTTTCATTCATGATGCGAGCACGGTCTGCTCCATGCCGATCTTGGTGCGGTTGCATCCGTGCGGCATGGCGGCGTTCCGTCCTGCGGCTAGGCTTCTTCCGCGCCCAGCTGCAAGCGGACGAAGCGACCGATGGTGACGTTTTCGCCCAGGGTGGCGATGACGTCGTTCAGCAGGTCGCGGATGGTCAGCTTGTCGTCGCGGATGTACGGCTGTTCCAGGAGGCAGATCTCCTTGTAGAACTTCTTGATGCCGCCTTCAACGATCTTCTCGATGATGTTCTCGGGCTTGCCTTCTTCGCGGGCCTTCTGGCGGTAAACCTCGCGCTCGCGCTCGATGACGGCGGGGTCCACGGACTCGGCGTCCACGGCGGCGGGGTTGTTGGCCGCGATCTGCATGGCCACGTTCTTGGCGAATTCCTGGAACTTCTCGTTGCGAGCCACGAAGTCGGTCTCGCACTTCACTTCCACGAGAACGGCAATCTTGCCGGTGGAGTGAATGTAGTTGCCGATGACGCCTTCGGAGGTGGCGCGGCCAGCCTTCTTGGCGGCCTTGGAAAGGCCCTTCTGGCGCAGCCAGTCGATGGCCTTTTCGAGGCTGCCATCGTTTTCTTCCAGGGCTTTCTTGCAATCCATCATGCCGGCGCCGGTCTTTTCGCGCAGTTCCTTAACCATCTGGGCGGTAATTGCCATTGTGCGGTCTCCCTGAGAGGTCGTGGAGGTCTGGTTACTCGGCGGCGGCTTCGACAACGGGGGCCGCGGGGGCTTCAGCGGCGGGGGCTTCAGCGGCGGGGGCGGCTTCGGCCTTGGGCGCTGCGGCCTTCTTCAGTTCTTCCTCGGCGTCCTTGCCCTTGCGTTCCTTGCGCATGGCGTCGCCTTCCATGCAGGCGTCGGCGATGGCGGCCACGAAGAGCTTGATGGCGCGGATGGCGTCATCGTTGCCGGGAATGACGAAGTCGATCAGGTCGGGGTCGCAGTTGGTATCGGTGACCGCCACGATGGGGATGCCGAGCTTGCGGCATTCCTTCACGGCGATGTCTTCGCGGTGCGGGTCCACGATGAAGGCCAGCTGGGGCAGCCGGTCCATTTCCTTGATACCGCCAAGGGTGGCCAGCAGCTTGTCCATCTCGCGCTGCATGCGCAGGATTTCCTTCTTCTGGTACTTGTTGACGGTGCCGTCGGCGAACATGACCTCGAGCTTCTTCAGGCGGTCGATGCTCTTCTGGATGGTGGTGAAGTTGGTCAGCGTGCCGCCCATCCAGCGGTTGGTCACGTAGAAATGCCCGGCGCGGCTGGCTTCCACGGCCACGGCTTCCTGAGCCTGGCGCTTGGTGCCGATGAACACGACCTTGCCGCCGTTGACCACGGTGTCCACAACCTTGTCGTGGGCGGTGCGGAACAGCTTAACGGTCTGCTGCAGGTCGATGATATGGATGCCGTTGCGGGCGCCGAAGATGAAGGGGCGCATCTTGGGGTTCCAGCGGCGGGTCTGGTGACCGAAGTGCACGCCGGTTTCCAGCATCTGCTTCATGGAAACGTAAGCCATTTCAGAACTCCTTGCGGGTTTTTTCTTCCACACCGGCCATGGCCCTTCAACCCGCGCCGCACGTGGCGTGGCGGGCACCCCGGGCCGAAACCGGAGTGTGCTTGGTGTAAAAGGCAGGACTGCATACGTCAGATTGTGGCGGATGGCAAGCGATGGGGTGGGGCGAGTGGCGAAAAAGCTCGCACCGGCTGCCCGTATGTGGAGAGACTGCGGAGAGAACGCGGAGAAAACCTGGGGCGTACGCGGCGGGCATGCTGGGGCAACGCGATCAGGCAGGGGGCGGAGGCGGGCCGAGGCGGAACCGGCCCCGCCTACTGCAACGGCACCTCGGCATGCTCGTCCGCATCCGGGGCGGCCAGCACGGGGTTGATCAAAAGGCCCACCTGCTCCACTTCCACGCGCACCTCGTCGCCGGGCACGATGGGGCCGACGCCCACCGGGGTGCCGGTAAGGATCAGGTCGCCGGGCAGCAGGGTCATGACGCGCGAGATGGCGCTGACCATCTCGTTGGGGGTGAACAGCATGTCGGCGGTGTTGCCCTGCTGGCGCACCTCGCCGTTGACCAGGGTGCGCACGGCCAGGTTGGCGGTGTCGGGCAGATCGGTTTCTATCCACGGCCCCACGGGACAGAAGGTGTCGTAGCCCTTGCAGCGGCCGAACAGGCCGTCGCGCCGTTGCAGGTCGCGGGCGGTGACGTCGTTGGCGCAGGTATAGCCGAAGATGTGCGCGGGTACGGCATCCGGTGAAATGTTGCGGCACTGCCGCCCGACCACAAGGGCCAGTTCGCCTTCGTAGTCCACCCGGCCCACGCCCTGCGGCACCAGGATGGGCTGGCCGCTGCCGATGACGGCGGTGGGCGCCTTCAGGAAGAATACCGGCTCGTCCGGCACGGGAAAGCCGATTTCCGCCGCGTGGTCGCGGTAGTTCATGCCCGCGCAGATGATTTTGGAAGGGGCCACCACCGGCAGGATGGAAAGTTCCGCCAGGGGGATGGGGTCTTTCAGGCCCAGTTGGTGGTTCAGGCACACCACGCCGTCGTCCTGCAACGCGCCAAAGAACACGCTGCCCTTGTATTGCACCCGTACCACGCGCATGTCGCCGCTCCGCTCCGGCGGGCGGTGCCCGCCGCGTTGCATCGTCAGTACCCGAAATTGGGCGCCGTCAGGTCCGGCAAAGGGCCGGAAGGACTGTCGTCAGGCCCGCAAGGGCGACCGGGGGACCGGGAGCAGGCTCAGATGGTGGTCACCACGGGCACCACGATGGGGTCGCGCTCCAGCACCTTGCGGAAGAACCGCCGCAACGACGAGCGGATGCGGTCCTGCAAGCGCTCTGTCTCGCCGGGGGGGATGTTCTCGAAGATGTCCAGCACGATGCACTTGGCGTCTTCAAGCACATGGTTGTAGTGCTGCTCGAACACGAAGCCCTTGGACAGCATTTCCGGGCCGTGCAGCACTTCCCAGCTCATTTCGTCCACCACCAGCACCACGATCACCATGCCTTCGCCGCCAAGGATGTGCCGTTCCTTGAGCACCGAATGCCCCACGTCACCCACGCCCTTGCCGTCCACCAGAATGAACTCCACCGGCACGTGCTCTTCAAAGCGCACGCCTTCCGGGGTGAGGGTGATGGGGTCGCCGTTTTCCAGGGTTATGGTGCGTTCCGGCGCCACGCCGCATTCCTGCGCCAGGCGACAGTGCTTGACCAGATGACGGTACTCGCCGTGCACCGGCACGAAGTAGCGGGGCCGTACCGCCTCGATCATGGCGCGCAATTCGTCGCGGTGGGCGTGGCCAGAAGCGTGGATGGAGCGCACCTTGTCGTAGTAGACTTCCGCGCCCAGCCGGTACAGTTCGTTGATCAGCTTGGTGATGGCCCGTGCGTTGCCGGGGATGAAGCGCGAAGACATGACCACCGTGTCGCCCCGGTGGATGGAAAGCTGCCTGTGCTCGCCCATGATGATGCGCGAAAGGGCCGACAGCGGCTCGCCCTGCGAGCCGGTGACCAGCAGCACCAGGTCGCGGTCGGCCATGGGGGGCATGGTCACGGCGTCCAGGATCATGCCCGCCTCTGCCCGCAGAAAGCCCAGGTTGCGCGCTATCTCTATGTTGTTCATCAGGCTGCGCCCGCTGACCACCACCTTGCGCCCGAACTCGCTGGCCAGGTCGAACACTTCCTGGATGCGCTGGATGTGGCTGGAGAACAGCGTGACGACAATGCGGCCTTCCGCCTCGTGGAACAGTTGGCGGAAGGTATCCATGATCTCGCGTTCGCCCAGCGACTGGCCGTCACGCTCGATGTTGGTCGAATCGGACAGCAGAAGGCGCACGCCCTCGTCCCCGGCGAAGTCGCGGAACAGCGCAAGGTCGGTGCCGGGGCCGGACAGGGGGTTGGGGTCGATCTTGAAGTCGCCGGTGTGCACCACGCGGCCCGCCGGGGTTTCCACGGCCAGGGCGTACCCTTCGATGATGGAATGGCACACGGGTAGAAAACGGAAGGTCATGTCGCCAAGCACCAGCGGCGCGTCCGGCGAGACGGGCACCAGTTCCACGCGGTCGGCCAGGCCGTGCTCGCGCAGCTTGTGCTCCACGAGGGCCAGGGTGAAGCGCGACCCGTAGATGGGGGCCTTCAGGTGGGGCATCAGCCACGGCAGCGCGCCGATGTGGTCCTCGTGCGCGTGGGTAAGCACGATGCCGCGCACCCGGTGGCGGTTCTGCATCACGTGGTCGAAGCGCGGAATCACCACGTCCACGCCAAGGTGGTAGTCTTCGGGGAACATCAGACCGCAGTCCACCAGGACCATGGAGTCTGGCGTGGACCAGATCTGGCAGTTCAGGCCGATCTCTCCGAGTCCGCCAAGGGGGGTGATGGTCAGGTGCGGGGTCTGGTCCGCCATGCGAGGGGCTCCACTCTGGTTACGCGTCCGGTGAGGTGCGAAAGGGCACGGGTCAGTTCCTCTTGCTATCGCAAAAAGACGGGCCTCACAAGGGGATGCGATGCGCACACCGACCCGTGCCGTTTGGCTGAACAGTCTCCGGAAGGGGCGGGCGGCGCGGCGCATGCCTGGGGTGCAACGGCTCAGGTGCCGTGGGCAAAGGGGCGCACTGCGCGATGCTGGCCGCACGGCGGCAGGGCAAACAGGGCGAACGGCACACGAAAGCCGCGCCACCCGGTGGGGCGGCGCGGCATGTGGAGGCGGGGCATGATAATTTTGTGCGAGCTGTGAACAACGAATGTTCAACAAATGATCAGCGGACGCCCGGCATGCCGTCTACGACGGCTTGCGGCGCACCTCCACCCCGGCCAGCTTTTCCCAGTGGCGGATCAGCGCGCCGTGGTCGGCGTCTCCCAGCCCGTCGGCCATGAGTCCCTGCATTACCTCCATCAGTTGCGCGGCCAGCGGCAGGGGCACGTGCAACTCGCGCGAGGTTTCCAGCACGTTGCCCAGATCCTTGGCGTGCAGCTTGATGCGGAAACCGGGCGCGAACTTGCCGTCCATGACCAGCGGGGCCTTGGCATCCAGCACTGTGCTGCCTGCAAGGCCGCCCCGGATGGCCTGGTAGACCAGGTCCGGGTCCGCCCCGGCGCGGGTGGCCAGCACCAGCGCCTCGGACATGGCGGCGATGTTGCCCGCCACCACGATCTGGTTGGCCAGCTTGGCCACGTTGCCCGCGCCCACCTCGCCCACGCGCACCACGGAAGCGGCCATGGCCTTGAACACCGGCAGGCAGGCGTCGAAGTCCGCCTGCGCGCCGCCCACCATCACCGACAGGGTGCCGTCGACGGCTTTCGGCTCGCCGCCGCTCACCGGGGCGTCCAGCATGCGGATGGACTTCTTGGCCAGTTCCGCCGCGATGTCGCGGCTGGCCAGCGGGGCGATGGAGCTCATGTCCGCCACGATGCAGCCGGGGGCCGCACCTTCCGCGATGCCGTCGGGGCCAAGGGCCACCGCGCGCACCTCGGGCGAGTTGGGCAGCATGGTGATGACCACGTCCGATGCGGCGGCCACGGCGGCGGGGCTTTCAGCGGCCACGGCCCCTTCCGCTGCCATGGCCCGCAGCTTGTCGCCGTTGCGGGTGTAGGCGGTTACCGGAAATCCGGCCTTGAGCAGGTTGCGGCACATGGGGGCGCCCATGATGCCCAGCCCGATGAATCCGATGCGTTGCATGGCGTGCTCCTTTGCGGTGCGGTGTTGCGTGGTTGTCATCATGCCCGCTGCGCGTACGGACGCATCCAGTCCAGCGACGCCAGCGTACCGGGCGCGGGCACGTATTCCAGCCCGACGTGCCCGGCGTAGCCCAGGCGGTCCAGTTCGGCGAACAGGAAGGGGTAGTTGATCTCTCCGGTACCGGGCTGGTGGCGGCCCGGCGTGTCCGCAATCTGGACGTGGCCGATGCGGGCCATGTGGGCGCACAGGGTGGCGGCCAGTTCGCCCTCTTCGCGCTGGGCGTGGTAGACGTCGTACTGCAACAGCACGTTGGGGCGGTCCACCTCGTCCATCAGGCGCAGCACCTGCGCGGTGGAATGCAGGAAGAAGCCGGGAATGTCCTTGCGGTTGATGAATTCCACCAGCAGCACCAGCCCGGCCTCGGCCAGCCGGTCGGCGGCGAAGCGCACGTTGTCCACCAGGGTGGACCACGCGGCCTGCGCGGCGGTGGGGTCGTTGTCCGGCACCTTGCCCGCCAGGCAGTTCAGCCGGGGCACGCCAAGGGCCTTGGCGTAAGCGACGGCACGGTCCACCCCGGCGCGGAATTCCGCCTCGCGCCCCGGCAGGGCGGCAATGCCGCGTTCTCCGGCGGCCCAGTCGCCCGCAGGCAGGTTGAACAGCACCTGGGTCAGGTCGTTGTCGCGCAGCAGCGCGGCCAGCGCTTCCGGGGCGTGGTCGTAGGGAAACAGGTATTCCACGGCGTCAAAGCCCGCCGCCCGCGCGGCGGCGAAGCGCTCGGCGAACGGCAGTTCGGTGAACAGCATGGTCAGGTTGGCGGCGAATCTGGGCATGGTCACTCCTTGTGGATGGAGATGCGGCGGGTGCAGGGGGGGTATGGTCGGCTGCCGGTGGGGCAGGGGGTTGCTTCAGGCCGCCTTGGGCGGTTCGTGGCTGTCGTCGCCTGCCGGGACTGGTGACGCGTCCGGTGTCGGGAGCAGGGCGTCCGGCCCGTCCGGAGCCTCGGCATCAGCCAGGGCCTGCCGCAACGCGGTCAGCGACGGTGCGATGTGGTTGCGCATGGCCGCTCCACTGGCCGCAGGGTCGCCCCGGCGCAGTCCCTCAATGATGGCCAGATGATCGGGGACGGTGTCTTCCCACGGGCGGGGGGTGCCGTGCAGGTAGGCGGCGGCCAGCATGCTTACCGGGTCCATGGCCGCACGCAGGAAGGGGTTGCAGGAAAGCTCGGCCAGCCGCCGGTGGAAGGCCCGGTCGCGCTCCACGTAGGTCTGGTGCGCCTCCGGCGTGTCCGGCAGGCTGGCCATGGCCCGCCATTCATCGGCCATGCGCTCCGCCTCGTCCGGGGTGATGCGCGTTGCGGCCAGTTCCGCCGCCAGCGGCTCCAGCCGTTCGCGCAACTCGAACAACTGCACCAGTTCCAGCAGGGTCAGTTCGCGCACCCGGAACCCCCGCCGGGGAATGGCCCGCAGCAGCCCGTCCTGCGCCAGCCGTTTCAGCGCGTTGACCAGCGGGGTGCGGCTGACGCCAAGCTGCGCGGCCAGCGCCTCCTGCGCCACGCGCTGGCCGGGGGCCAGCACGCCGTCGGCGATCATGGCCCGGATGCGGGCGTAGACCTTTTCGTCGAGGTTTTCGTGCCGGATGACGGCAAGGCTGTCGGCGGTGCCCGTCGTGGGGGAGGGCGCGTTGGAAGGCGTGGAAAGCTTCATGGGGCAAGCTTAGTCAGGGGGAGAGGAAGGGTCAACCTTTTTGCATGCAGAATGCAAAAATACGACAGTGTGCATTTGTCGATGGGGCCCCCTGTCTGGTTGGAGGGAATCCGGTGCGTCGTAACGGTCTTGCCCTCTGACGCCCACAACGTGAATGCCGCCCCCGGAACCCCGGGGGCGGCGCACTTTTTCTCATTCGTGGTCAGTTCTCTTCATCCGTCTTCACGCAACTGGCGGCGGCAGCTTCGGCTACTCCTCGCCGCGCTCCTTCCGGTAGTCGGCGATGACCTTTTCGGCCACCGGCGGCGGCGCTTCCTCGTAGTGGTCGAATTCCATGGTGAACACGCCCTGCCCGCCGGTCATGGAACGCAGGTCGGGCGCGTAGCGCAGCACTTCGCTCATGGGCACGTGGGCCTTGATTTCGGTGATGCCCACCTGCGAATCGGACCCCAGCACCTTGCCGCGCCGCGACGACAGGTCGCCGATGACGTCGCCCATGTATTCGTCGGGCACGGAAACGGACAGCAGCACGATGGGTTCGAGCAGGGTGGGCTTCATCTGTTCCATGGCCTTCTTGAAGGCCAGCGAACCCGCGATCTTGAACGCCATTTCGGACGAGTCCACCGTGTGGTAGCTGCCGTCGTACAGCTTCACCTTGAAGTCCACCACCGGGCACCCGGCAAGGTACCCGCGCGCGGAGGCCTCCTGCACGCCCTTGTCCACGGCGGGGATGTACTGGCGGGGGATGGAGCCGCCCACCACCGCATCCTCGAACACGTAGCCGGAGCCGCGCGGCAGCCCTTCCATCTCTATCCAGCAGTCGCCGAACTGGCCGCGCCCGCCGGACTGCTTCTTGTGCCGCCCCTGCACCTGGGCCTTGCCGCGTACGGTTTCGCGGTAGGGCACCTTGGGGGTCTTGAGCACGATTTCTGTCTTGTAGCGCCGCCTGGCCTTTTCGACGGAAAGTTCGATGTGCAGCTGGCCCATGCCGGAAAGCAGGATGTCGCCGGTTTCCTCGTCGCGGGCCAGGCGCAGGGTGATGTCCTCGTCCAGCAGCTTGTGCACGGCGGTGAACACCTTGTCCTCGTCGCCCTTTTCCTTGGGGGCGAGGGCATAGGTGATCAGCTGCGGCGGCATGGCCGGTTTGGGCAGCGCGAAGGGGTTCTTTTCGTCGCACAGGGTGTCGCCGGTGCGGGTGCCCTTCAGCTTGGCCACGGCCACCACGGCGCCGGGCCCCAGCACGTCCTTGCAGGGGGTCTGGGTCTTGCCGGTAAGGTACAGCAGCGAGCCAAGGCGTTCCGGTTCGCCCGTGGTCATGTTCTTCAGGGTGGATTCGGTGGAGACGGTACCCGAAAGCACCCGGATCAGGCTGAGCTGCCCCGCGAAGGGGTCTGCCAGGGTCTTGAACACGAAACAGGCGGCGGGGGCGCCGGGGCTGCTGGCCCGTTCCTTGCCGCCCGCGTCCAGCCATGCGGCGCGTTGCAGTGGCGAGGGCAGCAGGCGGTCGATGGTGTCCAGCAACTGCGCGCCGCCCTTGTTTTCCATGGCGGCGCCGGCCACCACGGGCACGAGATCCCCGGCCAGAACGCCCTTTTGCAGGCCCAGGGCCATTTCCTCGGGGGTCAGTTCGCCCTCTTCGAGGTATTTTTCCATCAGGGTTTCATCGGCCTCGGCGATGTTCTCGATGGTGGTCTCGCGCAGGGCGGACACATCGTCGGCCATGTCGGCGGGTATTTCGCCCTCGGTCACCTTGCCGTCGTCGTCGAAGAACCAGGCCTTGCCCGCCAGCACGTCCACCAGGCCCTTGAAATTGGTCTGCTGGCCGATGGGCATGTACAGCAGCACGGGCCGCATGCCGAGGATGGCGGAAAGGCCGGAGAAGGCCATGTCGAAGTCGGCCCGGTCGCGGTCCACCTTGTTGATGAACACAGCGGCGGGCAGCCCGGCGGCCCGCACCGACTGCCACAGCTTGCGGGTGAGCGGCCGCACGCCGTCCACCGCATCGATGACGAAAACGGCGGCATCGACGCCTGAAAGCAGGTAGCCGATGTCGCCGATGAAGTTGTTGTCGCCGGGAATGTCGAGCAGGAAGTGGCGGGAACCGTTGCGTTGCAGGGTGGCCACCGAGGGCTGAATGGAACCGCGCCGCTTGGTTTCCTCCGGCTCGAAGTCGAGGGCGGTGGTGCCCTCCTCGATTTTGCCGAGGCGGCCGACCACGCCCGCCTGATACAGCAGCATTTCGGCGAGCGAGGTCTTACCGCAACCTCCGGTTCCTACGAGAGCATAGGTTCTTTGGGTCTCCAACGCCTTGGACATAATCCGTCTCCCTTGTTCCTGATGGTTGTGGAGATGAAATCCCTGCCGGGCAGGGCGCAGTGTCCATGAATGCGTGATGCCGCCAACAAAACCGTGTTCCGTTCGTGCTTCCTCGTGCGGGGCGTCGTCCCTGTGACGTCGTGCGTCAGTGCCGTTCGTGCGGCCTTTGCCTGGCGGTGCGCGGTACGGGCGGGTGCCCGTGGCGCTGCGTGGTCCCTGTGTTTCGTAATCCGCCGTGGCTGCCGTGGCTGACGCAGTTGCGTTATCGCGCTGTCGCGCTGTCGGGCGTTTTCCCCCGTGTCGCGTGGCGTATCGTCCGGTTTTCGGGCGGCGATGCGGGTTGAGGTTTGCCGGGGCGCGGTGCCGGTTCGCAACCGTTTCGCGCGGGAATCGTGACAGTCCGGAACGTGCCAACGGGCCTTGCCGATGGCTTTCCAGTTACGTAAGTCATAGGAAGACGTTAAGAAAGATGTCAAGGGCAAACTGGCCGTCGCCCCGGCAATCCGCGCCCCGCAACGGTTTGCGGGTTTCACCCCGTTCGGGGGGGGCGGATGGCCATGACGGGGCGGGGTACCTGCGGGCACGCCGCGCTGGCTGAAGCGGCCCGGCAGCCCGCATGTACCGATCTGGCCTGAGTGGCCTGACTGGCCTGACTGACGTGCCTGGCCTGGCTGGCACGCCCGGCTTCGATGGTTCCGCATGTCCGCCGGGCCGGGCCTTTGTCCGGCCACTTGCGCAAGGCACACCTTTCGCGGCATGGAGTATGGCATGATACGCGGCTTGATTCTGGGCGGCCTGTTCGTCCTGCTGATTTACCTGCTGTTGCGCTACGTGTGGCGGACCAGGCCGGAAAACCCGCGCGATGTGCTGCGCGAGGAACTGTCGCGCCGCCGGGCCGTGGGCGAAAGCGCCACCGGCATGTCCGAGCGGCTGCGCGACGTGGCCCGCGAACGGCTGCGCCCCGTGGCCGCCGCCCTGGACGAAATGCGCGAGGAATTGCCCGAGGACCAGCGCTTCGAGGTGCGGGACGACGGCGATACCCTGACCGTGGAGGTGGGCGGGCGCACCATCGTGATCACCCACAACGCGCTCACGGTGCTGCTGGGCGACCGCGACGGCACCGGACACCCCGGCGGCGATGGCGTTCGCCGCCCCCTGCGGGATGAGCGCTACGGCATCCGCGTGGACGGCGCCCTTGAGGAACACCCCGACCTTGCCGCCACCGTGCGGCGGCTGGCCTCGCTCATTGCCGACGCGGTGGCCGGGCGGCCATCGGCGTAGCGGCGGGGGGCGACTTTCGGCAGGTAATCCCGGTGCATGCCCCGGAAGGGCAGTCCCTTTGCGTTTTCGTGCGGATTGTCACGCCGGGGGGCTGCTGCTAGGATGCGCCAGCAGTTCGCGGCACCTCAGACGTATTCCATCGAACGATGCGGCGCGCACGCCGAGCGAGGTATTGATCATGTCCGACGATTCCAACGAAGTGAAATTGTTTGCCCTGTCCACCTGCGTTCACTGCAAGAACACCAAGCAGTACCTCGAAGAACACGGCGTGGACTACAAGTGCGTGTTCGTGGACCAGCTTGAGGGCGACGAGCGCAAGGCGGTGCTGGAAGAAATTCGCACCCACAATCCCAAGCTGTCCTTTCCCACGCTGGTCTGCGGCAATGGCCGCGTCATCGTGGGCTTCCACAAGGAAGACATCAAGGAGGCCCTGCAACTATGAGCGGCCCCGCAACCCCGCAGGCGCTGCATGACATGCTGCGCAAGATTCAGGAGCCCAAGGGCTATTTCTTCAACAAGGACATGGACATGACCATGCCCCTGCTGGAAAGCCTGCTGGTGAACAAGCAGCGCTACGGGTACATGGCCTGCCCCTGTCGCCTGGCCCTTGGCGAGTTCGAAAAGGACCGCGACATCGTCTGTCCCTGCGTGTACCGCGAGGACGACGTGAAGGAATTCGGGGCCTGCTTCTGCGGACTGTACGTGTCGCAGGCCTGGAACGAGGACGAGATTCCCCACGACATCGTGCCGGAGCGCAGGCCGCCGGAGAAACTGTTCGGGTAGGTGCCCCGTCTTATTGATGCGGGCTCTTGACTATCGACCAACACAAAATACCGCCGGATTCCCTCGGGAATCCGGCGGTATTTTATGTTGTTTGCTTGGTCGGGCGTGTGGGTACCCACTAGGGCCTGTTGCCGCTATGAGGGATTTTGTTCTCTGCCAAGGAAGAATGGTTTCTTTATGGAGGGAGTATACTTTTGTGGTATTCGGCCGAAATAAAAAACCATTCTGACATCTCTGTTCTCGATGCCCGTAGAGCTCGCAAGCTCGCCCAACGGGCACGCTTCGCGCCCTTCGGGTCGGTCAGGCAGAGGGCAAAAGGCTCATGGTGGTGCAGGCCCTATACGCCAAACGCCGCCTTGTGCCGCGCCGCGAACTGCTCCGGCGTGAAGGCATGTTCCTGGGTGCCGTAGTGCTCCACGCAGAAGCTGGCGCAGGTGGCGCCCATGCGGGCAGCCTCTGTCACGTCCTTGCCGTCCACCAGCCCCTTGATGAGCCCCGCGCGGTAGGCATCGCCCGCGCCGGTGGGGTCCAGCACCTGGTCGGCCTTGACGGCGGGCACCAGCACCGGGCTGCCGTTGTCGATGCGCGAGCCGTGCTCGGACATGGTGGTGATGATCCACCCGGTGCGCTCCAGCAGTTCCGCCTTGGTGCGGCCCGTGGCCTTCATGATCATTTCCAGTTCGTAGTCGTTGGTGACCAGCATGTGCGCGCCGCAGATGGCCTCGTACAACTGGTCGCCGGACAGGGCGGGAATCTGCTGGCCGGGGTCGAAGATGTAGCGCACGCCGCGCTCGCGGAACATGCGCGGCAGCCCCACCATGTCGTCCACGTTGCCGGGCGAGACGATGGCGATGTCGGCCTTGGCGTCCAGCGCGGGGAAAGGATATTCGCACGCAAAGCGCATGGCCGCCGGGTTGAAGCCGGTGATCTGGTTGTCGCTCTGGTCGGTGGTGATGTAGGCCCCGGCGGTGAACTGGTCGTCCAGCTTGCGGATGCCATCCTGCGGCAGGCCCAGCTTGTCCAGTTCCTCTGCGTAGCGGTCAAAGTCCTTGCCCACGCAGCACAGGATGTGCGGCTTTTCGCCCAGCAGGGCCAGGCTGTAGGCAATGTTGCCCGCCGTGCCGCCGCGCTTTTCCTCCAGCCGGTCGATGAGGAAGCACACGTTCAGGATGTGTATCTTTTCCGGCAGGATGTGGTCCGCGAACTTGCCGGGGAAATTCATGATGCGGTCGTAGGCGATGGACCCGGAAACGTAGATGGACATGCTAGGGCTCCTTGCGGGTTACTTCGTCGATCCAGCCGAGAAAGGCGGCGCTGCCGCCGGTGATGGGCAGGGTTACCACACAGGGCACCTCGTAGGGGTGCAGTTGCAATACCGCCTCGGTCAGGGCGGGCACGAGGGCATCGGTGGTCTTGGCGATGAACGCGGCTTCGGTTTCGGTCTGGATGTCGCCCGCCCAGTGGTAGATGGACCGGATGGACCCCAGCACGTTGACGCACGCGGCAAGGCGGCGTTCCACCAGGATGCGGCCAATGCGCTCGGCCTCTTCCGGGTTCGGGGCCGTCATGTACACGATGACCGCCATGTGGACCTCCTGCGGCGGGGTGCCGCCCGGCGCCGTGGGTATGATGGTGCGCGGGGTGGCCGCGCGGTGCCGACGGGCAGCGGATGCGGGATGAAGGCATCCGCACGCGGCGCGCCGCCCATGTGCATAACGGAGAAGCCACCACACGGCAACGCGATGATCACGGTTCCGGCACCGGAATGCCGCAGGGGGCCGGTGCGGTGGGTGGCTTGCGGGGGCGGTGGATACGGTGCGAATGAGCACGGACGCATGTGGATGGGGCTGGCTGACGGCGGTGACGGGGCGGCAGGGCGGCAGCAGATAATCATGCGCAGGGCACGGCACGCCCCGGCAGGGCGCGCGGGGCCTTCCTCTTTCATGTGGTTGCGGGGCGCGGCCCGGCATGGCATATACTGGCCGCCGCACACTGGGCAGGGCGTCACCAGGCCCGCATGCCTGCCCCCCTACGCCTGTACGCCTGTTCACCGGCATGCCTGCCCGGTCCTGTTCGCCACTGTCCCGTGGGCCTTCCGTCCCCTTGCCCGCCAGTTGCGCGCATATCCCCATCACGGAGCCTTTCATGCAGACCGCCGACCGCGCGGCCAGGGTGCTCGAACTCCTGCGCCTGCGTTACCCCACCCGCGAAACGCATCTGGTGGCCCAGAACGCCTGGGAACTGCTGGTGGCCACGGTGCTGGCCGCCCAGTGCACCGACGTGCGCGTGAACCAGGTCACCCCCGGCCTGTTCCGCCGCTGGCCCGGCCCGGCAGCGCTTGCCCGTGCCACGCAGGAAGAACTGGAAGAGGTCATCCATTCCACCGGCTTCTACCGCAACAAGGCCACCAACCTGCTGGGGGCGGCACGCCGCGTGGCCGAAGTGCACGGTGGCGAGGTGCCCCGCACCATGGCCGAACTGGTGCAACTGCCCGGCGTGGCCCGCAAGACGGCCAACGTGGTGCTGTGGGGGGCCTACGGCATCAACGAGGGCATTGCCGTGGACACCCACGTCAAGCGCATTGCCTTCCGCATGGGCTTCACCGAATCCGTGGACCCGGTGCAGATAGAGCGCGACCTGATGGACCTTTTTCCGCGCGATGCCTGGGGCGACGTGAACCACATGCTGGTGTGGTTTGGTCGCCACGTGTGCGATGCGCGTGCCCCGCGTTGCGGCGAATGCGAGATGATCGAGGTCTGCCCGCGCCATGGGGTGGGGGAGAAGCCCGGCGCGGATTCGCGCAAGAAGATGGACAAGGCGGTGACCAAGACAGCGGGCAAGGCCGCCGGGAAACGGCCCGGCAAGGCGGGCACCGCCAGGGCCGCATCGGCCGGGCCTGCGACCGCACCTCCGCCCAAATCGCCCGCCAAACCCCGCAACGGCGGCATGTCATGATCACCTCCACCTTCCGCCATCTGCCCGGCGTGGGCGCCGCCTTCGAGGAACGCCTGTGGCGCGGGGGCTGCCTGACCTGGCAGGATGCCGCCGCGCGCGGCGACATTCCCTGCCGCAGGCACGAGGCAGGCACGTTTGCCACCGGCATCGCCGATTCGCACGCGCGCCTCGCGGCGGGCGATGCCGCGTGGTTCGGCCAGCGCCTGGGCGCGGCGGACCAGTGGCGGCTGTTCGCCGCGTTCCGCCATCAGGCGGCCTACGTGGACATCGAAACCACGGGCCTTGGCTGGCCGGAATCGCACATCACCACCATAGCCCTGTGGGACGGGTTCCAGTTGCGCACCTATCGCCACGGCAACAACCTGGAAGCCTTCGCCGACGACATCCGCGACTACAAGCTGCTGGTGACCTTCAACGGGCGCGGCTTTGATGCGCCGTTCATCGAGCATACCTTCCGCCAGAAGCTGGACATGGCCCACCTGGACCTGCGCTGGGTGCTGAAGCCGCTGGGGTATTCCGGCGGGCTGAAGCGGGTGGAGCAGGCCTTCGGGCTGGATCGCGGGGGGCTGACCGGGGTGGACGGCTATACCGCCGTGCTCTTGTGGCACCATTGGCAGAACAGCGGGGATGAGCGCGCCCTGGAAACCCTGCTGGCCTACAACGCCGAAGACGTGCTGACCCTGGAGCCGCTGGCGGTGCATGCCTACAATGCGCACCTTGCCGGGCTGCCCGCCCTGCCGGAAGTGCCGCTGCCGCAATGCGGCCGGGCCGACAATCCCTTCCGCGCCAGCGCGGAGGTACTGCGCAGGGTGGGCGTGCGGGCGGCCTGAGTCTCCGCTTCCCGCGTCCTTTCGCATCTGGTCCCACCTGTCCCCACCTGTCGCCATCTGGCCGCACCTGCACCGTGCGGTCGCATGCCCCCCCCCGGTGCTGACCGGCCATTTCACGTCGGCATCCTTCCCTGCATCCGGCTTCCCGCATCCTTTTCGCCACGCAGGCGGCGGCGGGGCTATATTGTTGCGCCCGACCCGGAAAAACAATTGCCCACGGTGCCACGTGTGGCATACTGGGGTGCACGTCACGACCTTTCAGGGGGGCACATGAGCCAGACCAACATCCTGCTCGAATCGGGCACCAACGAGCTCGAAATCATCGAATTCTACATCGAGGAAACCTTGCCCGGCGGTGGGGTGTACCGTGGCTATTACGGCATGAACGTGGCCAAGGTGCTGGAGATCATCCGGCGGCCCACGGTCACCGGCGTGCCCAGCAAGCACCATCCGGCGGCGCTGGGCACCTTCAACCTGCGCGGCAGGGTGCTGCCCCTGGTGGACCTGGGGGGGTGGCTAAACAAGCAGGTGGTGGCCAGCGATACGCTGAAGGTCATCGTGTCCGAGTTCAGCGGCATGGTCACCGCGTTCCTGGTCTCCGGGGTCACGCGCATCCACCGCCTGAGCTGGAGCCAGGTGGAGGCCCCCGACTCGCACATGCAGGCCTACAGCGGCCAGTCGGTCATCGGGGTGGTGCGCTTCGAGGACCGCATCGTGTTCCTGCTGGACATGGAGAAGATCGTGGCCTCCATGAATCCCCGGGCGGACATAGGCGCGACGCTGCACGTTGCGGAACCGACGATGACCCTGTCCGAAGACTGGCACGTGCTCATCGCCGACGATTCCTCGGCCATCCGCAACATGATCGGCAGCACCCTGGAGAAGGCGGGCTTTCGCGTTACCCGCACCAGCAGCGGGCGAGAGGCGTGGGACGTGCTGTGCGGCTGGCGCAAGCGCGCCGAAGAAGAGCGCAAGCACATCTACGACTACGTGGACCTTGTGGTGTCGGACATCGAGATGCCCGAGATGGACGGACATAACCTGACCCGGCGCATCAAGGAAGACCAGGTGCTGCAAAAGCTGCCGGTGGTGCTGTTCTCCTCGCTGATCACCGACGCCTTGCGCCACAAGGGCACCGCCGTGGGTGCCGACGACCAGATATCCAAGCCCGACCTGCCCGGCCTTACCGGGCGGGTGCGCGGGCTGATCGAGCGGTTCCGCCAGGGGGCCAGCGCGGCGTAGGCTCGACGGGTGCGCCTGGGCGGGGATGACGGGCGCAGCGACTAACGGCGTTCCCATCCTTTCGTGGGCGTGGTAGCGTTGCCGCCGTTTCAGGCATTGATGCGCCAGATGGGCTGGCGCGCATGCGGGCGGTTGCGCCACGGCAGGGCGAAAAAGGGGGAAACACCATGGAACGCAGGCGCCACGCGCGCATTTTTCTGAAAGCCTACGGCTTGAACCAGTCGTGCCGAGTGCACATGGACGGTACGGACCGCATCGCCCAGATCATCGACATCAGCCCCGGCGGCTCGCGCATGCTGCTGGCCGACGGCAACCCCATGCCCGCGCAGGGCTTGCGGGGCACGTTGGTGCGGGGCGAGAATTTTCAGTTGGCCTACCTGAGCGACGTGGCCTACACGGTGGCCTGGGTCAACGGCAGCGAGTTCGGGGCCAGCTTTGACGTGGACCTGGACGCCTCGGTGTCGGGCTTGCAGGCGGACCTGGCCGATCTGGCGGGATAGTGGCGGGCTAGTGGCCGGATAGTGGCCGGATAGCGCGGGATGGTGGCGGGATAGCCCCTATTTCTCGCGCAGGGGCACTGGCGCAAGGGCGAATACCATTGCACGCAAAAAGGGCGGGGAGCATGCTCCCCGCCCTGTCTTTTCTGGCTGGCTGATGCCGCGCGCTACACCTTGGCGGCGGTACGCAGGTCGGCCACGGCGTCGCACTGCTCCCAGGTGAACTCGGGCAGTTCGCGGCCGAAGTGGCCGTAGCAGGTGGTCTTGCCGTAGATGGGGCGGTTCAGGTCAAGACGCTTGATGATGTGGTACGGGCGCAGGTCGAACACCTCGCGCACGGCGCGGGTCAGCACTTCGTCCGACAGTTCGCTGCTGCCCAGCGAGGAAACCAGCACCGAAACAGGCTCGGCCACGCCGATGCAGTAGGCGATCTGCACTTCGCACTTGGGGGCAAGGCCGGCCTTGACCACGTTCTTGGCGATGTAGCGGCCCATGTAGGCGCCGGAACGGTCCACCTTGGAGGCGTCCTTGCCCGAGAATGCGCCGCCGCCGTGGTGGCCTGCGCCGCCGTAGGTGTCCTGGATGATCTTGCGGCCGGTCAGGCCGCAGTCGCCCATGGGGCCGCCGACCACGAACCGGCCAGTGGTGTTGATGAAGATTTCGCAGTCGTCGGCCATCAGGCCTTCGGGCAGCGTCTTCTTGATCACTTCCTCGATGATGCCTTCGCGGATGGTGGTGTTGGACACGTTGTCGGCATGCTGCGACGAGACCACCACATTGTTGATGTGCATGGGCTTGCCGTCCACGTATTCGAACGAAACCTGGGTCTTGCCGTCGGGCCGCAGGAAGTCGAGGATGCCGTCCTTGCGCACCTTGGTCAGGCGCTGCGAAAGCTGGTGCGCCCAGTAGATGGGGGCGGGCATCAGGGTGGCGGTTTCATCGCAGGCAAAGCCGAACATCATGCCCTGGTCGCCCGCGCCCTGGTCTTCGGGGTTGCCCCGGTCCACGCCCTGGGCGATGTCGCCCGACTGCTTGTCGATGGAGGAAATGACCGCGCAGGTCTTCCAGTCGAAGCCCATTTCCGAGCTGTTGTAGCCGATGTTCCGGATGGTCGAGCGCACCACCTCGGGCAGGTCGGCAAAGCCCTTGGTGCGGATTTCGCCCGCGATGAAGGCCATGCCGGTGGTCACCAGCGTTTCGCAGGCCACGCGGGACATGGGGTCCTGCGCCAGCAGCACGTCAAGCACGGCATCGGAAATCTGGTCGGCAACCTTGTCGGGGTGGCCTTCGGTGACGGATTCGGACGTGAAGAAGTAGCGGCCTTTTCCGGGAATCATGCGGTCCTCCTGATGATGCGCGCGTGGCCCCGGCTGTGGCCTGGCCCCCCGGCGTTGCGGTTGCGGGGCGCTGCGGGCTTCGGGCGCGTTTCTTAGCGTGGGGTTGCGGTTTTCAGTTCCGGTGGTTCCGGAGATGCCGGGGCTATTCGCCCGCCAGCAGCATGTTGTCGATAAGCCGGGCCTTGCCCAGGCGAAAGGCAACGGCGCACAGGGCCGCGTCGGTGATGCGCGCAAGCGGCTCCAGCGTTTCCGGATGCACGATGGAAATGTAGTCTTCCTGCGCCAGGGGCAGGTTCTCGCGCCAGTAGCGGCGCATGGCCTCGGCCACTGCGGCGGCGTCTCGCTCGCCCCCCTGCACCAGCGCCCGGCCAAGGGCCAGGCCGTGGTGGATGTTGGGGGCCTGGGCACGTTCTTCGGTCGAAAGGTAGATGTTGCGCGAACTCATGGCCAGTCCGTCCGCCTCGCGCACGATGGGGCGGCCCACCACGTCCACGGGCACGTTCAGGTCGCGCGCCATGCGGCGGATGATGGCCAGTTGCTGCCAGTCCTTCTGGCCGAACACGGCGGTGCGCGGCATGGCCAGTTGGAACAGCTTCATGACCACGGTGCACACCCCCCGGAAATGGGTGGGGCGCGTGATGCCGCACAGCGTGCCCGCCAGCGAGGGCACCTCTATCCACGTGGCATGGCCCGCAGGAAACATGTCGGCGGGCTGCGGGGTGAACAGGATGTCCGCGCCGTTGGCCTCGGCCAGGGCGGCATCGCGTTCAAGGTCGCGCGGATAGGCGGCCAGGTCTTCGCCGGGGCCGAACTGGGTGGGGTTCACGAACAGGCTGACCACCACCTTGTCGCCCAGGGAACGGGCGTAGGACATCAGGCTTTCGTGCCCGGCGTGGTAATAGCCCATGGTGGGCACCAGCACGGTGTGCTTGCCGTCGGCCCGCCAGCGCAGGCAGGTCTGTTGCAACGTACGGGGATCGGTGAGTATCTGCATATCAAGTTATCCGAATATTGTTGTGTAGGCGGGTATACACGCAGCCCGCCACGATGTCCAGCGAAAACGGCGACCGATATGGACGGCGCGAAGCGGGTCGAGGCCAGGGGGCGCACCGGGCGCCCGGCAGGTTTGTCCGAGTGGGGTGCGAATCAGCAAAACCCGTACCGGCATGGCGTGAGGCCCCCGGTTTGGCCGGAGTGTCAGATGATCTGTGCGGACATGCGCGGTCCGTGCCTGCCCTGTGCCTGCCCCGTACCTCCACGGCCACCCCATTCCCCGCCATCACTTGACGGGGGCGGTGGCTGCGGGCAAGAGCAGGGTCTGTCCACCCGGCACGCCGCCACGTGGTCCGAACGTCAATGCCCACGGGAGCCGCATGGTCGCGCCCAATTCCCACGACACGCCCGGAGCAGCGCCCGGAGCAACGCACGGAGCGGCGGACAGGTCCGCCACCGTGCGGGAACAATCGCCCTCGTCCCCTTCACCCCGAGCAGGCCAATCGTTCCAGCCGTTCCATCAGGGGCAACTGGACGTGCTTTGCGCCGTGTACGCGGTGGTCAACGCCCTGTGTTCCGTCCGGCAACTGGGCATCGGGCAGGCGCGGCGGCTGTTCAACGAGGTGCTGCTGGACCTTGCCCGCGATGCGGAATCCTTTCGCGCCGTGCTGTACAACGCCACCGATCATGACGCGCTGGTGCGGGCGGTGCTGGAACGCGCCAGCCGCGACGTGGTTCCGCTGCGCGTGGAGCGCCCCTTTGCCACCAGCCCGGCCCTGCGCGTGACGGGTCGGGTGGGTCCGGATGCGTCGGGAGCAGCGCGGGGTGGGCGTGGTCCGGATGCGTCCCCCCAGCCCACGCCCCGCGCGGTATGGGAACACTTGGCCGGATGGCTTGCCGACGGCCCGGAACGGGCAGCCGTGCTGCGCTTTCACCGCTATCTGCCCTTCCGGGGCGACCCGGTGATTTCGCACTGGACGGCAGCCGGGCGGCTGCTGGGCGATACCCTGTTCCTGCATGACTCCAGCCGCGAAGCCAACGCCATTCACGTCATCGAAAGGGGCGGCTTCGTCACCGCGCCGGAGCATCTTTCCGACGACAAGCTGCTGCTGGTGGAGCCGCGCTGCCTGTACCTGATCGACGTTTCCGTCTGACCGCTGTTTCCGGATAGCCCCTTTCTTCGCGGGCTTCGTCGGCCCTTGTCCGCAGTTCAGATGTAATGCGGCATGAGCATGTTTTCCGTGGGGGGAGCTGTTTCCGCGTCGGAGGGCAGGGACCGGCATGCGGAAACAGCCCGGAGCCTGTCAATCCAGCCCCTTCTCTTTCATCCACCGAGACAGCAGGTCTGCCACCTTCGCGTTGTTCAGATCCGAAAAGGGGAAGTGGGTATTGCCGTTCAGTCCCGCCTCGGGCAGGTGGAGAACGGTCGCATCGCCGCCATGCCGGTTCACGGCTTCCGCCCATTTCCTGGCCATGGCAAGGCAGGCCCGCCAGTAATCCTGGGCTGGAACGTCGCTGGGATCATTGGGGATGTTATCGCCGTAATAGATGATGATCGGCAGCCGCGTCAGCTTCTTGAAGTCTGCCATGGGAACGCCGAGGGCGCTCAGGGTGGCGAACCTGTTTTCAATGGGCGCGGGAACCTCTCCTTCGGGGAAGGTGAAGTTGCTGCCGGGCTCGTACGCCACGACAGCGCGTACATTCGGGCTTTTCATGGCCGTCATCCAACCCGGACCGCCACCCTGCGAATGGGTGACCAGGATGCCGTCGCCGATTTTCGCGAACAACGCGGACAGGGAGTCCGAAATTACCCCGGCATCGAACGGGCCGGTATTCGGCGTCATTTGCCGGAAGTACTGATCCAGTGTGTCCTTGCCCTTGGGGAACTGGCTGCCGGGGAAGTAGTCCGGCCATACGCCCACCCGGAACTGGGTGAACCACATCTGTTCGTCCGGCGTGG
Organism: Nitratidesulfovibrio sp.; assembly: GCF_040373385.1. Taxonomy (NCBI): domain Bacteria; kingdom Pseudomonadati; phylum Thermodesulfobacteriota; class Desulfovibrionia; order Desulfovibrionales; family Desulfovibrionaceae; genus Nitratidesulfovibrio; species Nitratidesulfovibrio sp. The sequence continues at coordinate 10,731 of NZ_JBDXXH010000013.1, read as the reverse complement.
GGGTTACCTTCTGTTCCACCATGCTGCGGCCCGCATTGCCGCGCCGCGGCTGGTCAACGAGGTAGGTGCTGAAGCCCCGCCGCAGGAAGATGTTCTGGAACCCTTCACGCCCGTCCGGGGTGCTTTCCCAGGTTTTGGAGAACTGCCCGGCCCCGTGCAGGAATACCAGCGGGTATCTGCGCGCATTTACCGGCTGTTGGTAAAACACGTAGGCGTGGTCGCCGTGGAACGTCTGGCCTGCGGGATCGGCGGGCTTGCGCGGATCGAATGTGCCGGGATTCCGGGCAACCGTGCCGCCCACGGCAAAGCTGCCCTGTTCCTGAATCAGCAGCGGGGGCTGGGTCCCCTTTTCCGCCGCCATGGCGTCAGCCGTCGCAAAAAGTCCCACCGTGAGCAATAGTCCCGCAAGGAATGATTTCCGCTTCATGCAAGATACTCCTTACTTTTGATCCTTCCCCGGCTGTCTTTCCCGGAACCGGTTGGCATGGTCCATCCGGACTTCCGCATCTGTGCCCGCGCTGGCGCCAAATTCATGCCCGCATGACGGCAGAGTCGAAATTCCGCTGCTGGTTCCGCCCTTATCTGGCTCGGTACTGTTCATCAGTTACCTGCTCCATCCATTCTACACTCATGCCTTCCACATGTTCTCCTATGGCAAGATGCGTCATGGCGGCATCAGGGGCAGCGCCATGCCAGTGCTTGACGCCGGGAGGACAAATCACCACGTCCCCCTGCCGGACAATCTGGACGGGGCCGCCCCATTCCTGTGTCAGGCCCGTCCCGAACGTCACGATAAGGGTCTGGCCCAGCGGATGGGTATGCCAGTTCGTGCGCGCTCCCGGTTCAAAGGTGACATAGGAACCATAGGCACGGGCGGGAGCCTGAGCCTGGAAGACGGGATCGACGCGGACGTATCCCGTAAAATTTCGGCTCGGAGCCGTGGACGAAGGGCGTGAACCGCCGGGAATGACGATTTGTCCACCGGCGGCCTGCTCTTCGGCATGGGCCGGTGCGGCGAATGCGATTTCCGGAATCAGCAGGCACAGTGCAATCAGGGATATTGTGAGAACGTTCATGCAAACTCCATGGTGGATTCCCTCCACTGCGTCTGCCTGGGCAGTGCCGCACCTGTGCGCGGGAGCAGGTGTTGTCCGCTGCGCAACACGATGCGCTCCTTGCGGCATTCCGTGCGGCACTACCGTGCTGTGGTCAGCAGGCGCCGTTACAGGTTTCTGCCGTAGAATTCCTTGAGCTTGGCGACGGCAAGGGCGACATATTCCGGCACATGGTAGGTCTGGATATGCGTTGCCCCGGGAATCTTGAAGAGTTCCTTGTCGCTGGTTCCCACCGCTTTGCGGAATGCCTCTTCGGTCATGTACAGCGAGTCGGCTTTCTCGCCGGCCATCATCAACAGCGGGGCATTGATCAGTTCAAGATGGTCGGTGGCGTCCCAGCTCATCAGTTCCATAAGGCTGCTTGTCGTGTAGCGGAAGGTGGAGTTGGGATGCCGGTGCGTCTGCCCGTAGTAGATCATGCCTTCGCGGTAGAGGTCGGTGGGAATCTTGCTGATGCTTTCGTCCGTCAGGGCGTCAAAGTCGACGTTGCCGGAATAGCTGATTTCTCCGGTGGCGATTTCCCTGGCGCGCGCGTCAGAGGCCGCTTTCAGGCGGGGCTGCACGGAATCAAGCATCGTGTTCATGTAGCCGTTGCGCCGCACCTGGCCGGAGTTGAACATGCTCAGGGTTGCCACGGCCTTGAATCGCTTGTCGGATTTGGCGGCATGCAGCGTATAGCCGCCCCCGCCGCAAATCCCCAGCGCGCCAAGGCGATTGGCATCCACGCCGGGATAGCTGCTGATGTAGTCGGCCATGCCGTGGATGTCTTCCGTGCGGTAATAGGGCTTGTCGATGTTTCTGGGCGTGCCTTCGCTGGCTCCCTGGTAGGACGCATCCGCCGCGATGGTGACATAGCCGTTTTCCGCCAGTCGCTGGGCATAGAGGCCTGCCACCTGTTCCTTGACGCCGCCATTGGGGTGGGCCACCACCACGGCAGGATACTTGCGGGTGGCGTCATATCCGGCGGGTGTATAGACGTTGGCCGCAATCCTGAGGCCGTTCAGGGTGTAGGTTACAGGGTGTATGTTCACCTTGTTCTTGGCGTTTTCCGTAATGGCCCCCCTGTAGACAAGGCCAAAGGCATTCCGTTCAGCAGCATTGGCGGCACTGGCGAAGGCCAGTGCAGAGAGCATGGCCAAGGTTGTCAGAATCATTTCTTTCATGGCTACCTCTTGTGTTGCATTGCTATTTCGATGGTTGCCTGCTTTGCAGGACGGCATCCAGAAGTCTCTCTGACCTTTCGGCTTCATCCTTGCCGACCTCTGCATCCAGTATGGATACGAACGCCCTCATCTGGGGTTCGGTCAGGCCGACATTCATGCAGACGTTCAGGTGGGAGCGCAGCTGGGGTTCGGCGGGAAGGCTGGCCAGGGCGGCCACGGTTGCCAGTTCCCTTTCTTGGAGGTCAAGGACGTCACGCCCGAATATGTCGCCGAAAAGGTGCTCCTTCAAAAACGTATCGATGATGGGGGCGAACTCGTAGACAGGGCCTCTGACCGGTCTGCCGACAATCCTGGTCTGGACTGCCGTGCCGAGGTCGCGAATGCTTGCACCGGCGGGCAAGGGGGTGGCGTCTTTGCCGATTTCGTCCCTGATGCCTCGTCCTTTCCGGTCTTCCAGGACGGCAAGGAAGGTGTCGAGACCGGTAAGGCTCCGAGGGAATCCCGCGTATGCATACATCTGGACGATAACTTCCTTGATCTCGTTGATCGTCATGCCGTTTTCCAGTCCATGAACGAGGGCAGACTTCAGTTTTACGGTGTCTCCATTTGCGGTAAAGGCTGCAATGGGGATGATGCTCTTTTGCTTGTTGCTCAACTGGTTGTCGTGGTTTTCGTTCTTGGCGTGAGCTATTGCCGGGATTCCAAATAATGCGATGAGGCATAGTGCCAATAGCGGCACGGCGTTTCTGCTTGGCATTGCAACCTCCTTCAGCGCTACGGTGTTTGTGTGGGCTGTTTTGGCTGATAGCAAGATAAGGGGGCTTGTCTGTCGGCGCTATACACAATTCATGCAGATATTTGCCTGATTCGCTCGCGCTTCGCTGAGGAGCAGGCAGGCGCAAAGAAGGGCGGGATGCACGTCAACACATGCATTCCGCCCTTCGTTTGTATTGTTTGTCAAATATTGTACGCGGTTGTCTTGGGCTAGGAACGTTTCTGCGCCACGTCCCGGTGGGGTGGCGCTCCGAACTGGCGCTTGTATTCCCTGTTGAATTGTGAGCCGCTTTCATAGCCGACCATGACCGCCGCCGTGCCGGCATCCTTTCCTTCAAGCAGCATAAGGCGCTCCGCTTCGTAAAGGCGCAGGCGTTTCTGGAACTGGAGCGGGCTGAGGCTGGTCACCTGCTTGAAATGGCGGTTGAATGTCGAAGGGGCCATGTTGACCTGGCGGGCCAGTTCTTCCATGTGGAGGCGGCCTGTGTAGTTTTCTCGCAGCCAGGTGATGGCTTGGGCAATCTGGCTGGTTTGTGTTCCGCCAGTACTGAACAGCCGCAGGCAGTCACCCTGGCTGCCCGAAAGCAAGTGGAAATGAATTTCGCGGAGGATCATGGGGGCAAAGACAGGTATTCTTGACGGTGTGTCCAGCAGATCGACCAGCCGTATGAATGCTTCGAGAAGTTCTTCGCTGGCCTCGGAAATGGCTACAGGATTTGCAGGTTTGTTGTCTGACGTGACTATTGAAGGCATCTCTGTCGCCAATTGGGAAATGATGCGTCTGTCAAGTCTTACAGACAGAGAGAGGAAAGGATTTTGCTGCGACGCATGGGTGATATGAAATATTCCCGGCATATCAACGCCTACAACCATTGAATGTCGCTCACCATAATCTGCGTCGTGGTTGCCGATCATGGAGCGTTTGAATCCCTGGACAATAAGCGCGACGATGGGGTGATAGAAGCATTTCTCCGCAGAAGTTTCCTGGTCAAAGCGGCTTAATGCCAAACCGAAAATCTGTGTTTCCAGTCGGGACTGTTTCGGGAGCCACTTGAGCAGTTTCTCTTTGAGAACGGCATTTCGCTTTTCCACGCCTATTGCTTCAATCATGCAGATACTCCGGAAGCTGGAAACGATGTGCTTGTCTTCGTTCCATGGGCACGGACAGGTTGCCGCATGCGCTGGAGATGTCTGGCCCACAAGGCTGTCGATTGCCTTGCAGCAACCTGTTCACGGGTCGCTGCGCCCATAGCGTGCCTGCCGTACCCGGTCCGTGGAAGGTGTGGTCATTCCTTTCCGCTGGAGGTCCCGTCCCTGCCCAGTTGGCGCAGTTCCTCGTCGGGCATGGCAAAGCCGTGTTCCGGACCGGGAAAGGCGCCGCTTTCCACTTCCTGCTTGTAGGCGGTCACGGCGTCCGTCACCTGCCCGGCAAGGTTGGCGTAGCGCTTGACGAAGCGGGGCACCATGCGGTCCTGCAGGCCCAGCATGTCGTGCAGCACCAGCACCTGCCCGTCGCAGTCCGGCCCGGCGCCGATGCCGATGGTGGGGATGGTCAGCGCGGCGGTGATGCGCGCGGCCACGGGCGAGGGCACGCATTCCAGCACGATGGAGAAGCAGCCCGCCTGCTCCAGGGCCAGGGCGTCGTCCAGCAGGCGTCGGGCCGCGTCGGCGGTCTTGCCCTGCACCTTGAACCCGCCCAGTTGCGCCACCCGTTGCGGGGTGAGGCCGATGTGCCCCATGACCGGAATGCCCGCGTCCACCAGGGCGCGCACCTGCGGCAGGTATGGTCCGGCGCCTTCCAGCTTCACGGCGCGCACGCCCCCTTCGCGGAACAGACGCCCGGCGTTGCGCAATGCATCCGCCGGGCTCGTTTCATAGGAAAGGAAGGGCATGTCCGCCACCACCAGCGCGCGGGTGACGCTGCCGGTCACCGCGCGGCAGTGGTGCACCATTTCGTCCATGGTCACGGACAGGGTGTCGTTCCGGCCCAGCATGACCATGCCCAGCGAGTCACCCACCAGAATGATGTCGATGTCGCAGCCGTCCACCAGGGCGGCGGTGGGGGCATCGTAGGCGGTGAGCATGGCGATTCGCCGCGCGCCCTTGGCGGCGCGCACGTCCAGCGTGCCGACGGGACGACGTGCCTGCTTGCCGGGGGCGGAACGTTCCGGTGCCGGATGAACGCTCATGAAAGGCTCCTTCTGTGCGCTGCGGGCGGGGTGCGCCCGGTGATGTTCCCGTGCGGCTTGTGCGCAGGGTGATGCTTCGGCGCGGTCACGCCGGGCGATGCTTTGACGCTGCGCGTCCGGTGATGTCTCGACGCTGCGCGTCTGGTGATGTCTCGGCGCGGTCACGCCAGGCGATCAGTCTACATCCGCCATCGGGGCATGGCAAACCGCAGGCACGCCCCGGTCGCACGGGGCATCGGGACCGGACAGGATGCGCTGAGTCCACGGACCAAGGCGGACGGGCCGGATGGCCAGGCAGGGGGGGGGCAGGCCGCGAACACTGCGTCTGGTGCGGGAATCCGGTTCCGGGGCCTGCATCCGTCCCGAATCCTGCCCGAATCCGGTTTGTCCGGACACATGTAAAGAAAAGTGAAGGCCACCCCCTATAGTTTCACATGGGCAGGCCGAAAAGAGGGGCATGAACGGCGGATGATCGCATGGATGCGGTCGGCGTGGTGCCCCGCCCGGAACGGCGCAATATTCATGGAGGAATATTATGTCTCTCGTTATCAATCACAACTTGATGGCAATGAATGCCGCCCGCAACCTCAGCTCGTCGTACGGCAGCCTGTCCACGTCCGTACGCCGACTGTCGTCGGGTCTTCGTGTTGGTGCCGCTTCTGACGACGCGGCCGGCCTGGCCATTCGCGAACTGATGCGTTCGGACATCGCCGCCCTGAACCAGGGTGTGCGTAACGCCAACGACGCCATCTCGCTGATCCAGACCGCCGACGGCGCCCTTGGCGTCATCGATGAAAAGCTGATCCGCATGAAGGAACTGGCCGAACAGGCCGCTACCGGTACCTACACCTCGGACCAGCGTCTCATCATCGATTCGGAATACCAGGCCATGGCCTCGGAAATCACCCGAATCGCCAACTCGACGGACTTCAACGGCATTCACCTGCTCAACGGCAACCTGTCCGGTGCCACCCACGACGGCTCCGGCCTCGTGTCCACCGGCAAGCTGAAGGTCCACTTCGGCTCGGCCAACGACTGCTCGGAAGACTACTACTACATCCGCATCGGCACCTCCACGGCGTCGGCGCTGGGCGTGGGCAGCCAGGCAGCGGAAGGCAAGGGCAAGTCGATCTCCACGCAGTCTGCCGCGCAGGCCGCCCTGGAAGGCATCGAGAACGCCATCATCTCGAAGGACAAGATTCGCGCGAACCTTGGTGCTCTCCAGAACCGTCTGGAAAACACCATCAGCAACCTGCAGATCCAGTCGGAAAACCTGCAGGCCGCCGAATCGCGGATTTCGGACGTGGACGTTTCGAGCGAAATGACCGAATTCACCCGTCAGCAGATCCTGACGCAGGCTGCCGTCGCCATGCTCTCGCAGGCCAACTCCCTGCCGCGTATGGCCATGCAGCTGCTGGGCGGCTAAGGCAACACACCGTAAGGTGGAGGGGTTTTGGCAGACACGCTCGACCGGGCCGCGCAAGCGGCCCGGTTTTTTTGTGCCTTGAAGGTTTGCCGCAAACTGTACGATAGGATGCGCGTGAACGCTGACAGGGAGAAGAACGTGCAGGATTCCCCGGATTTTCAGGGGCGGGAACTGACGCCCGGAATCATTTCCGCCAGCCGGTCCACGGATATTCCGGCCTTTTACGCGGAATGGTTCATGCGTCGCCTGCGCGAAGGGTATGTGCGGTGGCGCAATCCCTTCAATCAGCAGGACTTCCGCATAGACCTGCGCGCGGCGGGCGGCATCGTGTTCTGGACCAAGAATGCGAAGCCGCTGCTGCCCTACCTGGAGGAAATCCACGACAGGGGGTACGACTTCTATTTCCAGTTCACGGTCAACGACTACGAGGCGGAAGGATACGAACCCCGCGTGCCGCCGCTGGCGGAGCGCATCGAGACGTTCGCGGCCCTGTCGCGCCGCTGGGGATCCGAGCGGGTGGTGTGGCGGTATGATCCCATCTGCCTTGCCGAAGGGCTGGACGCGGACGGGGTGATGGAACGCATCCGCCGCGTGGGGGATGCGCTGGCCCCGTACACGCGGCAACTGGTCTTCAGTTTTGTGGACGTGGGGGCCTATGCCAAGGTGCAGCGCAACGTCAAACGGCAGCAGGAACTGTTGCTGCGCGAGCCTTCGTTCGACGAGCAGGACCGGCTGGGGGAAATGATCGCGGCCTATGCTGCCTCTCGGCAGCTCACACCCGCGACGTGCGGCGAGCGCAGGTCGTTTGCGCGTTACGGCATCGATCCCAACAAGTGCGTGGACGGCGACCTCTTCGCGAGGATATGCCGTCCCGGCAACGTGAAGCTGCAACGGCATCTCGGCATCCGGCTTGACCAGCATGTGTTGGGCGTGCCGCAACGGCTGGAAACCCTGCTGCGCAAGGACAAGGGCCAGCGGACAGAATGTGGGTGCGTGGAAAGCAAGGATATCGGCATGTACAACACCTGCGGCCACATGTGCGTGTATTGCTACGCCAATACTTCCGTGGCCGTGGTGGAAAAGAACAGGGCCCGCCACCAGTTGGACGCGGACGGCATCATTCCGTTGCCGGAAAGGGGCGAAACCCCGGAAGGGGACGTCTAGCTCTCGCCAGCCGCCAGTCGCCAGCAGGACGGCGGGCGAACCGGCACGTACGGGGCGGGTCGCATGCGCGGCCCGTCTTTTTTTCGTGTCGTCATCAGGCGGTTGTTTACAGTTCTTCGGCCCTGCGGCATCGTGCGCGCATCCCATCACCCCCTGCACCGCAGAAGAGAGGCCCCCATGGTCACACCCGCCGCGCATTCCCCCGAGATGCCTGCCGTTTCATCACGCCTGCCGGAAGTGCTGGCCGCCGTGTTCGTGGCGGTGTTCGTGGTGCTGGGCATTGCGCCGTACGACCGCACGGTGTGGTACATGGAGGTCACGCCGGTCATCACCATCTTTCTGCTGCTGGCGGGCACGGCGCGCAGATTCCGGTTCAGCGGGGCGGCCTACCTGCTCATGGCGGTGTGGCTGTTCTGGCACACCGTGGGCGGGCACTACACCTTCGAGCGGGTGCCCTTTGGCGTCATTACCGACGCCTTCGGCTTTGCGCGCAACCACTTTGACCGGGTGGGGCATTTCAGCGTGGGCTTTTATGCCTATGCTTTCGCGGAGTTGCTGACGCGTCGCCGCCTGGCCGGGCCGGTGGTTTCGTTGCTGTTCGGACTGTTCGCGGTAATGGCCGTGGCCGCCGGGTGGGAAATTCTGGAATGGCTGGTGGCCGATGCCGAAGGCGGCGAGGCGGGGCTGGCCTTTCTGGGCAGTCAGGGCGACGTGTGGGACGCCCAGAAGGACATGCTGGCCGATACGCTGGGGGCCGTGTTCGCGCTGGTGCTGTTCCGGCTGTGCGGCAGACGCTGGGGCAGCATGGACCCGGTGTAGGCCCGGTTTGGGGGTAACGGGCGCGTCGGGGCGGGATGGAGCGCGCGGCGTCGGCGGCAGCCAGACGCGGCCAGATGGGGCCAGATGTGTCGGGAGGCGGAGGCCCCTGTCCGGAGCGCCGGGCCGTTTGGACAGCGCCGGGGAAATGCCGTATGCCGGACGGGCGCGCCGCGCGGCGCATCCGGTGTCTGTCGCCGGGCGCTGGCGGCCGACGTCATGTTTTCCGGAGCCTTGCCATGACCGCCTGCAATCCCCAGTTGAACCTTCAGGGGCGCGGCCGCCTGAAGCGCATCGTCGATTTTCTGAACGAGGCGGGCATGCTGCGCCTCACGCCGCGTACCGGCTACCAGTTTCTCGGCACCGGCAACGAGAACGTGGCCGAACATTCCTTCCGCACCGCCATCATCGGCTACGTGCTGGCCCGCATGGCCGGGGCCGATCCTTCCCGTACCGCCATGCTGTGCCTGTTCCACGACTTCCACGAGGCGCGCATCGGCGACTTCAACTACGTCAACCGCATCTACAATACCTCGAAGCCGCGCGATGCAGTGGTGCACGCCGCCGAAGGCACCGGCCTTGAGGTGGACATGCTGGAGTTCTGGGACGACCTGGAAGCCTCGCAGACCCCCGAGGCGCAACTGGCCCACGACGCGGACCAGCTGGACCTGATCCTGAACCTGAAGCGCGAACTGGACCTGGGCAACAAGTACGCGGGCAAGTGGATGGAAAGCGCGCTGGAGAGGCTGCGCACCGAGGAAGGCCGCGAACTTGCCAAGACCATTGCCGAAACCGACCACACCGACTGGTGGTTTCTGGGGCCGGACCGGGCGTGGTGGGAGAGGAAGAACGGGAAGGAGTGAGGGGTGAGAGGCGCTGCGCTGGTTGGGGAGGGGGAGTGCGGGGGTGCCTTGTTGAGGACGGCTTCTACGAAGGCCGTTGTGCCCCTTTGACCACGCTCGATTTCGTTATGTCTCCGACGGGTGTGGAGGGGATGTGCGCGGTTGCATCCGGCTTCTACTAAGGCCGTCGTGCCCCTTTGATCACCCTCGATTTCGTTATGTCTCCGACGGGCAAGGGGCCATTGAACGATGGCCCCTTGCATCCCCGCGTTCCAGGGGCTCCGCCCCTTGGAACCCCGTGTCGTCCTGCACCGCATTCTTTACGTCGGGCAGCTTCCCTGCGGCGCTAGCGCGCCTCGGGCGATCTGCCCGCCTGAATGCGCATGTGCGCAAGGCTCCCGACGCCTTGGCGTAGCCCCGGTGCCTTTATTCCCACTCTTCCCGCACTGTATTCCTTCGCCGCCAGCTTCCCTCCGGCGCAGGACGCCTTCGGGTGATCTGGCGACGAGAATGCGATGTGCGCAAGGCTCTCGTCGCCTTGATGAAGATTCGGGTTGTGCGTGCACTTTCTGTCGGTATGGGATGCCCTCGCAACGCCAAGGCTTACACGTCGCAAAACCTCCGGCGGGGATCGTCGGCTGCGGGTGCAATCCGCGTGCATGCCGCACCCTGCCTGAAGGGCTTGACGTCTTGTTTCACTGGTAACGCCAGACCAACTGCGTAGAGCTGAATGTTGTTCAAAGGAAACGTGACGTGCGTAGAAGCGTGTGACGCCGGGCCTTGACGGCGGCACATGCGTCGCAACGAGGGCGTAGGTATAAGCACCCCAGTGAAATGGAGGCTACGAGAGATTCGGGCACATCGCGTTCCCGTCGCCAGATCACCCGAAGGCGTCCTGCGCCGGAGGGAAGCTGGCGGCGAAGGAATGCGGTGCAGGATACGTTGGGGGTCCAGGGGTGGCGAAGCCCCCCTGGAGCGCGGGGATGCAAGGGGCCGCCGCTCAGCGGCCCCTTGCCCGTCGGAGACATAACGAAATCGGGCGTGGTCAAAAGGGCGCAACGGCCTTCGTAGAGGCCGGACGCAACTGCGCACGCCCCCTCCACACCCGTCGGAGCCATAACGAAATCGGGCGTGGTCAAAAGGGCACAACGGCCTCCGTAGAGGCCGGACGCAACTGCTCACGCCCTCTCCACACCCGTCGGAGCCATAACGAAATCGGGCGTGGTCAAAAGGGCGCAACGG
>NZ_JBDXXH010000012.1 GCF_040373385.1 Nitratidesulfovibrio sp. | reverse complement strand
TGGTGGGGGTCCGGGGGAGGAGGGAAACTTTGCCTCAGCCGTTAGGCGAGCGCAACGCGCGAGTCTTACGGATGAGGACCGCAGCGCGCAAAAGTTTCCCTCCTCCCCCGGTTACTCTTTTTATCTGCCTACAGCATGTCCAGCATGGAATAGAGCGTGCCGGGCTGCTGCTGCGGCAGCCACTTGGCGGCGCGCAGGGCGCCCTGCGCGAAGTTTTCGCGCGAGTGGGCCTGGTGGGTGATTTCGATGCGTTCGCCGGGGCCCATGGCGTAGATGGTGTGCACGCCCACAACGTCGCCCCCGCGAATGGTCTGGATGCCGATTTCGTCCTTGGGCCGTTCACCGATGATGCCTTCGCGGTGGTAGTTGGCCACGTCCGGCAGGTTCCAGCCGCGCGCCTCGGCCAGGCATTCGGCAAGGCGCAGGGCGGTGCCGCTGGGCGAATCCTTCTTGCGGTTGTGGTGCAGTTCCACCATCTCCAGGTCGTACTGCTCGCCCAGTTGCTGCACCAGTTGCGGCAGGATCTTGAGCAGCACGTTGACGCCGATGCTCATGTTGGGCGCCCAGAAGATGCGCGCGGTTTTGGCCAGTTCGGCCAGTTCCGACTTCTGCTCGGCGGTCAGGCCCGTGGTGCCGATGACGTGGGATACGCCAGCCCTGGCGGCGGCGCGGGCGTTGGCCAGGCTGGCCTCGGGCGAGGTGAAGTCCACCACCACGCCGCCGGGTACCTGCGCGAACACCGCATCCGCGTCGCTGCCTGCAGGGCATTTCCACACGTCGAGCGAGGCCAGGCGTTCGGGACGTTCGACGACGGCGGCCAGCGTAAGGGCCGGATCTTCCTGCGCCATGCGGCAGATGGTGGAACCCATGCGGCCACCCGCGCCCGTGACGATGATCGAAGTGCTCATGCTCGCTCCTTATGCGTTATGCACGCGCCGCCGTAACCGGATGCGGCCGGGTGGGCGCGGCGTCTGATCGGAAATGGCGGAAATCACAGCAACGAATGCTGGTCCTTCTTGCGGGACATGGCAGCTGCGGTTGATTCGGTTGATTCGGTTGATTCGGTCGAGGCGGACAGTGCAGACAGTGCAGACGGGGGCGCGACGTCCGAGGCCGCATCGGGCTCGACTTCCGGAGTCGCGTCGGACGCGACTTTGCCGCCCGCAAGAGCCTCTCCGCCCTTCCCTGCCAGCAGATCCAGAAACTCCTGTTCCCGCAGTACCCGTATGCCGAGTTTCGTGGCCTTGTCGAGCTTGGAACCGGGCTTGTCACCCACCACCAGCAGGTCCAGCTTCTTGCTGACGCTGCCAAGGATGTTGGCCCCGGCGGCAACGGCACGGCGTTCCGCATCGGAACGGGTAAGCGTGGACAGCGAGCCGGTGAACAGCACGCCAAGCCCGGCCAGGGGGCCGTTGCCTTCACCCGGTGTGCCTGTCGCGTCCGAGTCCGAGCGCACAGGGCGCACCGGCCAAAGTCCTACGCTCCGCAGCCGTTCCAGCAGGGTACGGTTGCCTTCGTTGGCGAAAAAAGCACGGATGGAGGCAGCCACCTCCGGCCCGATGTCCGGCAGTTGTTGCAGCGTCTCTGCCTCTGCCGCGCCCAGCGCGTCAAGGTCGGCAAAGTGGGTGGCCAGGGTGCGCGCGGTCTGCTCGCCCACATGGCGGATGCCCAGTGCGCAGATGAGTCGGTTCAGGGTGGCTCCGGTGCGTGCCCCATCAAAGGCGGCAACGAAATTCTCCGCCAGTTTCGGCCCCATGCGTTCGAAGGCCAGCAGGGTCTGCTTGTCGAGCGCAAAGAGGTCCGCCGGGCTGACCACCTTGCCCCGGTCCACCAGCAGTTCCACCCACTTGCGGCCCACACCCTGAATGTCCAGCCCGGCCTTGGACACGAAATGGATGATCGACTGGCGCACCACGGCAGGACAGCCCACGTTGACGCAGCGCCACGCGGCCTCGCCGGGTTCGCGGCGTACCGGGGTGTGGCAGACGGGACAGGCACGCGGAAATTCGAACTCCGGCAGGCCGGTGGGGGGGCGCTGGTCCACCAACGGGCGCACCACCTCGGGAATCACGTCGCCCGCGCGCTGCACGACCACCATGTCCCCCACGCGCAAATCCTTGGCGCGGATTTCGTCCTCGTTGTGCAGGGTGGCGCGCGACACGGTAACCCCGCCCACGGCCACGGGCGCCAGTTCGGCCACCGGGGTCAGCACCCCCGTACGGCCCACCTGAATGGCGATGTGCTCCAGCCGGGTGGTTGCCTGATGGGCAGGAAACTTCAGGGCGATGGCCCAGCGTGGGGCGCGGGCGGTATAGCCCAGCGCGGCCTGCGCGGCCAGATCGTCCAGTTTGGCCACCACGCCATCGATGTCGAAGGGCAGTTCCGACCGGCGGCGGCCCAAATCTTCGTAGTAGGCCATGACGTCCGCCGGGGTTTCGCAGCGGCGTGCATCGGGCGGGGTGCCAAAGCCGTAGTCCGCCAATGCGGCCATGACCTGGCAGTGGGTGGCCCAACGCGCTTCCGGCCCCTGTGCGCCGGAGGAGGAACCACCAGTCACCTCGGCAGGCCAGACCACCTGCCCCACCCCGTAGGCCAGAAAGCGCAGCGGACGCCCTGCCGTGACCGAGGCATCCAGTTGGCGCACCGAACCGGCGGCGGCGTTGCGCGGGTTGGCGAACAGCTTTTCGCCCGAGCCGCGTCGGGCGGCGTTGAGGGCCTCGAAATCATGACGAGTCATGATCAACTCGCCTCGAACCTCAAGCCGCGTCGGGTGTGGCCCATCACCCAGAAGACGGGGAGGCAAATTACGCACGGTACTCACTGCCTCGGTAACTATCTCCCCCTCATCACCATCACCTCGAGTAAGCGCCGTGGTGTACTCTCCGTTCTCGTAGATGACCTCAATAGCTAGGCCGTCCATTTTAGGATCACACCAGAAGGCCAGATCGGCTTTCGGCTCGGCCCGTAACAAGCGCTGTACAAATGCATCCCATTCTTCTGCTGAAAACACATTGTCCAGGCTATACATGCGAAGAGTATGCTGTTGTGCCCGCCCTTCAGCACGGATTGTACCCTCTAACTCAAGACGCGAACTGCCCGCACGGTTGATAGACGGATCCGTAGCATCTGCCAGACGACGCGGACTGCCCACCTGATGGGTGGGAGAATCCGACGTACGCAAACTCAACCATTCCGCCTCGATGTCCTGCAATTCGCGGAACAGGGCATCGTATTCAGCGTCGGAGATTTCCGGGGTACCCTTGTAGTAAAGCTGGCTGTGGTAGTTCAGCTGCTCGCGCAGCGATTCGGCACGGGCGGCGACATGGGAAGGGGCGACCGGAGCGGCTTCGGGCGCGGTATTGGCCGGGGAATTTTCGTCGGAAATGCTCACAGCGTGGTCTCGTCGGTCCATTGATGTTGCAGTCGGGCCACCTCGTCGCGCCATGAGGGGCCGAGGCGGCGGGTCATGTACTCGTGTTCGGCGCGGGCGGCGGCGTCCATGAAGCCATCCACGGAGCGCGCCGTGGTGTGGTAGCGGTGGCGCACCACCAGTTGATGATCCACCACCACCGGCCAGCCCGCGCGGTGCGCCCGCAGGGACAACCAGACATCCACCCCGTAGCCGCGCGGGTTGTCGGCGCAGTCCGCGCCGCCCACCTCGCGGGCGCAATCAAGGTCTATCAGCGGGGCAATGCCGTCCACCAGCGCCACGCGCCGGTACTGGACGCGCGCATCGCGCACCATCTGCGGGTGGTAGGGGTTGCGGTCCACCGCCGGGGCGTACACCCCCACCCTGCCTGCTGGTCCGCCCAGTCCGCGCGCGGCCAGTGCCGCGCCCATGCGAACCATGCGCAGGGCCGCCCGTGCCACCAGCGGCGGGCGCGTTTCGAAGGAAATGTCGTTGTTCAGAAACCACAGGTGCGTGCAGCCCATGTCACGCGCGGCGTCCAGACAGTAGGCCAGCGCGCCGCCCCAGAACAGGTTGTCCGGCAGCCTGCGCCATGCGCCGTTGGCTGGGCGCGGAGCCGCATTGTCCAGCACCAGTACCCGCTCCGCGTGGTTCACGGGATCGGGGTCTGCCCGGCGCAGGGTGTCGGCCAGGGTAGCAGCCAGGGCCGGGTCGCCGTAGTGCAGGATGACCGTTGCGATGACGGGGGAAGACGCGGGGCCGGATGCAGGCGCGGCGGCAGTCCCAGCATCCCCGCCGCCTTCCGGGCAGGCGCCGCCCGTCACAGGATATCCTGCAACTGCCGGAAGTTCTCCGGCCTGCCCACGGTGACCAGGGTGTCGCCGGGGTTCAGTTCATACGTGGATTCCGGGTTGAACAGCATGCGCCCGTCGGGCTTCTTGACCCCGATGACGATGAGGTTGAAGCGCTGCCGGATGCCCGACGCCATCAGCGTCTTGCCCGCCAGCTCGGAGGCATCGCCCACGGTCAGTTCTTCCATCTGGATGTTCAGGTCGGTCTTGGAGTGGGCCAGTTCCATGAACGTGGTCACCGTGGGCCGCAAGATGGACTGGGCCATGCGCAGCCCGCCAAGGTGATGCGGCAGGAATACCCTGTCCGCCCCGGCCAGTTGCAACTTGCCGATGTGCGAGGCATCGCCCGCGCGGGCGATGATGGCCATGTCCGGGTTCATCTGGCGCGCGCTGAGCACCACGTAGACGTTGGCGGAATCCAGCGACAGCGCGGCCACCAGCGCCCGGGCATGCCCGATGTTGCAGGCGTTCAGCACATCGTCGCTGGTGGCGTCGCCCGCAAGGTGCACGATGCCGTCGTTTTCCAGCCGTTCCACGGCCACGGGGTCGTTTTCCACCACCACGATGGGCACGCCTTCCTGCATCAGTTCGCGGGCCACCACGGAGCCGATGCGGCCGTAGCCGCAGACGATGCAGTGGCCGCGTAGCGACGATATGGTCTTCAGCACCCTGCGCCTCCCGAGCACTTTGTAAAGCTTGCCATCCACCAGCAGTTGCGAGAACGCGCCGAGGATGAAGGCGAAGTTGCCGACACCCGTCAGAATCAGCACCGTGGTCAGCACCCGGCCCGTGTTGGACAGGGGGTGCACCTCCTGGAAGCCCACGGTGGAAAGGGTGATGACCACCATGTAGAAGCTGTCCCACAGGGACCAGCCCTCGATGTGCGAGTAGGCCCAGGTTGCCGAGGCGAACACCAGCAGCATGGTGCACTGGCTGATGACCAGTGGCCCCCACGCGCCAAGACGGGTACGCAGCCGATGGTACGTGGTGATCAGCGGGTGTTGCCGCATGCGCCGTTTTCCTGTGTGACCGTTGTGGCCCGGAGTGGGCTGGTCATGCGCAAGGCGCACCATCGCGCACCCTCGCCCGCCATTGTCCCGCCAACTAACCCACCGTCGAACCCGCCGTTGAACCCGCCGTCGACCCCATGAACGCGGCCATACGCCACGCAGCATGCCGATGTGGACAAGGTGCCGTGCGTCTTGCGGCACGCCAGCCCCGGCTGCCCTGCATCTGGCTGGCCGGAAAGCATAGCCCCGGCAGCCCTAGCCCGCGCCGTCAGCCCCCAGCAGATGTTCGCGCAGCAGCCGGATGCGGTCGCGCAGTTCCGCCGCCCGCTCGAATTCCAGTTCCTTGGCGGCCTCGCGCATCTCGCGTTCCAGTTGCTGGATCTGTTTTGCCAGTTCGTGCGGATCGCTGGACCACGGGGCAAAGGTTTCCGCCGCCTGCGCCGCGCCCTTGCGGCCCTTGGCCTCTGCCGCTTCGGCATAGATGGCGTCGAACGGGGTTTCCACCGCCTTGCGGATGGTGGCGGGCACGATGTGGTGCGCCTCGTTGTAGCCGATCTGCCGTTCGCGCCGCCGGGCCGTCTCGTCCATGGCGGCCTGCATGGAGCGGGTCACCACGTCCGCGTACATCAGCACCCGGCCTTCGACGTTGCGCGCGGCGCGGCCAAAGGTCTGGATGAGCGAACCCATGGAGCGCAGAAAGCCCTCCTTGTCCGCATCAAGGATAGATACCAGAGAAACTTCCGGGATATCAAGACCTTCACGCAGCAGGTTGATGCCCACCAGCACGTCGAATTCCTTGCGGCGCAACGCCTGGATGATGGCCATGCGCTCCATGGTGTCGATGTCGGAATGCAGGTAGCGGGCGGCCACGCCCATCTCGTTGAAGTATTCGGTCAGGTCTTCTGCCATGCGCTTGGTAAGGGTGGTCACCAGCACCCGCTCGCCGCGCGCGGCGCGCAGGCGGCATTCGCCCAGAAGGTCATCCACCTGCCCCTTTGTCGGTCGCACTTCCGTGATGGGGTCGACAAGGCCGGTGGGCCGGATGATCTGCTCGGCCACGATGCCCTGCGAGCGGTCCAGCTCCCATTTGCCCGGCGTGGCGGAAACATAGATGGCCTGGTTCAGCCGGGCCAGGAATTCGTGGAATTCCAGCGGGCGGTTGTCCAGTGCCGAGGGCAGGCGGAACCCGTAGTCCACCAGGGTGGACTTGCGCGACCGGTCGCCCTTGTACATGGCCCCCACCTGCGAGACGGTGATGTGCGATTCGTCCACGAACAGCAGGAAGTCGTCGGGAAAGTAGTCCAGCAGGCACGATGGCGGGTCGCCCGCCTTGCGGCCATCCAGATGGCGCGAATAGTTTTCGACCCCGTTGCAGTAGCCCATTTCCTCCATCATTTCGAGGTCGAGCATGGTGCGCTGCTCCAGCCGCTGCGCCTCCACCAGGCGGTTGCCGCCTTTCAGTTCGCGCAGGCGCTCGCCCAATTCGTCGCGGATGTCGGAAATGGCGCGCACCAGGTTGTCGCGGTCGGACACATAGTGGCTGGCGGGGTAGATGACCGTCTTGCCCACGGAGGCCAGCACCTGCCCGGTGAGCGGGTCGATCTCGTTGATGGCGTCGATGTCGTCACCGAAGAATTCGATGCGCAGCGCCCGTTCGTGGTGGTAGGCGGGGATGATTTCCAGCACGTCGCCGCGCACCCGGAAGGTGCCGCGATGAAAGTCGTAGTCGTTGCGCTCGTACTGCACTTCCACCAGCCGGGTGATCAGCGAATCCATGGACAGCCGCTGCCCCGTCTCCACGGGGATGACCAGCTTGGCGTAGTATTCCGGCGAACCCAGGCCGTAGATGCACGACACCGAGGCCACGATGACAACGTCGCGCCGGGTGAGCAGCGCGTGGGTGGCCGCGTGGCGCAGCTTGTCGATGTTGTCGTTGATGGACGAATCCTTCTCGATGTACGTGTCCGACGACGGCACGTAGGCTTCCGGCTGGTAGTAGTCGTAATAGCTGACGAAGTATTCCACCGCGTTTTCCGGAAACAGCTGGCGGAATTCGTTGTACAACTGGGCGGCCAGGGTCTTGTTGGGGGCCAGCACCAGGGCGGGCCTGCCGCAGCGGGCAATGACCTGGGCCATGGTGAAGGTCTTGCCGGAACCGGTGACGCCCAGCAGTACCTGATCCGTCACGCCCGCCTCGATGTTGGAGACGATCTGGCCGATGGCTTCCGGCTGGTCGCCGCGCGGTTCGTACTCGGTGTGCAGGATGAACGGGGATTGGGTCATATGTGTTTCCGTGGCCCGCTGGCGGGCCCATGCTGCGTGGGATGCGTATGCTGGGTCTTGAACATTCGTGCGGGCACTCTGCCGCGCAGGAGCCGAGCGACACCGCCCGGCGGCCATGCAGGCCGACTGGGTGACCGTGGGTGACCGTGGGTGCCCGTGGGTGACATATCCGGGCAGGGCCGGAGACGCGGTACGGCCTGCCGCCCCCTTCCATCCGTCGGAAAGATGGTCTAGAAAATCCGGAAGCGGCACGGCCCGTTGTCTGCACCCGCAGGTACACCCCGGTCGCCCGCCACGCCAAACCCGACGAAGCACGCGCTTCCGGCGGCCAGGTCCACGACTCGGCCCCCCCCCCCGGAACCACGCATGGAGACCGCATGGAACTGACCGTCATTCCCGTGGAAGGCACGCCCCCGGTGCAGCGCATCCACGTCATATCCGTCACCATCCGCACCTTCAAGGGGCGGCGCAACGTACAGGCCCATCTTTTCCGGCTGGCCGGAGAGGACGACGCGGCGAAAGACCTGGCCAACCTGCGCGCGGTGCCCGGCCTGGTGGGCGCGCCGCTTGACCCCGACGCGCCGGGCTCCGACGACCTGAGCGGCCCCGAGGCGGAAACCGACGCCCTGCGCACGGTACTGGAATCCTTTACCGAGGCGGAACGCGACGCGGTGGTGGGCTACCTTTCGCAGCGCTACGCCGACCGGCTGACCTGCATCATCGCCTGTCCGCTGCAACTGCCGGTGCCGCGCGGCGTGGTGCCCTTTTCCGCCCTGCCCGAGGGCAAGACCATGGGGGTCATCCGCTTCGACGAGGTGCCGCGCTATCCGCTGCCCTTCGCCATTCGGGGCTTCTACGACCTGGCCCAGCACGAACCGCTGGTGCACGAACAGGAATAACCCGCCGCGCCGCTGCCCGCCACAGGGGTGCGCCACACGGGCCGCATCAGCCGGGCCAACCGGGCCGGGCAACCGGATCAACAGGCCGGGCGAACGCAATACCTTCCCGCCGCATGCGGCGCATGCGCACCACGAGCTGCGGGCGCCACGGGTGCCGAGGGCCTTTGACGCCGGGCCTTGCCTGCCCCCGTTACAAGGGTCTGAAACCGGCCGGTACACGCCAGTACCCGGCCGGTTTCACGTTGGGCGCATGTTTCCACGGGGCATCCGGCCCCGGCAGCAGTGGCCGCGCGGGCAGCTCCGAAATTTCCGGGCAGCGCGCCTCGCTGCCGTCTGCCAGGCGCAGCGCGCCGCGCACCCCTTCGGCCAGCCGGGCCAGGAATTCCGGACGCGGCAATTCGCGCGCGCCAAAGCGCACCATGTGCGGCGTGGTCTGCTGGCAGTCTATGAGGCTGCACCCCGCATGGCGCAGCCAGGCAGCCAGCCAGGTGAACGCCACCTTGGAGGCATCGGGCACCAAGTGGAACATGGATTCGCCGTAGAACACCCCGCCCAGGGCCACCCCGTACAGCCCGCCCACCAGCCTGCCGTCCTGCCACGCCTCCGCCGAATGGGCGATGCCCAGACGGTGCAGCGCCTCGTAGGCGTTGATCATGGCGGGCACCAGCCAGGTGCCGCGCTGCCCTTCCCTGGGGGTGGCCGCGCAGCGCCGGATGACCAGCGCGAAGGCCTTGTCGAAGGTGACCTCGAAGGCATCGGCGCGGATGCGCCGCGCAAGGCTGCGCTGCACGTGCAACTCGTCCGGCAGCAACGTGCAGCGCGGATCGGGTGACCACCACAGGATGGGCGTGCCCCGGTCGTACCACGGAAAGATGCCGCGCATGTACGCGGCAACCAGCCGGGCGGGCGAAAGGTCGCCCCCCACGGCCAGCAACCCCTCGGGCGGTGCGGCGGCCGGATCGGGAAAATCGGAACCGTCCCCGGTCATCCGGCCCAGCACGCGCACGTTCATTTTTCCGTGGCGGCTTCGATGCCGCCAAGCGGCTCGTAGCGGAACACCAGCCCCAGCCCGGCAAGGCCATGCTGCACGCCATGCTGCACGCCGGACGGCCCCGCCTTGACGGCATCAGCCGGAGGGGCGGCAACCACGTCGGCAGCCACGGCAGGCCGGTCGGCATCCTTCGCGGCAACCTTGCCCTTCCCCTTGCGGGGGGGCTTGGCCGGGGCAGGGGCCACTTCCGGCGCGGCCACGTCCACGATGGCGGTGCCGCCCTTGCGCAGCGCCCCGAACAACACCTCGCGGGCCAGTTCGTCTTCCAGCGCGGTGCGGATCACCCGGCGCAGCGGGCGCGCGCCGAAGGCAGGCTCGAAGCCCTTCTCGGCAAGGCGCTCGCGGGCCGCCGGGGTCAGTTCCAGGCGCACGCGGCGGTCCTTCAGCCCGGCTCCCAGTTCCAGCACGAACTTGTCCACGATGCGTTCCATGACCGGGGTGGTCAGCCCGGCAAAGGGGATCATGGCGTCCAGGCGGTTGCGGAATTCCGGGCTGAACATGTTCTCCACGGCCTTGCGCCCCTTGCCCGCCACGTCTTCCTGCGCGGTGGCCCCGAATCCGATGGACAGCGCGCTCATTTCACGCACGCCCGCGTTGGAGGTCATGATCAGCACCACGTTGCGGAAATCCGCCTTGCGCCCGGTATTGTCGGTAAGCGTGGCGTAGTCCATGACCTGAAGCAGGATGTTGAAGATGTCCGGGTGGGCCTTTTCGATCTCGTCCAGCAGCAGCACCGTGTACGGCTGCTTGCGGATGGCCTCGGTCAGCAGGCCGCCCTGGTCGAAGCCCACGTAGCCGGGGGGCGCCCCGATGAGCCGCGACACGGAATGCTTCTCCATGTACTCGCTCATGTCGTAGCGCACGAAGCCGATGCCCATGACCTCCGCCAGACGGCGGGCCAGTTCGGTCTTGCCCACCCCCGTGGGGCCGTAGAACAGGAAGCTGCCCGTGGGCCGGTCCTCGCGACCCAGCCCCGCCCGCGCGCGCAGGATGGCCCGCGACAGGATACCCACGGCCGCGTCCTGCCCGAAGACCACGTTGCGCAGGTCTTCATCGAGGGTGCGCAGGCGGTCGCGGTCGCTGGAAGACACCGTGCGCGACGGTATCTGGGCCATGCGCGCCACCACCTTTTCCACGTCCTTCACGCCGATGGCGGCATCGGATGCCGACGCGGCACGCCCGCCATAACTGGCACGCCGCAGCCGGGCCGCCGCGCCCGCCTCGTCCAGCACGTCGATGGCCTTGTCCGGCAGCAGCCGCTCGGTAATGTACCGGGCGGAAAGCTCCACTGCGGCGCGCAGGGCGGGCAGCGTGTAGCGCACCTTGTGGTGATCCTCGTAGTAGGGGCGCAACCCCTTCAGGATGTCCACGCATTCATCCTGCGAGGGCTCCTGCACGTCGATCTTCTGGAACCGGCGCGACAGGGCGCGGTCCTTCTCGAAGTGGTTGCGGTACTCTTCGTAGGTGGTGGACCCGATGCAGCGGATGCTGCCGTCGGCCAGCACGGGCTTCAGGATGTTGGAGGCATCCATGGACCCGCCGCTGGTGGAACCGGCGCCCACGATGGTGTGGATTTCGTCGATGAACAGGATGGCCCCCGGCACCTTGCCGAGATCGGTGATGACGCCCTTCAGGCGTTGCTCGAAGTCGCCCCGGTACTTGGTGCCCGCCAGCAGCGCGCCCATGTCCAGGGCGAATATGCGCACGTCGCGGAATTCCTCGGGCACGTCGCCGCCCGCCACGCGCAGGGCCAGCCCTTCGGCGATGGCGGTCTTGCCCACGCCGGGGTCGCCCACGTACAGCGGATTGTTCTTGCGCCGCCGGGCCAGCACCTGGATGGTCCGCTCCAGTTCCCTGGCCCTGCCGATCAACGGATCGATGCGGCCTTCGCGGGCGCGGGCGGTAAGGTCCACGGTGAACTTTTCCAGCGCATCGGTACGCGGCGTATCGGGCGCGCCGTCCTCGCCCTCGGTGTCGTCGGAACCGTCCCCGTCGCCGCCCTGCGGCGCGCCGTGCGAGATGTGCTGCAACACGTCCAGCCGGGTTACCCCCTGCGACTTCAGGAAATAGGTGGCGTAGGCGTCGTCTTCCTCGAAGATGGCGGCCAGCACGTCGCCGATTTCCACGGCGCCCTTGCCTGCGGACTGCATGTGGCGGATGGCCCGCTGCAACACACGCTGCACCCCAAGGGTCTGCACCACTTCGGTGGGGGTGTCGGCGGGCAGCGGTTCCAGATGGGTGGCGAAAAAGGTTTCCAGGCGCAGGCGCAGTGCCTTCACGTCCACCCCCACGGCCTCAAGGATGTGCTTGCCCGCATCCTCTCCGGTGATGGCGTAGAGCAGATGCTCCAGCGTCAGGAACTCGTGGTTGCGCGTCCGCACGTCGTTGACGGCGGCGGTAAGCGCTGCTTCAAGGCGTCTTCCGATCATGTCATACCTCTTCGAGGGTGCAGCGCAGTGGATAGCCTTCGCGCCGGGCGCGGGCATGCACGAGGGCGACCTTGGTTTCGGCCACCTCCGCCGTGTACACGCCGCATTCACCGACGCCTTTCTCGTGGACGGCCAGCATGATGCGCGTCGCCTCGTCGGGCGTTCTGCGGAACACCTCGACCAGAATCGACACCACGAACTCCATGGTCGTGTAGTCGTCGTTGTGCAGGAGCACCCGGAACATCCGGGGCTCGCGCACCTCGTCCTCGATGAGTATCTCCGTGTCCCTGCCGCCATCGGGCATGCCCGACGGATGCGACGGGCCTGCCGGTCCGGTGGGACCGCCCGGCCCGGCTGATCCGGTGGGTCCTGCTGGGCGGGACGGGCCTGCATTGTCCCCGGGGCAACACGGCCCCGCCGAACCCCTCGGACCTGCCTGACCGTCCGCACCGACAACGCTGGCCAGGCGGACCGCACAGATCGCGTAGACCGGAACGCCCGAACCGTCAGTCCGGGCCGAATCCGCCGAACAGGCCGTGCCGTCTCGCAGTGCCGTGGAGCAATGGTCGTCGAAATGGGTGCTCATGAGTGCTCGTTTCGCTGTTTCCGGCGGCCCGGCATCCCGTGGATGGGTGCGGGGAACGCCCATATACTAACATCGCGCCGCCCGCTGTCGAGGGGGTGTGCGCCTTCTGTGCGAGCTTGTCCGGCCCCTGCGCAACAAGGACGCGCGACCGCAACATTCGTGACCGTTTCCGGGCGGTGCCGGGTCATTCGGCAGCGCGGATATCCGCCCCGCCCTCACCGCGCCCGAAAACCGCGCGCCGCGCGGCGGCCAGCCCTGCCGCATCGAAGGTGAAGTCTTCCGACGGGGGCAGCCCGCGCGCCGCGCGCCACTGGCGGTTCAGGTCGTGATACGTTGCGGTGGATGCGCGCGCCCTGTCAAGGCCAAGCCGGTCGGCCATGGCCAGGATGGCCTCGCGGTCGCCCTCCAGTTCGACCACCGGGCCGAAGGGCATGGTGTCGAGGCATGCGTGCACCCCGTCCAGATGCCATACCTCGCGCACCTTGTCGTACCCGAAGGCCACGCCGTAGCCCAGGCCCGTCAGCATCTGGTGCATGGCGTCCGCGTCGGCCACGCCGGTCTGCACCTCGTCCCACACCTTCACGTCATCGGGAATGGGTGCGGACCCGCCCCCACCCGCACCACCGGCGTCCTCCGCACGGGGCGGTCGTTTCATGGTCAGCACGGCGGCGTGCAGGTTCGGCCCGGTCTTGGTGCGCAGCCGCAACAGCGTGTTCGCCGCGCGCAACCGGCGGTCCGGGGTGTCATACACCCGGTTGCATTCCAGGTATGGCGTGCCGCCGGTGGCCCCCATTGCTTGCAATGCGTCGCGAAGCGCGGCAAGGTCCGCCTCAGGGAACTTGATTTCGATTTCCAGTGCCATGTGAACTCCATGGACCGTGTCGCCGCCATTCCGCAGCCCGACGCCTGTCCGGCGCCATGATGCAAAGGGAAACGAGGCACGGCGGGCGCCGCCACACGCGGCGCGAAAGAGGGCCTTTTCGTGCAGAAAATCGTCTTGCTGGGCCTTGCGGGCGCCCTGGGCAGCCTGGCCCGCTACGGCCTCGCCGGGCTGGTACAGCGCGCCACACCCGGTTCCTTTCCGCTCGGCACGTTCATCGTCAACGTGCTGGGATGTCTGGCCTTCGGCTTTGTCTGGGGGGTGTGCGAAAACCGCATCTCCCTGCATCCCGATGTGCGCGTGGTGCTGCTGACCGGCTTCATGGGCGCGTTCACCACCTTTTCCACCTTCACCTTCGAAAGCCTGGGGCTCATGGAAACCGGGCAGTGGATGGCCTTTGCCCTGTACGCGGGCGGGCAACTGCTGCTGGGCCTTGCCATGGTGTGGCTGGGCCTGGGCACCGGACGGCTGGTCTAGGGGTCGTTTCTAAATTGTCTTTTCGCCCGTTGACTGACCGACTCGAAGTGCGCGAAGCGTGCCAGTTGGGCGAGCTTGCGAGCCCTACGAGCATCGTGCGCAACGCGGTCAAACTTCGCCTGCCATTTCTGTCAAATACGGTAAGAGTATGTTTCCTCATGGCAGGCTCGTTTTCCTTGCCAACGAACGAAACAACCCCTGGGACACCGGACGGCTGGTGCAGGACACCGGACGGCTGGCAGGCCAGCGGGCCGCCACTCTCCCACGCACGAAAACCCGACATCGCATCCGAAACCGGAAGGAGCACGTCATGCGCATCATCTCTGGCGACGCCCTGCGTCTGCGCATCTACACCGGCGAGCGCGACACCCACAAGGGCCGCGCCCTGCACGACGTCATCCTGGAATCCGCCCGCCGCGAAGGGCTGGCGGGCGGCACGGTGTTCCGGGGGCTTGCGGGCTTTGGCGCCAACAGCGTGGTGCACACCGCGCGGGTGCTGCGCCTGTCCGAAGACCTGCCCATCGTGGTCGAGATCATCGACGACGCGCCCAAGATAGAGGCATTCCTGCCCCGCGTCGAGGCACTGCTGGCCGAAGGGCTGGTTACCGTGGACCCGGTGCGCGTGCTGCTGTACCGCCACGGCCCCGGCAAGGAAGCGCAGCAGGGTGCACATGCAGCGCCCCACTCCGGCATGTCCGACATGTCCGCCACGTCCGGCATGTCCGGGAAGCAGCCGAATCAGGACAGCGACTGCCAGACCAGCGACTGCCAGACCAGCGACAAGCAGGCCATCTAGGCTCGCTGCCATCCTCTTTGCCCGCGCCTTGGTGGCGGATGCAGAAACGGCAGGACCGCCGGGCGGCCCTGCCGTACGCTTTCCGTCGGAGCGAGTGCCCCCGCGCTTACCCTACGGCGGGCAGCAGCGCGGCGCGGATGGCCTCTATGCCGGTCTTGTCCACGTACTTGGACACCCGCAGGCGCTTGCCGGAATTTTCGCGGTACATGGCCATGAAGCGCTGCACCAGGTCCAGCGCCGCCTCGCGGGTCAGGTCTTCCGCCAGCACGTCGCCAATGCGCGGATGCCCGCCGGAGTTGCCGCCCACGATCACCGTCCAGCCACGCTTGGTGCCCACAAGCCCCACGTCGCGCAGGTAGCTTTCGCCGCAGCACATGGGGCAGCCGGACACGCCGAACTTGACCTTGGCCGGGAAGGGCTGTTCCGCCAGCGTTTGCTCGATTTCGATGCCGAGCCCCAGCGAATCCTGAAGCCCGAGCTTACAGACCGCCGTGCCGGGGCAGGCCTGCACGTAGTGCACGCACAGTTCCACGGCGCGGCCCACGTCCATGCGCAGGTCTTCCCAGATGGGTTCCACCTGCTCCGCCGTCATGCCCACCAGGGCAAGGCGCTGGCCGGAGGTGATCTTGATGATGGGGATGGCGTACTTGCGCGCCACGCGGGAAATGGCGTCCAGGATGTCGGGCGACAGCATGCCGCAGGGAGTGCGGGGCACGATGGCGTAGGTCTGCTTGTCGCGCTGGAGAATGGCGCCTCTCGGTTCCGGCGTGCCGGTATCTGTCATGGTCGATGCTCCTTGAACCGTATGCGTTGTCGTTGCAGGGAACGTGATGATAGCCCCGGGACAATGGCCCCAGGGCTACCCCACAAGCGTTGCGCCCGTTGACCGTGCGCCTGTTGACCGTGCGCCCGTTGACGGTATGCCTGTTGACGGTGGCGACGTTGGCAGTTCGGCTGGCTTCGACCTGCGTCACCGGGCTCAGCAGGCCCGGAGGATGGCCGGGGCGATTTCCTCAAGGGAAACCACCTTGCGCACGCCGCCCAGTTTGATGGCCTCCTGCGGCATGCCGAAGACCACGCAACTGGCCTCGTCCTGGGCTATGGTGTGCGCGCCCACGTCGAACAGTTCCTTCATGCCCGCCGCGCCGTCGTCACCCATGCCGGTCATGATGGCGGCCACGGCATTGCGCCCGGCGTAGCGCGCGGCGGAACGGAACAGCACGTCCACGGAGGGGCGGTGCCTGCGCACCAGCGGGCCTTCGCGCACCTCGACATAGTAGCGCGACCCGTTGCGCTTGAGCAGCATGTGCAGGTTGCCCGGCGCTATGAGCACCTGGCCGCGCCGCATGACGTCGTTGTCCTGGGCCTCCTTCACGGTCACCCGGCAGATGGCGTTGAGTCGGCTGGCGAAGGCTGTGGTGAAGTGTTCCGGCATGTGCTGCACGATGGCGATGGGTGGACAGTCGGCGGGCAGTGCTTCCAGCACCACGCGCAGGGCTTCCGTGCCGCCGGTGGAAGCACCGATGACCACCATCTTTTCTGTCTGCTGCACCGTGGTGGTCAGCGGGGTGGCTGCGGGCAGTACCGCATCGGCGGAAAGCTTGGGCGGCACCCCGGCAGACAGCGGGCCAAGCTTGCGCAGCCTGGCGCGGGCGGCGGCCTTCAATGCATCGCAGATACGGATGCTGGATTCTTCCAGAAACCGCTTGGTGCCCATGCGCGGCTTCTGGATGACCTCCACCGCGCCGTATTCCATGGCCTTGAAGGTGGCCTCGGCCCCCTGCTCCGTCACCGACGAGCAGATCACCACCGGAATGGGATGCTGGGTCATGATCTTGCGCAGGAAGGTGATGCCGTCCATGCGCGGCATCTCCACGTCCAGCAGGATCACGTCGGGCGCCATGGCCTCCATGCGCTTGGCCGCCACGAAGGGGTCGGAGGCGGTGCCGATGAGTTCCAGTTCCTCGTCGCCGGAAACGATGTCGGCCAGGGTCTGGCGGACCAGGGCCGAATCGTCAACCACCAGTACCTTGATGCGGCGGGCGGTCATCGCGTCCTCCGGTAGACGGTGGGCGCCACCTGTTCAAGGGGCAGCGCCATGCCGGTAAGGCTTTCGGAGTGGCCGATGAACAGGTGCCCACCGGGGCGCAGGCATTGGCAGAACCGACCGAACAGCCCTTCCTGCGTGGGCTTGTCGAAGTAGATGATCACGTTGCGGCAGAAAATGATGTCCATGGGTTCCGTAAAGCCGAAGGGGTCCATGAAGTTCAGCCGCTCGAAGCGCACGGCGGAACGCAGCTCCGGCCCGATGCGCACCAGGCGGCGCGAACGGTCGCGGCTGCGCAGCAGGTAGCGCTTGCGGAACGGGTCCGGCACGTTGTGCACCCGCTCCTCTTCGTACACGGCGCGCACGGCCTGTTGCAGCGCCCGCGACGAAATGTCCGTGGCCAGAATGGAAAAGTTGAAACCGGGGGTGCGTTCCTGGTAGTCACGCAGCACCATGGCCAGGGTGTAGGGTTCCATGCCGATGGAACAGCCCGCGCTCCATACCCGCAGGGTGCGCTGGGAACGCAGGCGCGCCGCCTCGGTCGTCCAGCCGGGCAGCAACGTGGAGGTCAGATAGTCGAAATGACGCGGTTCGCGGAAGAATTCCGTGGTGTTGGTGGTCACCACGTCGATGAAGTTGCGCAATTCCTCGTCAAAGCCCTTTTCCGTGAACAGATAGTCCACGTACTGGTCGTAGCTGGCCATGCCCAGCACGCGCAGCCGTTTTTGCAGGCGCGCCTCCAGCATCACCCGCTTGGAGCCGGGCAGCTTGATGCCCACCTGCTCGTAGACGAAGCGGCTCATGCGGTCGAACAGCTTCTGCGACATGGGGCCCGGGCGGGCACAGCCAGCTGGCAGGGCCGGGCCGTCACTGTGGTTGGAACTCATGCACCTCCCCCGTGCGCGGCCACCGACATGCGCTGCCCGCGCGGAGGCTGGTCCGCCGCAAGCTGCACCAGACCCGGCACGTCCAGGATCAGGGCCATGCTGCCGTCACCCTTGATGGTGGCGCCGGAAATGCCCAGCACGTCCTTGTAGATGCGGCCCAGGCTCTTGATGACCGTCTGGTGCTCGCCCACCACGCAGTCCACCACCAGGCCGAAACGGCTGCCCTGCGCATCGACCACCACCACCTGTTCGATGGCGGGCGCGGGGCCGGATGAGGCAAACAGCTCGCGCAGGCGGATGTACGGCACGATCTCGCCGCGCAGGTTGATGATGCGCTGCCTGCCCTCTGCGGAACCGTGAGCGCTGGGCGTGGCGTGTTCCACGCATTCCTCCACGTGGTTCAGCGGGATGACGTACGATTCGCCGCCCACCAGCACTTGCAGTCCGTCGATGATGGCCAGGGTCAGCGGCAGGCGGATGGTCAGGGTGGTGCCCTTCCCCACCGTGCTGTCCAGTTCTATGCGACCGCGCAGTGCCTCGATGGAGCGTTTCACCACGTCCATGCCCACGCCCCGGCCGGAAACGCTGGTAACCTTCTCCGCCGTGGAAAAACCGGCCGCGAAGATGAGTTCGATGGCCTCGCGCGCGGGCAGTTCCACGTCAGGGGCGATGACGCCGCGCTTGCGGGCGATTTCCAGCACCCGCACCGGGTCGATGCCCGCGCCGTCGTCGGCGATGGTGATCAGCACCTCGCCCCCGGCATGGGCCGCCGAAAGGGTTACCGTGCCGGTGCGCGGCTTGCCTGCGGCGGCACGCACATCGGGCGGCTCCACCCCGTGGTCAAGGCTGTTGCGCAGGCAGTGCACCAGCGGGTCGCCCAGACGCTCGATGACGGTCTTGTCCAGTTCCGTCTCGCCGCCCAGGGTCACCAGTTCCACGTCCTTGCCCAGTTCCCCCGAAAGGTCGCGCACCAGTCGCCGGAACTTGCTGAAGGTGGTGCCGATGGGCAGCATGCGGATGCCAAGGGTGGTGTCGCGCAGTTCGTCGCTCAGTCGTTCCAGTTCCTCCACCAGTCCCAGCAGGGCGGGGTCGCTGCGCAGATGCGCCGCTTGCGAAAGCTGGGCCTGCACGATGACCAGTTCGCCCACCAGGTCCACCAGAAAGTCCAGCTTGGACGCCGCAACCCGAATGCTGGCCCCGGAATCGTCGCGCGCGGCCGATTCCTTGTCGCGCGACTGGCGCATGGCCCGCATGGCCTGCTGCTCGGCCAGCGCGGCCTCTACCCGTTCCGGGGGCACCACGCCCGCGTCGGTCAGCAGCTTGCCCAGAGGGCGCTGCTCGTCCAGCACGCGATGCAGATCGTCGGCACTGACGTCGCCGCGCTCGAGCAGGATTTCGCCCAGCCGCTTGTAGGCTGCGTCGTCCACGATGCGCGCGTCGTCCACCATGCGGATGTCGATGTCCGCGTCGTCCTCGACGAACAGGAACACGTCGCGGATGGCGGCCTCGTCCGATTCGCTGGAAAGCAGCACGTCCCACCACATGTGGCACAGCTCGGGCTGCAACTCGTCGAGGCCGGGCACATCGCTGAAGTGCGGGAACACCTGTGCTCCGCCAAGGTCGCGCAACTCGTCCAGCAGGGACAGGGGGTTCGCACCGCTGAAGAGAATGGACGGCGCGGGGCGAAAGCGCACCCGCCAGGTGCGGGCGCAGGGGGGACACGGCTGTTCGGGCTCGGCCGGGCATTCCCCGTCGGCGGCGTGCGCCGGGGCATCGGCCGAAGTGGCGGTTGCGGGCACCAGTGCCCGCAGCGACGCGGTGATGGCGGCGGCGTGCGACAGATCCGGGGCATCGCCGCTGACCGCGCAGTGCAGCAGTTGGGCGATATGGTCGCGCGAGGCCAGGGTCAGGTCCAGCAACTGGCGGGTGACGGGCACTTCACCGTTGCGTACCCTGTCGAACACCGTTTCCACGTCGTGGGTGAAATGGGCGATGTCGTCAAAGCCGAACATGGCCCCGGAACCCTTGATGGTATGCATGGCCCGGAACACACGCGCCACCAGGTCGCGGTCATCGGGCTGCGCCTCCAGTTCCAGCAGGGCCGTTTCCAGCTCCGCCAGCAGGTCCTGCGCCTCTTCGATGAAGGCTGCCCTGTTTGCGTCTTCCTGCGATTGCATGCGGCACTTCCTTGTCCGGCCCGACCGGCCATGCCGGGCCTGCTGAATCCGCCGATTTCGCCGTTTCCGCCGAATCCCAGGGGTTCACCGGCTCCGAGAGTCCGGCCTGCCCTGGCGATCGGGATGATCGGGGTGAACGGGATGGTCAGGATGAACGGGCGGCATGGCCTGTCTGAACTGGTTGTCAGGCCCGGACGGATTGTCGGGCCCGTGGGGCTGGGCAGGTTCGGGCCACGGGTACCCCCCGCTGCCGATCCCGTATCCGACCCGGTAATCCGGTGAACGTGTGCCCGCGTGAACCGGGCATGATCTGGCCAGGCCGGGTCTAGCCGAGCACCTTCTTGACAACGGCCAGCAACTGCTCCGGCTGAAACGGCTTGACGATCCACCCCGTGGCCCCGGCGGCCTTGCCTTCCTGCTTGCGCGTGGCCTGCGATTCGGTGGTCAGCATGACGACGGGAATGAACTTGTACGCAGGGGTCGCGCGAATCTGCCTGATCAGTTCTATGCCGTCCATGTTGGGCATGTTCAGGTCGGTGATCACCATCTTGATGGGGCCGGAGAGCTTGCTTACCGCATCCTTGCCGTCCTTGGCCTCGATGACTTCGTACCCGGCGTTGCGCAGGGTGAAGCCGACCATCTGCCGGATGCTCGCCGAATCGTCCACCGTCATGATGAGCTTGCTCATGAAATCCCTCGTGCTCGAATGTTCGGAGTTGGCGGTTCAGCGCCGGACGCCCAGACGGCGGCGTCCCCTGGCCGGTTCCGGCCTGCAAGGCCGGTCAGGCATGTCGGGCTGCCCGGCGGGCATCGCGGAGGGTGCCGCGACGCCGCATATTCAGAAAAGTTCCACGTTGTCGCCGTAGCCGTCCCCGCTCCCGTTTGCGGGTGTGGCATCGGCCGCACGGGTACCGCCCAGCACGCGGCCATGCAGCACCCGCTCCTGCTCCATGGTATAACGGTCACGCATGGCGGCAAGCCGATGCGAGGCCGCCGCCCGCGCGGAAGCGGGCAACCGTTCCCGCAGCGAGTCCGCCATCTCGCCCACGTCGCCGGCGGCACCGGAAAGCCCGGCCACCACCTGCGCGTCGAAGTCCAGCCCCTTTACCGCGTGGTCCACCCGGGCGGCCAGATCCGCGCAGGCCTGGCCCACCCTGGCGAACAGGCGGGCGGCCTCGCCGTTCACCTCGCGCAGGCCGTGGGTAAGCCCTTCCAGCTCGCCGGAAATCTCGGACACCCGCGAGGAATCGAGATAGGCGGTGGCGTAGGTCTTGAGCTGCCCGGCCACGCCGTCCACCTCGCGCAGGAGGGTGGACAGGGCCGTGGTACTTTCACCCGCGTCCTGCGACAGCCGCTGGATGGACGAGGCCAGCACCCCCAGGGCCTTGCCCTTTTCGCCGGTATGGGCGGCTCGGATGCTGGCATTGAGCGCAATGAGCTCTATCTCGTCACCAACGTCTTCTATGTCTTCAAGGAAAACGCTCATCTGCGCAACCATTTCGGCAACCTCGACCATGACGTGGCCCATGCGCTCGCCCTGCTCGGCCAGCGAGAGCATGCGCGTGGCTATCTCCGTCACACTGAGCTCCATGTGGTCGAGCACGGCAGTGCCGCCGCAGCCTTCGCCCAGGCACGATTCGTCCGAAAAACCGCCGGTGCGCTGCCCAACGCCACGCACGCTGGCGGCAATGGCCGTCAGTTCACGCCGCAAGATGGAAACGGCATCGGAAAAACTGCCCTTGGCGTTTTCCAACTGGGCCTGTTGCAGGGCGCAGATGTCTGCTGCCACGGCCAGTTCCACGGCCAGGGCTTCATCGGCAACGGAGTCCTCAGGGGAATTGGCGGGTGAGCCGCCGGGGGAAACATCCAGCCCGGCGCGAGCGTCGGCCAGGGCTTCCTCCACGTGTTCCACCTGCTGGCGGACGATGTCGTGAAATTGCAGCGAACCGATGATGCGGCCCATTGACGCGGAGATGTCCGCCGTGTGGCCGCGCACGTCTTCCGAAGCCTTGCGGCTGTCTTCGGACACATTGTGCAGGGTGTCCATGTTGTCACGGATGGAGCCGAACACGGAATAGGTGCATTCACGCTGCATCTCGTGCATCTCGCGGGTGCTGGCCTCCGCCTTTTCGGCCAGGGCGTCCAGCGTCTTCGCCTGTTGCATGATGCGGTCGGAATATTCGACGATCTTGTAGCCCAGCTTTTCCACATCGTCGGCAAGGGTGCTGAAGCCGCGCCCGTCGGAGCCAAGGCGTGCACTTTCAATGCGCGTGGAAATGCCCAGCATTTGCAGCGTGCGCACCACGCGGGCATAGTCGCGAATGGATTTGGAAAGTTCGTTTACCAACTCGCGGGCGCGAGCCAGCATGGCGAGGTCCGCTGCATCATCGTCCACATGGCAGAGGGTCTGCATGGCATCCAGTTCCGCCACCAGCTCTTCCAGAATGTGGCGCACTGTGTCGCCAGAGGCGATGTGGTTCAGCTTCTGGCTGTCCGCGGCGATGTCCTGCACCCGCATGGCCACGTCCTGCAATTCTGTGCCAAGGGCGAGAAAGTCCTCTTCGCGCCGCTGCACCAGCAGGGCAAGCCCGCTGCCGACACGCCCAAGCCGCTCCCGCATTTCGCGCGCCAGCGCCGTGTATTCCTGCATCTGCGTCCCGTCTCCAGTGGTTCTGCATCACCGCCATGCTACGCTGCGGCGGCATCATGCTTGCCGCGCCACAGTGCCTGGTCATGCCCAGCCATACGGCCTGTCCGTGCGCCGCCGTGTCCGGCTCGGCCACCCCGCCGCCCCCAGACGGTCGAATTCCGCCGTGCCCCGCGCCGGGTGCCAGACGCCCTGTCCGCGCACACCGGCAAGAGCATCGGCAAACTTACGATACCGCACCACCCATCGTGTTTAAAGTATAAAATAGGGGCGCCCCCGCAAGGAAACGCCCCGTTTCCGCAAATGGACATTGCACGGTCAGTCCAGAAAGCGGATTTCCGCCCGTGCCACATGCTCACCCTGGGGCGTCAGCTTGACGTCCACCTTGCGCTTCATGAAATCGGCAGCACCAAGAATGATCCCCTCGAAGTATTCGAACAGCGCACGGGAAGAGCGATAGGTCATCACGAGAGTGTTACCCCTATCCTCATACGTGAACGCTGGTGGATTGATGCCGGGGTAGTCCTTGGTGAGCTGCTTGTGCAGTGCATCCATGCCCAGGTACAGTTCCTTCAAATCGTTGGTCTTGAAGTAGCGGCGGTACATCCGGTAGAAACCGTCCATGGTGTAACGCCCCAGCTTGCGGAACACTTCCTTGGTCGAATCGCCCGAGATGCGCGAAAGCTCATGGGCCATCTGCTTCAGCACCTGGTCCGGATAGTTGGCGGTGGCCAGAAACACCGGATTGCCCATGGCCTCCAGCATCTTGGTCACCACATCGCGTCCGTAGTTGCCCACGGCGAATTCCTGCATCAGCTTGGGCAGCACCCCGCGCATCTGCCCCTGCGACTTCCACAGCTTGGTGGCATCCACCTTGGCCTCGCTGAAGCGCACGGCCAGGGTCAGCAGTTCCTGCGAAAGTCCGGCCAGGTCCCGCGTTGCCGCCGAAGCCTGCACCGCCCCCGTTTCCGATTCACCAGCCACGGTGGCGATGGCCTCCACCGCGCCGCTAACCTCCTCTGCCGATGCGGACTGCTGCTCTGCCGCCGTGGCGATCTGGGCCACCCGCTCCACCATGTCCTGTATGCGCACGGTAATGCGGCTGATGGCCTGGCCCGCCTCATTGGAAAGGCGCGTGCTTTCCGTCACCTGTCCGCCGGTCACCTGCATGGACTGCATGGCGTCGTGCGAACGTTGCTGGATGGTGTGCACGGCCTGCTCCACTTCCTTGGTGGCGGACATGGTCTTTTCGGCCAGCTTGCGCACCTCGTCGGCCACCACGGCAAAACCGCGCCCGGCGTCACCGGCGCGGGCCGCCTCGATGGCGGCATTCAACGCCAGAAGGTTGGTCTGGTCGGCGATGTCGTTGATGACCCCGATGATGCGGCCGATCTCGCCAGCCTGCCCGTCCAGCTGATTCAGTTCCGACGCCAGCCGTTCGGCCGACTCGGCCACGGCATTGATGCCCTCCACGGCACGCTGCACCAGCGCCGCGCCCGCCGAGGCATCATCCCGGGCGCCCTGTGCGGCATCGGATGTGGCCGATGCGTTGCGGGCCACCTCGAACACGGTATTGCGCATCTGCTCCATGGCGGTGGCCACCGAGGCTGACTGTTCCTTCTGGCGCACCGCCCCCCGCGCCTGCTCGTCGGACGAGGCGGAAAGCTCTTCGGATGCCGAGGCCACCCGCTGGGCCAGCCCGTTGATGTCGGCCCCCGTAACCAGCAGTTCCTGCTGACGCAGTTCCAGGGCGGAACACTCGCGGCGGGAATCGCTGTGATCGAACAGGGCCACCACCGCGCCGGTCAAGTCGCCATCAGCATCGACCAGAGCTTCGGAAAGCACCTGCAAAGACAGGGACATCCCGGACGGGGTGACCAGTTCGACGTCGCGGTGCATGGACATGGTGGGAAGCACGGGCATGAAATCCAGCGCACCCTTGGTCGTACCGTTGCCGCCCCCACCGCCCGCAAGGGCTTCTGCCGGAGTACGCCCGATCATCCGTTCCATCGGCAGGCCCGCCAGGGTGACCACGCCCTTGCTGGCCCTGGCGATGCGGCCCGAGGTATCGAGCAGCAGCACCGGGGCGGTCATGACGTCGAAGGCCGTGTGCAACTGGGTGGTATCGGCCTCCAGCCGGGCGGCAGCCTCCAGGGCCGGGTGGGGGGCCATGCCCCGCGCGCGCAGGTCGTCCCGCACCCGCACCGGACCTTGCGCGGCCAGGTCGGCCCGCAGCCGTTCGTGCTCGGATGCGTCGGCTCGCAGCTCGATCGCCACGGCCCCGGCGGTGAGCGCAAGGCCGCAGCACAGGGCGATGATGGCCCATGTCAGGCCGCCCGGCAGCGCAAGGCCAGCGGCAAGAAGACTCAACACGGTACCGAATGCGACGAAACGATAGGGAAGCAGCGGGCGTGGGGTTTCCATGGCAATCTCCGGTGGCGCGATGGTGTTGGGCCGGGCAGCAGAGTCGAATGTACCGTGTTACCCGGCGCAAGCAAGCAGGATTGCCAGATTATCATACGGAGGCCCAAGGTCGCCCCGCCAGTGGCTCTCAACGACAGGACAACAGGCCGGAACGAAACCGAAACCGGACCGAGCGGACGAACGACAGCACCGTGGCGTGAAACGCGCGGTACTACCACGCATCACCTATCGACGAAAATGTCGAAACACAGGGGGGAAGCAGCAATAACGGCGCCATAACGGAAACGCCGTGGCAGCCTGCGGCGGCGATGCTGGGGGAATGCAGCGTGGAGAGGCCGGGCCGGAATGCACGGGCCGGACAGGAGAAGGGGAGAAAACGGGAAAACGGCGATACCTGCCACTGCCGGGGCTAGGCCCCGTCTTCGCCCCCTGCCGGGTCGTCGCTGTCGCCGAAAGCGGCAGTTCCGTCCCCCGGACCATGCCCTGCGCGGGCGCGCGGGAACCGGTCATCCGCGATATCCGGCGGCGATGCGGGCGAAGAAGCCTGCGGACCCGATTGCGCCGGGCGCCGGGCGCGCCGGAACAGCGCATCCTGCAAGGCCGCCACCGTGGGCACACCGTGCGCGGCGTCGTCGGCGGGGTGCAGGATGGGGGTGTAGCCAAGCCTGCGGGCCTGGTCGCGGCGGATGGAATGGGCCGCCACCGGGCGTACCTGGCCGTTGAGATCGACCTCGCCCCAGAACACCGCCCGTTCGGGCAGGGGCAGGTCGTAGAATGACGACAAAACGGCAGCCACCAGCCCCAGGTCCATGCCGGGGTCCTGCAACTTCATGCCGCCGCCGATCTTGGCGTAGATGTCCACCTGCCCGAAGTTGAGACGCAAACGCTTTTCCAGCACCGCCAGCAGCAGGTGCAGGCGGTTGACGTCGAACCCCAGCCCCGTGCGGCGCGGAATGGCCAGATAGCTGCGGGTGACCAGGGCCTGCACCTCCACGGCCAGGGGGCGCTGCCCGTCCACGGCCATGACCAGCGCGGTGCCGGACAGCGCCGGGTCGCGCGCGCCGAGGAAGAAGGTGGAAGGGTCTTCCACCACCTCCATGCCCTGCTCGACCATGCGGAAGACCAGCAGTTCCTGATTGGGGCCGAAGCGGTTCTTGAGCACCCGCAACAACCGGAACATCTGCCGCCGGTCACCCTCGATGGAAATGACGGTGTCCACCAGATGCTCCAGCAGGCGCGGTCCGGCCAGCGCGCCGTCCTTGGTCACGTGGCCCACCAGCAGCACGGTGGTGCCGCTGCGCTTGCAGGCCTCCACGATTTCCGTGGATACGGCGCGCACTTGGCTGACGTTGCCGGGCAGTCCCTCTGCCCTGTCGGAGCTGACGGTCTGCACGGAATCGACGATGAGCAGCGCGGGGGCGTCGGAACCTTCAAGGTGGGGCAGGACATCGTCCAGGCGGGTGGTGGCCACGGCCATCAGGTCGTCATGCAGCACGCCAAGGCGGGCGGCGCGGGCCTTCAACTGGGGCAGCGATTCCTCGCCCGAAAGGTACAGCACGCCGCGCCCGGCGGCGGCCACGGCCCCGGCCACCTGCAACAGCAGCGTGGATTTGCCGATGCCCGGCTCGCCCCCCACAAGAATGGCCGCGCCCGGCACAAGGCCCTTGCCCAGCACACGGTCCAGCGCATCCAGCCCGCTGCCGAAGGGCTCGGCACCGTGGTCGTCAACATCCTTCAGCGGCTGCGCCCTGCCCTGCGGCCCGGCGGCGGACGCGCCGGGGCGCCTGCCAGCCTTGCCCTCTCGCGGGGCCACGGTCAGTTCAAGGGTGTTCCACTCCTTGCAGGCGGGGCACTGGCCGCGCCATTGCGGCGCGCGCGCCCCGCAGGCGGTGCAGACGTAGGTTTCGCGCAGCTTCACGGGCGCACGCTACTTGCTGTCCGGCGGGGTGCGCGCCTCCACCACCTTGACGCCGAATTCGGCCACGGAAGCGGGCGGGTTGTAGAACACCACCATGAACGGCACTTCGCCGCCGGGGGGCACGTTGGTGTTGTTGGTGAGGATCTCGATCTTGTTGTTGAGGGCCGTTTCCAGTTCCTGTTCGCCCAGCACCTGCAGCTGGAACAACGACACGGTCACGCCGCACAACTGCTGCTTGGTGACCACGGCGGTGCCCGCCGCGTCGTACAGCGAGGCCTCGATCTTGACCAGTTCGCGCGGGGAGGAAAAGTTGTTCACCACCTTGCCCTCGATCACCGCGACCTGCCCCACCTTCTCGTTGTTCACGTAGTACTGGCGGTAATTGCGCAAGGCGATGTTCTTGATCTGCTCCGTGCCATTGACCACGGGCGGCGGTGTTTCCGCCGCCTTTTCTCCGGGCCACATGCCGGTGAAGCGCAGGGTGACCCCCACGGCCACGCACAGCAGCACGGCCACGAACCCGGCAATGACCGGCCAGCCGTACTTCCTGGGGGGCACGGCTGGCGGTGCGTCGTCCAGGTTGTAGCCCTTCATGGAGCTGATGATATCACTGACGTCGGGGCCCTCGTCGGCACGGTCGCGCTTGCGCGCATCGGCCTGCACCTTCGCGCGCACGGCGGCATCAAGGTCCGCCTCCGGGGTGGACGCCACGTGGAAGGGGCCGTGGTCCAGCTCCGCGCCGTTGTCCGACGCGGTACCGGAAGCGGCACCGGACCTGCCGACGGCGTCATCGGCTCCGCCCATCCCAAGCCCGCCCATGACGGCGTCGAAGTCGGGCGCTCCCTCGGATGGCGGCGTGGCCGATTCGATGGGAAAGACGGACTTGCACAGGGTGCATTTCAGCTTCGCACCGGGGCGGGCGCGATCGTCGGGCAGATTGTACTTGGTCGAGCAGCTGGGGCAGATGACGATCATCGGGCACCTCGGACGTGGGGTCTCGGCAAATGGCCGGGGCGCGACGACAGGTTGGCGGCGTGGCCCACCCTACGCACCCTCGGGTTCGATGACGGCTTCGTAAATGCCGGGAAGTTCGCGATACCGTTCGGCATAGTCGAGGCCATACCCTACAATGAAGCCACCGGGCAACGCAAACCCCGCGAAGTCAACGCGCACGGGCACGGCGCGGCGCTCCTGCTTGTCCACCAGCGCGGCCAGGCGCAGGCTTTTGGCACCGCGCGCCGCAAGCTGGCGGAACAGGAAGTCCACGGTGTGGCCGGTATCCACAATGTCTTCCACCAGCAGCACGTGCTTGCCCTGCAAGGGCACTTCCACGTCCTTGGTGAAGCTGACGGTGCCGCAGGTGGCGGTGGACGATCCGTAGCTGGCCACGCGCACGAAGTCGAGTTCCGGCCGCATGTCCAGGTGCCGCACCAGGTCGGCGAAGAACATGAACGCCCCCTTCAGCACGCAGACCACCACCAGTTCCTCGCCCGCGTACAGCCGGTTGATTTCCTGGCCCATCTCGGCCACGCGCGCGGCAATGGCCTGCGCGTCATACACCACCTTCAAGTCCTTGATCTTCATTGTCGTCCGGCCTCCGGGCCCGTGTATCGTGGGGGGGGGCCGGGCGGCCTGCGCATTGCGCGGCGTGCCCGGCCTGCGGGATCGTGCTGTGCTGCGGCAAACGGCGGCAGCTGGCGCAGACTGCATCGCGCGCCAGAGAGCGGCTCGCGACGCGTCCTTTCCGCTACATTTCCAGCAGTACCGCCGTCTCGTCACAGTCGGGGAACTTGGGACAGTGGATGCAGTCCGCCCAGATCTTCTGGGGCAGCACGTCCTTTTCCACCACCCGGAACCCCATCCTCAGAAAGAATTCCACCTGGTAGGTCAGCGCGAACACCCGGAAAATGCCCAGGGTCACGGCATCGCTCAGGCAGGCATCCACCAGCTTGCGGCCCCAGCCCTTGCCGCGCAGGTCGTCGGCCACCACCAGCGAACGCACCTCGGCGATGTCGTCCCAGGCGATGGACAGGGCGCAGCAGCCCACCAGGGGACCGCCGTCGTCAGGGTCGATGACCAGAAAATCGCGCAGGTGGCTGTACAGCTGGTTCAGCGAACGCGGCAGCAGCAGCCCCTGGCCGGAGGTGTGCATGAGCAGGCCGTGGATGGCCTTGACGTCCTGCACGCGGGCCTTGCGGATGTATGGCTGGCCCATCTAGTTGCCTCCCAGCAGGGTATCAACGAACTTGCCCAGCTCATCGGCCTCGACGAGGCCGACGTGGTTGGCCACCAGCTTGCCCTGCCGGTCGTAGACCAGCAGTTGCGGGATGGAGGACACGTTGAAGAACCGCTGCAACTCCTCCTTGCCCTTCCACACCGGATAGTTGAACGGCGTACGGGACATGAAGGCCGCGAGCTGCTTGGGATTCTCGTCCAGCGAGATGCCGTACAGGGCCACCTTGTCTTCGGAATAGCGGGCACGCACGTTGATCAGGCCGGGAATTTCCTCCAGGCACGGCGGGCACCACGAGGCAAAGAAATTGACAATGACCACCTTGCCCTTGGCGGCGGTGACGCGGCGCAGCAATTCGCCGGAGCCCATTTCTTCCACCACCGGGGCGGCCACAGCCACGCCGGACAGGGCGGCGAGCAGGACGGCAAGCAGCAAGGGAAGAAGGATGAGCGATGTCAGGCGTTTCATCTAAAAGCCTCCGATGGGATAAAGCCACGGCGCCCGGAATGCCACGGGCGGTTGCCCAGGGCTGAGTGCCCATGGCTGTTCCGGGGGTCCGCCACGGGGGCGGAGCGCATTCTTACCGCCGAACGCGCGCCGGGGCAACCGGCGCGCGCCGGACAATGGCGGGTACGATCGCGCGGAAAACAAGGGGGAACGCGGACGCCGCAAGGCGCTCCGCCAGGCAAAAAGACACGCGTGAGCCGCCCCTTACTGGACGGTCAGCAGTTCCTTGGCCACCCGCACGGCCTCCACGGCATCGGCGGAATAGCCGTCCGCGCCGATGGCCTCGGCATAGGCGGGGGTAACCACCGCGCCGCCCACCATGACCTTGACCGGCAGGCCGCGTTCGCGCAACAGGCGCACGGTGTCTTCCATGCGCACCATGGTGGTGGTCATCAGGGCCGAAAGCCCGATCACTCGCGCGCCGTGGCGCTCCGCAGCCTCCACGATGTCGGCGGCCTTCACGTCCTTGCCCAGGTCCACCACGTCGAAGCCGTGGTTGCCCAGCATCAGGGTGACGATGTTCTTGCCGATGTCGTGGATGTCGCCTTCCACCGTGGCCATGATGATCACCGGGCGCGTTTCGTGCCCCCGCTGGGCTTCAAGCAATGGTTGAAGTTTGCGAAAGGCGTGCTGCATGGTCTCTGCCGAGCGGATGAGCTGGGGCAGGAAGTATTCGCGCCGCTCGTAGCGGCGGCCCACCTCGGTGATGCCGGGAATCAGCTTTTCCTGCACCAGCGTGAACGGGTCGGCCCCTTCGGCCAGGGCACGCTCCACCAGGGCCAGCGCGCCGTCGCGGTCGCCCCGGATGACGGCTTCTTCCAGCGTGGCGGCCTTGGCCTTCACGCCGCCTGCGCTCCCGCCGGTGCCGCCCGCAGCGCCACTGGGTGCCGCGCCGGTGGCGTCACCGCCCGGCGTCCAGCCGGAATAGCCCTCGATGAACGCCTCGGCGTTGGCGTCCAGCCCCAGCAGCACGCTGGAGGCGGCCACCGCCTCGCGGATGCGCGCGTTGCCGGGGTGGGCGATGCACGAGGAAAGCCCCGCGCCCGCCGCCATGGCCAGAAAGGTGGAGTTCAGCAGTTCGCGCGCGGGCAGGCCGAACGAGATGTTGGACAGCCCGATGGTGGTGGGCAGCCCCTGCGCCGCGCACCAGCGGATGGTGTCCAGACAGTGGCGCGCGGCCTCTGCCTTGGACGACACGGCCAGCGCCAGCACGTCCACCATGATCAGGCGGCGCGGAATGCGCAGGCCGTCGGCCTGGGCCAGCAGTTCCTCGATGATGGCGATGCGCTCGGCCGCCGTCACCGGCAGCTTGCGCCCCTTGAGCGGCAGCAGGATGAACGGCGCGCCGTGGTCGCGGCACAGCGGGCCCAGATGCTCCATGCGGCCGGGTTCGCCGCTGATGGAGTTGACCAGCGGCGAGCCGGGATGGAACGGCAGGGCTGCGGCAATGGCGTCGGCGTTGGACGAATCCAGCGACAGCGGCAGCGAATGACGGGCCACCAGGCGTTCCACCAGCGCGGGCAGCAGCGCCGCCTCGTCCACCATGGGCGCGCCCACGTTCACGTCCAGCAGCGGTGCACCCGCCTCCACCTGCTCGTCGGCAAAGCGCAGGGCCTGTGCGAATTCGCCCGCTTGCAGTTCCGCCGTCAGCAGCTTCTTGCCGGTGGGGTTGATGCGCTCGCCAATGATACGGATGGGGCTGCCCGCCCCGACATGCACGGCCTGGGCGCGGGTGGTCAGGACGATGCCGTCGCGCCGGGCCGGATCGGGAACAAGACCGCCGGAAAGGTTGTCCAGCGCGCCGCGCAGGGCGGCTATGTGGTCGGGCGTGGTGCCGCAGCAGCCGCCCAGCAGGCGCGCACCGGCAGCGGCAAAACGCGCGGTGTGCCTGGCGAAGTCGTCCGGCCCCAGGCGGAACAGGGTCTTGCCGTCCACCAGTTCCGGCAGCCCCGCGTTGGGTTCCACCAGCACCGGCACTTCGGCAAGGGCCAGCAGTTCGTCCACCACCTCGACCATCTGCTCCGGTCCGGCGCTGCAATTGGTGCCCACGAGATCCACGCCCATGTTGAGCATGGACTGCACGAACACCTCGGGCCGCGTGCCGGTAAGGCTGACGCCGCCCTCGAAGGTCATGGAAACGCCCACGGGCAGGTCGCATTCGGCGCGCACGGCCAGCACGATGGCCCGTGCCTCGGCCAGGTCGAACTGGGTTTCGGCCAGGATCAGGTCCACCCCGCCCTGCACCAGCCCCCGGATCTGGGCGCGGAAGGCCGCCACAAGTTCTGCGGGGTCCAGGTCGCCCAGCGGGCGCATGAAATGGCCGGACGGCCCCACGCTGCCCGCCACGAAGGCCTCGCGGCCACTGGCAAGCACGGCCTCGCGGGCGGCGCGGGCCATGGCGCGGTTGAACTCCACAACGTCGGGCGCGCCGGGGCCGGTGCCCAGCTTGTAGACGCAGCCGCCGAAGGAGTTGGTGGTCAGCACGTCGGCCCCGGCGCGCAGGTAGTCGGCATGGATGCACACCAGCACGTCAGGCCGGGCCAGGCAGAACAGCTCAGGGCTTACGCCGGGTGGCAGCCCACGCGACTGGAGCATGGTACCCATGCCGCCATCGAAGACCAGCCGACGACCGGAGCGAAGCGCTTGACGAAAATCTGGCACAGCCTGTACTCCTGAAACTTGGCTCGCAGGCGTCCGGACGGGCGATCAGGTGATCGGGCAACCGTGAACCGCGAGTGTTCCGAAAACGTGTCCGACCGGCGCGTACCGCCGCACGGGAAGGCCTGTGTACCGGAAAGCCTTGTAAAGGACAAACAAAAATCATACCATCCATGCCCGTACGGCCCCGTCACGCGCATTGGGATCCCGCTACACGACGCACGAACCAGCGCGGCCCGCGCCGCGCCTTGACCGGATACCATGACCGATATCGTGAAAACGCCGCGCCGCGCCGCGCGCACGCGCGGCGCCAAGGCAGCCGGGCCCGCAGGGGCATCCGGTGCCATGCCTCATGCCCCTGAAACGTCTGGGGCACCCGAAGCGCCCGTAACGCCTGAAGTGGTGCTGGACGCCGAGGTGCTTCTCGACCCACAGCCGGAAGTTGCCTCCAAGCCCCGCGCAAGGGCGGCGTCCGGCAAATCCGCACCTGCCCGCCCCGGCAAATCCGCCAAGGACAGCTCGGCTGCAGGCACCCCCGCGCGCAGCCGTCGTGCCGCCCCCTCCCCCACTGGTGACGCTGACGCCCCGGCCTCCGCCACCGTGGTCGGAGAAGACCCGGACGAAGCGGATGACGCCGACGATAGCGCCGACGACGAACTGGACATCGACTTCGACGGCCCCGTCGACGACGCCATCGACGTGGATATGCTGCACGGCGACGACGAGTCGCCCCGCGCCCGCCAAGGAGCCCATGACGCAGCGGGGGCGCACGATGACGGCGAAGGCCGCAACCGCTCCCTGCCTGTACTGCGTCCGGCCATGCCCGGCGCCTCCACGCGCGACTCCCTGCACCTGTACCTGCGCGAAATCAGCCGCTTTCCGCTGCTGAAGCCGGACGAGGAATTCGACCTTGCCCGCCGCGTGCAGGAACAGGGCGACAGCGACGCCGCCTTCCGGCTGGTCACTTCGCACCTGCGCCTGGTGGTCAAGATCGCCATGGACTTCCAGCGGCGCTGGATGCAGAATGTGCTGGATCTGATTCAGGAAGGCAATGTGGGCCTGATGCGCGCGGTCAACAAGTTCGACCCTGAAAAGGGCATCAAGTTCTCGTATTACGCCGCGTTCTGGATCAAGGCCTATATCCTCAAGTTCATCATGGACAACTGGAGGATGGTCAAGATCGGCACCACGCAGGCCCAGCGCAAGCTGTTCTACAACCTCAACAAGGAACGCCAGCGCCTGATCGCCCAGGGGTACGACCCCGACGCCGCCACCCTCTCGGAAAAGCTCAACGTGACCGTGGAACAGGTCATAGAGATGGAGCAGCGGCTCGATTCGTCGGACATGTCCCTGGACATCACCGTGGGCGAGGATTCCGGCGGGGCCACCCGCATGGACTTCCTGCCTGCCCTTGGCCCCGGTATCGAAGAAACGCTGGCCAACAGCCAAATCGCGCGCATGGTGCAGGACAGGGTGCAGACCATCCTGCCGAAGCTGTCGGACAAGGAGGCGTACATCCTCCAGCACCGCCTGCTTACGGAACAGCCCGTCACCCTGCGCGAGATCGGCGAGAAGTACGACATCACCCGGGAACGCGTCCGGCAGATAGAGGCACGCCTGCTGCAAAAGCTGCGCGACCATCTGTTCAAGGAAATACGCGACTTCTCCTCGGACTGGAT
The DNA here is from genome assembly GCF_040373385.1 of Nitratidesulfovibrio sp. Classification (NCBI taxonomy): domain Bacteria; kingdom Pseudomonadati; phylum Thermodesulfobacteriota; class Desulfovibrionia; order Desulfovibrionales; family Desulfovibrionaceae; genus Nitratidesulfovibrio; species Nitratidesulfovibrio sp. The sequence goes on along the minus strand of NZ_JBDXXH010000012.1, from coordinate 57,543 downwards.
ATCACAGTAGCCGCCCGGCCCGGTCAGGCCGTTGCACGAGCCCTCCATGCCATCCATTCATCGCATCGCCCCCGTCCGCAACGCCGCAGGCACGCTGGCGGCCATCCGGGCACCGCGCCGCCCGGCATTTTTCCAGGTGGCCGCCCAGACGTCCGCCACGACGCGTGGGCGGTCACGCATCGGGTCGCTTTCCCGCGCCGCCACGCTGTTGGCGGTGGTCTGTCTGGCATCCGTCGTTTCCGGCTGCGCAACCCGCCAGGCCGCCCCGGAGCAGCCCGCCGCGCCCGTTGAATGGCGGCTGTCGCCGGATGCGGCCACCACCTACTATTACCTGCTGCTGGAGCAGGCGGGGCGCAGCGGCAACATGCGCGACGCGCTGACCGCCATCGAGCAGTTGGTGGCCCTCGACCCGTCGCCCAGGGTGTTCATCGACGGCGGCTCGTTCCTGCTTTCGCGCAAGGAAGCAACCCTGGCCCGCCAGGTATTGCAGGAAGGCGTGACGCGCTACCCCGACGACCTGGACATCACCCTGCTGCTGGTGGAAACCTACCTGGAGGAAAACCGCACCAGCGATGCGCTGTACACCCTGCGCAGCTTCGTCAACGTCCATGGCGAGGACGAACAGGCCCGCCAGGAACTGGCCCTGCTGCTGGTGAAAACCCGCAATTTCGCCGAGGCGGACAAGCTGCTGTCCGGCATTGCAGAGCGCAACCGCACCCCGGTGCTGCGCTACTACCACGCCCGCGCCCTGGTGGGGCTGAACCGCCATTCCGAGGCGCTGGGCCAGTTGCGCAAGGCGGTGAAGGCCGCGCCCGACTTCCTGGAAGCCTGGGCGGAACTGGCCTTCATCTACGAACTGCGCAAGGACTACGTAGAAGCCGAGCGCACCTACGAGCAGATCATCACCCTGGACGAAAGCAACCAGGACGTGTGGCTGCGGCTCATCGCCATCAGCCTGAAGCTGAACAACCCGGCCAAGGCCTACGAAATGGCCCGCCAGGGGCCGGAAACCTTCGGGTTTCTGCTCACGGCGGCCACCCTGTTTCTGGAAGAAAAGTTCTACGAACAGGCCGACGCCCTGCTTACCGTGGTCAAGGATACCCCCGGCGCGCCGGAAGAAGTGTATTTCTACTTGGCCGTACTGTCCTTCGAGGGCAAGCGCGACCCGGCCGGGGCCATCCACTGGCTGGCGGAGATCACCCCGTCCAACAAGTACCACGACCGGGCACTGCGCCTTAAAAGCCAGCTGCTGTATGAATCCGGCGACCTCACGGGGGCGCTGGCCACGCTGAAGGAAGGGCAGAAGCTCTACCCCGGCCAGAAGGAATTCTGGCAGATGGAAGCCCAGCTGTACCTGAACAGCGACAAGCCGGAAGCAGCCCTGGCCGTCATGGAAGAGGCGCGCAGGTTCTGGCCAGAGGACGCGGAAATCGCCTTCATGCGCGGCATCATCCTGGACGAGCGCGGCCAGAAGGCCGAGGCGTTCACCATGATGGAGCAGGTCATCGCCGACCACCCGCGCCATGCCCAGGCCCTGAACTACGTGGGCTACACCCTGGCGGAGCAGGGCCGCGACCTGGACCGGGCGCTGGAACTGATCACCCGTGCCCTTGAAGAAGCGCCCGACAGTACCTACATCCTCGATTCGCTGGCCTGGACACACTATCGCCGGGGCGAACTGAACGAGGCATGGCAGGCCATTGGCCGCGCCGTGGAACTGGGCGCCAGCGACCCCACCATATGGGAACATTACGGCGACATCGCCGCCGCCCTCGGCAAGAAGGCAGAGGCGCGCAAGGGCTATCGCAAGGCCCTGGAAATGTCGCCCGCCAACGCGGCGGACGTTACCGCCAAGCTCAAGAATCTGTGATGCATCCATCCTTCCGGCTTTTCATCGCGTCCATGGGATATGGGGCGACTTCGGCGTCCGGGGCAGCCGGGACAACCGGTGTGACCGGGGTGACCGGGGTGACCAACGCAATCGGGGCGCACGGCACTGCCGTGCGTCGTTGCGTGTGGTCCCAACTGGCCGTGACCCTGCCTGTCTTCATCCTGCTTGCCATGGCCGCACTGCTTCCGGGCTGTGCCCCTCGCGTGGCCCCCGGCGTGCCCGCCCCCGCCGACCAGGCGGACGCCGCCTGGCATGCCTACCGCAGTTGGGCGCAGACCAACGATGCGGATGCCGGTCCCTTCCGGGTCAACGCCAGCCTGCGCTACAAGACCGGCGAACACGACGGCAACCGCGTGGTGGCCCTGCTGTGGTCCAACGGCGACGTGCCGCTGCGCCTGGACATCATGGCCGGCATCGGGGCCACCGTGGCCCGCATCCGCGAGGACGACACCACCTTTCTCGCCTATGCCCCCAACGAAAACCGCGCCTACTACCATAGCGGCGGGCTGAACCAGGGCGGGCGCGCCCTGCTTTCGTTCGGCGTGCCGGTGCCCTTTTCCGTGCCGGATCTGGCCAACCTGCTGAACGGCCGGTTCGCCAGGGTCTTCGACGATGCCCGCACGGACGCACGGCTTGTGGCCGACGGGGGAATCGCCTACACTCTGACGCGCGGCAGGGTTGGCGGAATGCTTGAACTTTCCCCCGAAGGACTGCCCCGCCACTGGACCGATACCGCCCCCGGCGCGAAGCAGGCCGGGTGGGACATGCGCATCGACTATGACGAGGCCGTGCCCCCCCTGCCCCGCAAGATCACCATCACCCACGCCAAGGGATATTCGGCCATTCTGCTGGTGAAGGAACGGGAACGGCCACAGGCCTTCACCGGCGAGCAACTGGGGCTTGAACTGCCCGAAGGCACAGAGGTTCTGCCGTTGCGCGAAGGCGCGCGGCGCTGATCCTGCCCATTCCGCGCCAGCCCGCGTCACGGCCAGCCGCCAGCATCGTCGACGCACGCAACGTATCCACCCATTCACGTCACGCAGGCACCATAACGCGACGGAGACGCTCATGACCGCGCCCGATACCCAGACCACCTTTTCTCTTTCGGCCGTGCTGTCCAACCTCAAGGTGGGGCTGTGCGTGCTGCGTGGCGAACTGTGCCGCGTGGCCTCGGGCGTGCTGCGCAGTACCGAGGCGCGCCAGTTGCGCCGCCGCATGGACGAGGAGCACGCCGCCCTTGGCCGCCGCGTGGCGGAACTGCTGGAGGCGGGCAACCTGACGACGGACGACGCCCGCGTCCTCGAACTGGCCGGGCGCGCCGCCTTCCTGCGCGACGAACTGGCCCGCCACGCCGCCGGTGCCGATGCGGACCGCGAACGCCATCTGGCACGCATGGCCCGCTGTTGCGGCCCGAATTGCACGGACGGCAGGAACTGACCTGACAGGCACGGATGCGGCAGGCGCCCTCTTTCCGGGTTGGCGCGCGGCGCCATCTTGACAAGCGGCCCCCGGAACAGCACATTCCCTGCGCCGCCAATCCTCGGGGTTTCAGGCTGTCGCCCTCCGGGCTTGCCGTGCCTAGGCCGCCCCACAGCCCTCCGCACGGCCACGGCCCGGCACACTGAGGACACCTCGGCTTTCCGGCACGCACCGCGCCCCGCCACGGGCCAACACCCCATATTTCCGTCAGCACCCAGCGAGGGAACCCCCATGCCCGCATCCGTCATGCCCGCATCCGTCATCATCGGCTCCGACCACGCCGGTCTCGCCCTGAAGCAGGTCATCGTGGCCCACCTCAAGGCCACGGGCCGCCAGGTGGAAGACCTTGGCCCCCAGACCGCCGAAAGCTGCGACTACCCGCTCTACGCCGCCAAGGTGACCGAACGGGTGCTGGCCACCGGCGGCTTCGGCATCCTGGTCTGCGGCACGGGCATCGGCATGTCCATGGCCGCCAACCGTTTTCCGGGCATCCGCGCCGCGCTGTGCACCTGCGAATTCCACGCCCGCGCCACCCGCCAGCACAACGACGCCAACGTGCTGTGCCTTGGGGAACGGGTGACCGGCCCCGGCGTGGCCATGGGCCTTGTGGACGTGTTTCTGGACACCCCCTTCGAGGGTGGCCGCCACCAGCGCCGCATCGACCAGTTCTATGGGCCGGCCTGTACCGGTGGCTGCTAGGGGGTGTTTCTAAATCGTCCTTTCGCCCGTTGGCTTCGTCAAACTTCATCTGCCATATCGGCCGAATACAACAAGAGTATACTCCCTCATGGCAGGCTCGTTTTCCTCGCCAACGAACAAAATTCCTGATTTAGAAACACCCCCTGAGGGAACATCAACCTTGCAGTGGCACGTTCCTCTCTCCGTACCCGGCCCACCTGCTGGGCGCACACACGATGCCATGCTGACGCACCACACCGCACTTCCACGGGAGCATCAATGCAACTGTACAATACCCTGACCCGCAAGAAAGAGCATTTCGAGCCTGCCGTGCCCGGCAAGGTCAACATGTACGTCTGCGGCATCACCGCGTACGACCTGTGCCACATCGGGCACGCCCGCTCTGCCGTGGTGTTCGACGTGCTGGTGCGCTATCTGCGCCACACCGGGCTCGGCGTCACCTTCGCGCGCAACTTCACCGACGTGGATGACAAGATCATCACCCGCGCCAACCAGGAAGGTCTTTCCAGTCAGGAGGTCGCGGAAAAGTACATCGCCACCTTCTACGAGGACATGGACCGCCTGAACGTGCTGCGGGCGGACCTGGAACCCCGGGCCACCACCCATATCGCGGAAATGATCTCGCTGTGCGAGCGGCTCATCGAACAGGACAAGGCCTACGCCACCCCTTCGGGCGACGTGTACTTTCGCGTGCGCGCCTTTCCCGGCTACGGCAAGCTTTCCGGCCGCGATGTGGACGACCTGCGCTCCGGTGCCCGCGTGGCCCCCGGCGAGGAAAAGGAAGACCCGCTCGATTTCGCCCTGTGGAAGGCGGCCAAGCCCGGCGAACCCTTCTGGGAAAGCCCGTGGGGCCAGGGGCGCCCCGGCTGGCACATCGAGTGCTCGGCCATGAGCGAAAAGCACCTGCCCCTGCCCCTGGACATTCACGGCGGCGGGCAGGACCTGGTCTTTCCGCACCACGAGAACGAAATCGCCCAGACGGAAGCGGCCCTTGGCAAGGACTTCGTGCGCTACTGGGTGCACAACGGCTTCGTGCAGGTGAACGCCGAAAAGATGTCCAAGTCGCTCGGCAACTTCCGCACCATCCGCGACATTCTTGAAAACTACCTGCCGGAAACGCTGCGCTACTTCCTGCTGACCAAGCACTACCGCAGCCCCATCGACTTCACCTTCGAGTCCATGGACGAGGCGGAAAAGAACCTCAAGCGCATCTACGAGGCGCTGGGGCTGCTGCACGCCGAACTCACGCGCGAAAAGTGGACCTCCGGCCCCCTGCCCAAGGACGTGACCGAGGAATTCGAAGGGCTGCGCCAGGCCTTCACCGACGCCATGGAAGACGACATGAACACTGCGGCCGCCCTGGGCCACGTGTTCACCATGGTCCGCCTGGCCAACCGCATCCTGGACAACAAGGGCCAGCGCAAGACCGAGGGGGCCCGCGCCTTCTTCCGGGCCGTGCTGAACCAGGCCGCCACGTGGTTTGCCGTGCTGGGCGTGTTTGGCCGCGAACCCGCCGGGTTTCTGGCGGAACTGCGCGCCTGCCGCGTGGCCCGCAAGGGTATCGACCCGACACGGGTCGAGGAACTGTTGCAGGCCCGCATCAACGCCCGCGCCGACAAGGACTTTGCCCGTGCCGACGCCATCCGTGACGAGATCGCCGCCCTCGGCATAGAGGTGCGCGATACGCCTTCCGGCGCGGTGTGGGACGTGCTATAAGCCGCGTCATGGCTTCCCGCATGCCCATTCGCCTTCGCGCTTCTTCCGCGCCCCGTACCGGCTGGCTTCGCGCCCGCCTGCGGGGCGCGCTTGCCCTGTGCCTGTGCGCGCTCATGCTGCTGGGCCAGGCCCTGCCCGCCTTCGCCCCGACAGCCGGGGCCTTTCTGGGCGACTTCACCGTCAAGGACGAGGTGGAACTGGGCAAGAAGTTCAACGTGCTCATCAAGGCGCGCCTGCCGCTGGTGGAAGACCCGGAGGTCAAGGAGTACGTGCGGTCCATCGTCGAACGGCTGAAGGCGGTGGTGCCGCCGCAGCCCTTCGACTTCGAGACCAACGTGCTGCTGCACAACGCCGTCAACGCCTTCGCCAGCCCCGGCGGGTACATCTTCGTGCACACCGGACTGCTGATGGCCATGGAGCACGAAAGCGAGGTGGCGGGCGTGCTGGCACACGAAATGGGCCACGTCACCCAGCGCCACATCGCCAGCCGCATCGAAAAGTCGCAGCGCATCACCCTGCTCAGCCTGGCTGGCGCGCTGGCCGGGGCCTTCATGGGTGGCGGCAGCAGCAAGGGCGCGGCCATGGCCGGGTCGCTGGCGGCCGGGCAGACGGCCATGCTCAATTACAGCCGCATCGACGAAGCGGATGCCGACCAGGTGGGCATGCAGTACCTGGTGGCCGCCGGGTTCCGGCCCGACGGCATGGCCGGGGCCTTCGAAAAGCTGCGCAGGCAGAGCTGGATGACCGGCACCGACGTGCCCACCTATCTCAGTACCCACCCCAACCTTACCGAACGCATCAGCGAAGTGCGCCTGCGCGTGGAGCAGCAGCCCGCCAGCGTGCGCAACCGGCAGGACGACGACGAGCGCTTCCACCGGGTGCAACTGCTGGTGCGCGCCCGCTACGCGGACGCCACCATCGCCCTGCGCACCTTCGAGCAGGCCAAGCCCACCGACTGCATGTCGCAACTGGGGCTGGCCATCCTGTATTCGCGCCTGAACCGGGTGGGCGAGGCCACGGCGGCCTTCGACAGGGCGTTGGCCTGCAACCCCAAGGACCAGCTTGTCTGGCGCGAGGCCGGGCGGTTCCACTACACCAAGGGCGACCGCAACCGCGCGGCGCAGATGCTGCAACGCGCCGTGCTGATGAATTCGCGCGACTACATGGCCCTGTTCTTCTACGCCCGGCTGCTGTTCGATGCCGGGCAGCGCAATGAGGCCTACACCTACTACAAGGAAGTGTTGCGCCACCTGCCCGAGGATTCCGAGGTACACGACTATTACGGTCGCGCCCTTGGCATGGACGGGCAGATATTCAAGGGCTACCTGCACCTTGCCTACAGCGCGCTGTACGCCAACGAGAAGGAAAAGGTCGAGCAGTTGCGCGACAAGGCGCGGGCGGTCATCCGCACGCCGGAGGACCAGACGGAACTGGAGCGCTTCGACACCCGGTATCAGGAGCGCAAGGCGGTCTGGTAGCGCTGTCCGGCTGCGGCGGCATCGCGTGCGCCGTGCCGGAGAAATTTCGTGGCGCAGCGCGCCAGCGACCGGCACCGGCCCATGGCAACGGCGCCCCGGCCGCATCCCGGCATGGTTCACGCAACGCGCACGGCAGTATCCACATGACTTTTCCAGGACGGCCCCCTTTGGACGAACTGTCCCTGACCATCCCCGCCCCCGCTGGTCACGGCCTGCTGGTTGTGTCCACCGGCGACCTTGCCGCCACGGCAACCGACGCGGTGGTCAACGCCGCCAACGCCGCACTGCGCGGGGGCGGCGGCGTGGATGGCGCACTGCACCGCGCCGCCGGGCCGGAGCTGCTGCCCGCCGGGCGGACCATCGTGGCCCGGCGCGGCCCGCTGGCCGCCGGAGAGGCCGTCATCACCCCGGGGTTCAACCTGCCTGCCCGCCACGTGATCCACGCCGTGGGTCCCATCTGGCACGGCGGAAGGCACGGCGAGGCGCAGGCGCTTGCCGCCGCCCACGCCAACAGCCTGCGGCTGGCGGCGGAGCACGGACTGGCCCGGGTGGCCTTTCCGGCCATCAGTTGCGGCAGCTACGGCTATCCACCGGAGCAGGCAGCGCCCATCGCCCTGGCCGAGGCCATACGCGGCCTGCGCGCCGGACTGGTGCGCGAGGTACGCTTTGTCCTGCACGGACAGGCCATGCTGGCGGTGTGGCACACGGCGCTCCAGGCGCTTGCCGGGCAGAGTGCCCGTGATGCGGGCGACGCCCAAACCAGGCCCGACCAGTCCAGACCAGGCCAGACCGGCGCCCTGCCACCGCCTGACATCGCCTGACATCGCCTGACATCGCGCCCCCCAACCTTTGCGAAACCGGCGCGACGACGCCGAAGGGACAACCATATGGAATTGAAGGGTACCACCATCCTTGCCGTGCGCGGCGCGGCAGGCGTGGCCATGGCCGGTGACGGGCAGGTGACCATGGGCCAGAGCGTGGTCATGAAGCACACCGCCCGCAAGGTACGCCGCCTGTACCGCGACCGGGTGCTGGCCGGGTTTGCCGGGGCCACCGCCGACGCGTTCACCCTGTTCGAACGCTTCGAGGCCAAGCTGGAGGAATTCGGCGGCAACCTCACCCGCGCCGCCGTGGAACTGGCCAAGGACTGGCGCAAGGACAAGTACCTGCGCAGGCTGGAGGCCATGCTGCTGGTGGCCGACGCGGAAACCATTCTCATCCTGACCGGCACGGGCGACGTCATCGAACCGGACGACGGCATTGCCGCCATCGGCAGCGGCGGCCCCTATGCTCTGTCCGCAGCCCGCGCCCTGGCCCGGCACACCACGCTGGACGCGGAAACCGTGGTCCGCGAGGCCATGGCCATTGCCGGGGAACTGTGCGTGTTCACCAACGACCACCTGACCGTGGAAACACTGCGCCGCGATGCAGGGGCCGAAGCGTGAGCCACCACGGCACTTCCGCGCCGGACAGCGGCCCCGCCCGGCCCGTGACGCCGGACAGCGGTCAGGTTGCCGCGCCCCGCGCCGTCACCCTGCGCGCCGGGTGCAAGGTCAACCTGTACCTGCGCATCACCGACGTACGGCCCGACGGATACCACGAACTGGACACCCTGTTCCTGCCCCTGCCGGAACCATGCGACCTGCTGCACGTGGCGCCCCGCGCGGATGCGGGCATCGCCTTCACCTGCACCGAGCCTGACGTGGACCCCGCCCGCAACACCGTGGTGACCGCGTACGAACGGTTCGCGGAGGCCACCGGGTTTCGGCCCCGCCTTGCGGTGCACCTGGAAAAGCACATCCCGCACGGGGCGGGGCTGGGCGGCGGCAGTGCCGATGCCGCCATGCTGCTGCGCCACCTTGCGGCGCTGTGCGCGCAGCAGGCCCCCAACGCGGCCCCCACGCCGGAAGCCCTGCGGGACATGGCCGCCGGTGTTGGCGCCGACGTGCCCTTCTTCCTGATGGATGGCCCGGCGCGGGCAACCGGCATCGGCGAGGTGCTCACCCCGCTCGCGCCCGGCGAACTTGCCGCGCTGGGGTTGGCTGGCATGCATCTGGTACTGGCCTGCCCGCCGATACGCGTCTCCACCCCCTGGGCCTACCGGGCCTGGGATGCCGCCAATATCCCCGCACCGGGCAATATCGCCGCTTCCGGCAAACCCTCCGCGCCCGGCTGCCACTCCGGCATTGGACAGAGTGCGAAATCATTGCGCCCTTGCTTGACATCGGAAAGTCTAGAAGATAGAAATCCTCTCTCTCGCGGACCGTGGCTGACCAACAGCTTTGAACCGGTTGTTTTTCAGGCACATGCAACCCTGCGCCGAACCAAGGAATTTCTTCTTCGACGCGGGGCCTGTGCCGCGCTGATGAGCGGGAGCGGCGCCAGCCTGTTCGCCCTGTTCAGACAACACGGCACGGCGCGCGATGTGGCCGAAGCACTTCGCAACGACAACATCGCGGCCTTTTTGCACGCGCTGTGAGATGCGCGCCGCAAGGCGCACGCAGGCCAGCCCCTGCGTCACGTACGAAATTTTCCTCATGCTGGGGTGTCGCCAAGCTGGTAAGGCAACGGGTTTTGGTCCCGTCATCCGAGGGTTCGAGTCCTTCCGCCCCAGCCACTTTTTTCCGATGACGCTTGCCATCGCAACCACAAGCCGGAAGTCGAAACATGCACGGTGATCTGAAGATTCTTACCGGCACGTCGAACCCCGCCCTTGCCAAGGCCATCTGCGACCACCTGGGTTGCCAGCTCACCCCGGCCCTGTGCGAGACGTTCAGCGACGGCGAGATTCGCATCGAGATCGGCGACAACGTGCGCGGCGACGACGTATTCGTCGTGCAGGCCACCTGTTCGCCCGTCAACTACAACCTGATGCAGCTGTGCCTGATGCTGGATGCGCTGAAGCGCGCCAGCGCCGGTCGCGTTACCGCCGTGGTGCCCTACTACGGCTACGCCCGCCAGGACCGCAAGGTCAGCCCCCGCGCGCCCATCAGCGCCAAGCTGGTGGCCGACTTCCTGACCACCGCCGGCACCGACCGCCTGGTCACGGTGGACCTGCACGCGGGCCAGATTCAGGGATTTTTCAACGTGCCGGTGGACAACCTGTACGCACAGCCGGTCATTCTCGAATACCTGCGTCCGTACGCGGGCGACATCGTCATCGTCTCGCCCGACGCGGGCGGCGTGGAGCGCGCCCGCTCGTTCGCCAAGAAGCTGAACGCGGGCCTGGCCATCATCGACAAGCGCCGCGACCGTCCCAACCAGGCCTCGGCCATGCACGTCATCGGCGACGTCAAGGACAAGATCGCCATCGTTGTGGACGACATGATCGACACCGCAGGCACCATGTGCGCGGCGGGCGAGGTGCTGCTGAAGAACGGCGCCAAGGAAGTGATGGCCTGCGCCACCCACGCCGTGCTGTCCGGCCCGGCCATCGAGCGGCTGTGCAATTCCACCTTCTCGCAGGTCATCGTCACCGACACGGTGCCGCTGGGCGACAAGCTGGCCGCGTGCAGCAAGCTGAAGGTACTTTCCGTGGCGGGCCTTCTGGCCAAGGCCATTCATAACATCCACACCGAATCCTCGGTGAGCGTACTTTTCGTATAGCAATTCACATTCCGACGCGGGGCGGGATGCCTACGCGGGAATGAATTTAAGGAGAACTGCAATGTCCGAACTGAAGACTCTGAGCGTGCGCAAGCGCGACGGCCTTGGCAAGGGCGCCAACCGCAAGCTGCGGGCCGAAACCCTGGTTCCCGGCGTGCTCTACAACGCCGAAGGCCTGAACGTGCCGATCGTGATGGACATGCTTCCCGTCGTGAAGATGTTCGAAGCCGTGGGCCGCACCACCGTCTTCAACATTGAACTGGACGACAACGGCACCACGTCCACCCACCCGGTGCTGTTCTGGCAGATCCAGTACCACCCGGTGAAGAATCGCTTCTCGCACATCGATTTTCGCGGCGTGGACCTGGACAAGCCCGTCAAGATCCGCGTGCCCCTCGAATTCACCGGCACCTCCAAGGGCGTGAAGGCCGGCGGCAAGCTGGAAGTGTACCGCGAAGCGCTGGACCTTTCTGCCAAGCCCCTGCTGATGCCCAGCAAGATCACCATTGATCTGACCGACCTCGAAATCGGCAAGACCATCAGCGTGAACGACCTGCCCTTGGGCGAAGGCGTCAGCGCCGTTACCGACCGCAACTTCGCCGTCGTGGCCGTTGTCTCGCCCAAGGGCGAGGAATAGCGCCTGAGGCCGGGAACGCCGCCGTCCGCCGCACTCTGATGCGGGCTGTCCTCGCCACGTGGACGGCCTTGCCAATGTGGACTTGACGCGCGACTTCCCAAGGTTCGGACCGCGGTTTCCCTCCGGCCCCGCGCATCTCGCGCGGGGCCGGTTTCCGCGTTTCCGGAACCCGCCGTCGCAGCCCGCCGCACATGCCGACGGGGCCCAGCCCCCTCCCCTTGCGCCAGCATGCGCATTCGTGCCCGTACGCAGGGCAGCCCACCTCACGCCGCCTTTACCGTCCCGCAGAACCCCAACCCCCCCTACCGCGCATGAACGTCGCCGGTCTCATCGTCGGCCTGGGTAATCCGGGCAAGGAATACGAACGCACCCGCCACAACCTTGGCTTCATGGCCGTGGATGCGCTGATGGACACTGTTGCCCGTGAGACGGGCAGCGGGTGCGACCAGCTTTCCGGCGGCAAGAAGAAGTACGACCTGTGGCGATGCCGCATCACGCCCACGGGCGATCCGTGGCTGGTGGCCAAGCCGCAGACGTTCATGAACCTGAGCGGAGAGGCAGTGCTGGCCATTGCCTCGTACTACCGGATCAAGCCGGGTGCCATCCTGGTGGTGCACGACGAGTTGGACATCCCCCTCGGTCGCATGAAGTTCAAGACCGGGGGCGGCAATGCCGGGCACAACGGGCTGAAGTCCATTACCCAACTGCTCGGCACGCCGGACTTCCACCGCCTGCGCCTGGGCATAGGCCGCTCGCCCCACGGCGGCGAGACCACCAACTGGGTGCTGGGCAGGCTTTCCGGTCCGGAACAGGATCTGCTGGACACCCTGCTGCCCGCCGCCGTGCAGGCCATGACCACCTTTGCCAGCCAGGGCGCTGCCGCCGCCACCCAGTTCGCCAACGCCTACAAGCCGGAGTGACGCGGCAGGGCCACAGCCTGCCCGAAGCAGAACTGGCGGCAACCGGCAAGCCGGACGGGCGATGCGTGTCCGCACCACGCCGGTGCCTGGCGTGCCCCCCATTGCGGATGGGCTCCTGGGGCATCACCGGGGCTGTTCCGCGTTTTTCCCCTTGTCCCATGCGCATGCGCGCCGACTGCAAGCCGCCTTGCGGTGGCGCGCCCCGGCCCTGTGCACTGCTGCTGACCGCCAGCGGGATGGACTCTTGCTGCGGATTGGAGTAGAGTGTCTTTTCCTGCCGAATTCAACCTTGTTTTCCCCGCATGGAGTTCCGAGTGTTTGCCCAGGATCAACTCGTCGTCTACCCGGCTCAAGGCGTCGGCAAGGTCGAACGCGTCGAGTCGCAAGTGGTTGGCGGCGTTGCCACGGACTTTTATATCGTCCGTATCCTAGGCAACAACGTGACCCTCATGGTGCCCGTGCGCAATGCCGCCAATGTGGGGCTGCGCCCGTTGTGTGCACCGGAGATGGGGGCCGACATCCTCGAATCACTGCGCGACCGCACAGGCTTTACCGGCTACACCGGCCAGAACTGGAACCGCCGCTACCGTGAATACTCCGAAAAACTGAAGAGCGGCGATCTTGCGGACGTTGCCTACGTGCTGCGCGAACTCTTGCTCATCGGCCGGGACAAGGAACTCTCGTTCGGCGAACGCCGCCTGCTGGAACAGGCCATGGGACTGATCACCCTGGAACTGGCCTGCGTACTGGACCGGACCCAGGACAACGTACGCACCGAAATCGAAGAGATGTTCCAGGATGTCCTGCAAGCCAGGGAAAAAAGCGAGTAGACCCCTTGCCATCCCCTGTCGAATGGGCTAGGTAGCCCCTTGTACGGCGGGTGGAAGCAACCGAACATTGCAACACCTCTCTTATGGGTCTCCTTCCCTCCTTACCGGGCAACGAAAACCCGGCTTCGGACCCGACACAGTGTTCCCGCCCGTCCACCACAACGATTTTCCTTCATACCGTCATTCCGACAACAGTCTTCGCTTGCGTACGGATCGCCATTGTGCGGTCTTTCGTGCCGTGCGGTAGGCTGTAATGACACCCTTCCATACACCCCCACACCCTTCCAAAAGCAGTCCCCCACCACGCCTATGAGGAAAAAGAAGAACGTCCAGGGTTCCGAGACGGCCATGAATCTTTCGGAACTCAAGATCAAGAGCATGAGCGAGCTCATGGAGCTTGCCGAGCAATACAACGTCGAAGGCGCCAGCGGCATGCGCAAGCAGGAGCTGATCTTTGCCCTGCTTCAGGCCTGCGCTTCGCAGAACGGCGCCATCTACGGCGACGGCGTGCTGGAAATACTGCCCGACGGTTTCGGCTTTCTGCGTTCACCGCTGTGCAGCTACATGCCCGGCCCCGACGACATCTATGTTTCGCCGTCGCAGATTCGCCGCTTCAACCTGCGCAAGGGTGACGTGGTTTCCGGCCAGATCCGCCCGCCCAAGGAAGGCGAACGCTACTTCGCCCTGCTGAAGGTGACCGAGATCGGCTTCGAGCCGCCGGAAAACGCCAAGAACCTCGTTCTGTTCGACAACCTTACGCCCATCTACCCCGACCGCCAGTTCACCATGGAGAACGGGGACAAGAACTACTCCAGCCGCGTCATCGACATGATGGCCCCCGTGGGCCGCGGCCAGCGCGGCCTGATCGTGGCGCCCCCCCGCACCGGCAAGACCATCCTGCTCCAGACCATCGCCAACTCCATCAACGCCAACCATCCGGATGCGTACCTCATCGTGCTGCTCATCGACGAGCGGCCAGAGGAAGTGACCGACATGGAACGCACGGTGAAGAACGCCGAAGTGGTCAGCTCCACCTTCGACGAACCCCCGCAGCGTCACGTGCAGGTCTGCGAGATGGTGCTGGAAAAGGCCAAGCGCCTGGTGGAACGCAAGCGCGACGTGGTCATCCTGCTCGACTCCATCACCCGTCTGGGCCGCGCATACAACGCCGTCACCCCCTCTTCCGGTCGCGTGCTGTCCGGCGGTCTGGACGCCAACGCCCTGCAACGCCCCAAGCGCTTCTTTGGCGCGGCGCGCAATATCGAGGAAGGCGGCAGCCTGACCATCATCGCCACCGCCCTCATCGACACCGGCTCGCGCATGGACGAAGTGATCTTTGAAGAGTTCAAGGGCACCGGCAACATGGAAATCTACCTGGAACGCCACCTGGCCGAAAAGCGCGTGTTCCCGGCCATCGACATCAACCGCACCGGCACCCGCAAGGAAGACCTGCTGCTGTCGGACGAAGTGCTCAACCGCGTGTGGATCCTGCGCAAGATCCTGGCGCCCATGTCGCCCATCGACAGCATGGAATTCCTGCTGGACAAGATGCGCGCCACCAAGAGCAACCGCGAATTCCTGAACGTGATGAACAAGTAGCGCACCAGCGCCACGGTTCCCGACACGGAAACACCAAGCCCGCCGCCCCTGCATGGGGTCGGCGGGCTTCTTCATGCACGCGGGGCGCGCCAAGCCTTCCGGGCACGCGGCCTCGGGGGTGCCGTCATGAGGGAAGCGGCTCACCGGCATGGGGAACATCCCCGCCCGGCAGCCCTCCCCTTCGCCCACGCCGCACCGGTCCCTCAGGCGTTATTCAGCTTCACGCACTTCCTGGGCGACCTGTTCACGACCTCATCATTGAGTTCGATCCCCAGCCCCGGCCCCTCGGGCAGTTCGAAGCAGCCGTTGTGCGGTTGGTAGTCCTCCTTCACGATGGCCCGGGTGCCGGGGTGGCGCAGGCGCACATGGTGCTCGTGCAGGGTGTAGTTCACCACGGCCGCGGCCATGTGCAGGCTTGCGGCCACGCCCACGGGACCGCCGCAGACGTGCATCTGCGTCTGCACGTCGAAGATGTGGGCGAGATCGCAAATCTTCTTCACCTCGGTGAAGCCGCCGGCCAGGCCGATGTCGGGCTGGGCAAGGCTGATGATGCGTTCCTGCAGGTAGGGCAGGAACTGCCAGCGGGTGTACAGACGCTCGCCGCCTGCGAGCGGGATGTTCACGCGGGCCTTCATGTCGCGCATGAGACTCATGTCCATGAAGTGTACCGGCTCTTCAAGGTACATGATGTCGAATTCCTCCAGACGCTGTCCGAGTTGCACGGCGGCCTCGGTGGCGCAGCGGGAGTTGAACTCGATGAGGATGTCGAGGTCGGGGCCGCCTTCCTCGCGCACCGCCCGCACCCTGTCGGCCATGGCGCTGACGGTACTGGCTGGCAGCTTGCCGCCGATCTGGGGAAGAAATTCGCCGTTGGGACCGAAGCGCAGCGGGTTGACTTTCACGCAGGTGAAGCCTTCGTCCACCATGATACGCGTCACGCGGGCGTAATCTTCCGGCCTGTGCAGCCAGACCTCCTTGTCGGGGCTCCAGCCGAACTGCACCTGGCTCGCGTAGGTCCTGATCCTTTCGCGGCACGGGCCGCCCAGCAGTTTGTACACGGGCAGGCCCAGAGCCTTGCCCTTGATGTCCCACAAGGCGATGTCGATGGCGCTGATCGCCCCGTAGATGACCGGACCCGGGCTATACCCCCAGAACGTATGCGTTTGCAGTGTGTTCCAGATGCTTTCCGTTTCCGTGGGGTCCTTACCGAGCAAAAACTCCTCGGCCAGGTTCACCAGCATGCCGGCGGCGCCCGAGTGCCCGCTGCCATACGCCAGACCCGCCTCGCCAACCCCACTGATGCCCTCATCCGTATGGATGCGCACGACCACGGGATGCCAGGGAATGGCGGTTCCCTCGACATCAAGGTCAAAAACTTCCACTGCGGTGATTTTCATACCCGGCCCCTGTTGCGTTGAGTGTTGAACGGACAAACGCCGCCTTGCGGACCTGCGAAAAAGGCTATCCAGCGTTCTTCAACCGCGTCGCAAGGTAGCGCGCGACGGTTTCGTGCGTTTCGGCGCTTGGCATGTACAAGTGGAGCATGTGCCAGAAGCCCCGGCGCAGAATGATCACCCGCAGCGAAGGAACGCTCTGGAACGAGCGCACCTTTTCCCACGGCAAGTACCGGCTGCGCGTACGCCGTGCCCTCACTGCCCCGGCCACGGGGTACGGCAGCACGTTGCGGCAGAGGACGGTATCGCCTTCACTGTGCCCCCTGGTTCCTTCATGGTAGATACCTCCAGAATCCATCTGGTACAGGGCGAAGTACCGATTGTCGAAAAACAGGACGGCAATGGCGGCGAACCCGATGACAATCGCCACCGCCGTCGCAAGGGCGGCCTGCACCGCAATGACGAGGTCGGGCAGCGTCAGGCCCCCGTCCGTCCAGAAAAGGCCGACGCACAGGGAAATCAGGACGACCGAGCCTCCGACCAGCGCGAACTGCGCCACTTCGATCAGCAGGAACGGATTGGTGACCAAGGGGACCGCTGCCTGCCAGCGCGGCGCGTCCGCCTCGTCCGGCCGGGGTTCGAGTATCTTGCGCAACGTTTTTCGGTTCACGGCATCTCCCCCGTTGTCGCGTGTCCGATCCCGCGTGCGGCGCCCGTCACGCCCCGCACCCCCCCGGTTTTCGGATGGGGCCAGGATGAAAACAGGCCACGAAATGGCCTGGGGCGATCTGCTCCAACTCGGGCGAACGCGTCTTGCAATCGTCCCGCCGGGACGGGCAGCGTCCGTAAAACCGGCAACCGGCGGGGGGATTGATGGGACTCGGCACGTCACCCTCCAGAAGTATCCTGTTCTTGCGCGAGGCGTCGATGCGCGGAATGGGAATGGCGGAAAGCAGGGCCTGGGAATAGGGATGCGAAGGATTATTGAATATTTCCAAATGGTCCGCCAACTCTATCACCTTGCCAAGGTACATGACCGCGATGCGGTCGGAAATGTGCCGGACCACGCTGAGGTCGTGCGTGATGAACAGGTAGGTGTATCGGAATTCGTCCTTGAGATCCTGCAACAGGTTCAGTATCTGCGCCTGGATGCACACGTCGAGCGACGAAACCGGCTCGTCCAGCACGATGAATTCCGGGTTGAGCGCAAGCGCCCTGGCCACGCCGATGCGCTGCCGGCGCCCCCCGTCCAGTTCGTGCGGAAAGGACGTGGCCAGCCGCTGGGCAAGTCCGACGATATCCATCAGTTGCCTGACCCGCCCGGTGATCTCCCGCTCGTCGACACAGACCCTGTGGATGCGCAACGGCTCGGAAATGAGTTGCTCCACGGACAGACGAGGATTCAGCGAGGAATAGGGATCCTGGAAAACCATCTGCGCCTTTTTCCGGAATGCGCGCAGATCCTTGGCGTTGTAGCTGACTATGTCCGCGCCGTTGAACAGCACGGAGCCTGCCGTCGCATCCAGCAGGCGGATGACCACTCGCCCGAACGTGGACTTGCCGCAGCCCGACTCCCCGACCAGGCCCAGCGTTTCGCCCTTGGCGATGGAGATGTCGACATCGTCCACGGCGTGCAGGGCGCCCCTGGGCGTCGCGAAGTGCTTCTTCAGATTGCGGGTCTGGATGAGCGGGGTATCGTGTCCGGTATTCATGGCATGTTCCTTCGTCGGCAAGGGCGAGAGCCGGTGTTTCAGGCGGCCTTGAAGCAGGCCGCGAAATGCCCCGCCGTTATTTCGCGCAATTCGGGCTGCATGTTCCTGCACGTATCGTCAGCATGCTCGCAGCGCGGGGAAAAGCAGCAGCCGGCAGGCAGATCGGTGGGGTCGGGCGGAAGCCCCGGCAGGGAGAAAAGGCGCTTCACATTCTTCGTCAGGTCGGGAATGGACTGGAAAAGCCCCTGCGTATAAGGATGCAGCGGATTGGCGTACAGGCTTTTCGCGTCCGCCGTCTCGACTATGCGCCCGGCGTACATGACGGCCACCGAATCGCACAATTCGGCGATGACGCCGAGGTCGTGGCTGATGAGGATGGTCGCGGTGTTGTAATGCTGTTTCAGTTCGCGCATGACTTCCAGAACTTGCGCCTGGATGGTCACGTCGAGGGCGGTGGTGGGTTCATCGGCGATCAGCAGCGAGGGGTTGCAGGCAAGCGCGATGGCGATCACGACCCGCTGCTTCATGCCGCCGCTGAACTGGTGCGGGTAATCCCCTCCCCTTTCCGGACGGATGCCCACCAGCCCCAGCATGTCTCGGGCCTTGTCGAGCGCCTCGGCCTCGGTCACGGCATTGTGCAGGCGCACCATTTCGGCGATCTGCTCCTGCACCGGCAGCACGGGGTTCAGCGAGGTCATGGGGTCCTGAAATATCATGGATATCTTTCCGCCCCGGACATGCCGCTTTTCCTCTTCGGACAGCGCCAGCATGTCCTTTCCCTCGAAGTGAATGCTGCCGCTGGCTATCCGGCCGGGGGGCGAGGCGATGATCTGCATGATCGCAAGGGCGGTGGTGGTCTTTCCCGCGCCCGTCTCTCCCGCCAGGCCCAGGGCCTCTCCCTTGCGCAGGCGCAGGTTGAGACCTTCGACGGCCTTCACGAGGCCCGTGTCCGTATGGAACTGGACACGCAGGTCACTGATGTCCAAAAGAATTTCGTCGTGTTGCGGCATGTGGGTCTCCCCTATCTTTTCATCTTGGGGTCCATGGCGTCGCGCAGTCCGTCACCAAGGAAGTTGAGGGCCATGATGGTGATCATGATGGCAAGCCCAGGAAAAATGGTCATGTAGGCATAGTCGCGCACGTAGCCGCGCGCGCCCGCCAGCATGCCGCCCCATTCGGGAAACGGCGGCTGGATGCCGAGGCCGAGAAAACTCAGCGCCGCGGCGGCCAGAATGGCCTGCGCCACGCGCAGGGTCGACTGCACGATGATGGGCGCGCTGCAATTGGGCAGGATGTGGCGCGCGATGATCCATGCGTCCGAGGCCCCCATGCAGCGGGCGGCCTCGATGAACTCCTGCCCGACGATCGACATCACGGCCCCGCGCACCACGCGGGCGAAGGTGGGCAGCGCGGCGACGCCCACCGCGATGGTCAAGTTCAACAGCCCGGGACCAAGCGCCGCCGCAATGGAGATGGCAAGCAATATCTGCGGAATGGAGAGCAGGATATCCATGACGCGCATGATCACGCCATCGATGCGCCCGCCGTAATACCCAGAGATGGCCCCCAGCACGCCGCCGAACACCATGGCGATGGCCACCGCGAAAATGCCCACCTGCAGGGACACCCGCGCGCCGTAGATGATGCGGCTCAGAATGTCGCGGCCGAAGTCGTCCGTACCCAGCGGATGCGCCCAGCTTGGCGGCTCGAAGGCGGCCAGTAGGTCCTGCGTCGCGAAATGGTACGGCGCGAGCCACGGCGCGAATACCGCCGTCGCCACAAGCAGCAGTAGAACTATCAGGCCCAGCACCGCCAGCCTGTTGCGGCTCAGGCGCACCAGCGTCAGATGAAGATTGCTGTTCTTACGCAACGTGAACATATCGCCCCTCTTGATGGGATGAAAACCTGTTTACCGGGCGGGACAGCGCGGCGCGGCGGAATCACCTGTAACGGGTGCGCAGGCGGGGATCCACCCAGGCGTACAGGAAATCCACGATGAGATTGAGAACCATGTACGCCATGGCTATGTACAGCACTGCCCCCTGCACGACGGGGTAGTCGCGGGCCTTGATGCCGTCCACCGCAAGACGACCGACGCCCGGAATGGAAAAGACGGATTCGGCGAGAATCGAGCCGCCCATGAGATGGCCCAACTGGATGCCGACGATGGTTATGATAGGGATGAGCGCGTTGCGCAGGGCATGCTTGATGATGATGACCGACTCTTTCTGCCCCTTGGCCCGCGCGGTGCGGATGTAGTCCGAGCGGATGACCTCGAGCATGCTCGAGCGCGTCATGCGGGTGATGATCGACATCGAGGTCGCCGACAGCGTGATCCACGGCAGCAGGCGCTGGCTCATGGTGTCGAAGCCGGAGGACGGCAACCATCGCAGCCGCACCGAAAACCAGAGAATGAGCAGGATGCCCAGGTAGAATATGGGGGTGGAAATGCCGAGCATGGCGATGACCATGGTGACGTTGTCGAAGATGGAATACTGCTTGACGGCGCAGACCACCCCGAACGTCATGCCCAGCGCGGTGGCAAGCGCGATGGCCCCCAGCGACAGGTTCAGCGTGACCGGAAACGTGGACGCTATCTCCCCCGACACGGGGCGGCGCGTGGCGTAGGACCGGCCAAGGTCCTGATGCACGACGACATCGTAAGCGAAGGAGAGGTAGCGGGTGAGGAACGGCTTGTCCAACCCGTGCTCGCGGCGGAATTCCTGAAGGCTTTCCTCGTTTGCCTCCTGGCCCAGGAACAGGCGGGCGGGATCGCCGGGGGTGATGTACAGCAGCGTGAAGATGATGAGCGACACCCCGACGGCTACGGGTATCATCGCGAGAATCCTGCGAATCAGGTACGGGAACATGCATGCGCCTCCTCATGCCGGGACGGGATGTGCAGATAGCGGGCGCCGTGCCCCCTGTGGCCTGCAACCGGCGGCAATATGCGCCTGTCCTTTCCGGCCGGTACGGGCAGCACCCGTACCGGCCGGAAAGGAACGGTTTCTAGCTATTCGAAGTACGCATTGCCGAAGTAGTTGATCACCGTGGGCGAATACTCGATGCCTTTCAGGTTCTTCACTTTGCCGTACAAGTTCATTGGGGCCAGCAGCGTCGTCTGGGGCAGGTCGGCGTTGAGGATGTCCCATATCTCGCCGTAGATCGCCGCCTTTTCCGGGCCTTCGGGAGTCTGGACGCCCTTGTCGAGCAACTCGTCCACCCGGGGGTTGCTGTAGTAGTAGCGGTTCGTCTGACCGATGCCTCGCGAGTGGAACAGCGGCGTCATGGAGAAGAACGGGTCCGCCGTGGGCACGTTGCCCCCCCAGTTGGTGAGATAGGGATCATGGTCGGCTTCGCGGACCACATCAAGGAAGGAGCCGGACTCGATGACCTTGACTTCCATGTCGATGCCTATTTCCCGAAGGTTGTTCTGGACCACCGTGGCGATGCCCAGATAGTCGGTGCGGTCGGGAATCAGCAGGGCCGTCTTGAACCCTTTTGGAAAGCCGGCTTCCTGCAGCAGCTTCCTGGCCGCCGCCGGATCGTAGGGCGTTTCAGGGGAATTCCCGAACTTGTTGTAGGTGATGGTGGAGGGCACCGGGCCGCGTGCCGCTTCGGCTTGGCCCCGGAAGACTACCTTGATGATGCCCGGACGGTTGAGGGCCATGTTCACGGCTTCGCGCACCTTGCGATTGTCGAAGGGGGCCTTCTTCAGGTTGAAACCGATGTGGTAGCTACGGGACGACGGCACGGACACCACCTCGAGGGCCGGGTTATCCTTGATGCGGCTGACGTCGACAGGGGCGACGTCCATGATCGTGTCGACGGCGCCGCTTTCCAGTTCGATGGTACGGCTGGTGGCCTCGATGATGGAACGGAACACCAGATTCCTGACGCGGGCCTTCGTGCCGTGGTAGCCGTCGAAACGCTCCAGCACCACGCGGTCGCCGGGCACCAGTTCCTTCAACCTGAACTTGCCGGTGCCCACGGGGTGCTGCCCGTAATCCGGGCCGGAAGCTTCCACAGCCTTCTTGCTGAAGATGGACGCCCACGGGTGGCTCAAGCTGCCGAGAAAGGTTTCGCCCATGGGACTAACGGCCCGCAGCACCACGGTGTGGTCGTCGATCTTCTTCGCGTCGGCCAGATACATGGAGAACGACTTGATGGCCACGCCAGCGGGGCTGAGCGCCCGCTTGAAGGAAAAGACGACGTCGTCCGCGGTCATGGTCTCGCCATTATGGAACTTCACGCCCGGCTTCAGCTTGAATTCGTACGAAACCTTGTCGTCCAGCATTTTCCAGCTTTGCGCCAGAAGCGGAACGAGCTTTCCGTCCTCCAAGCCTACAAGCGTTTCGTTGATGTGCACGACGACGCCGTAGGTCACGCCGGCTATCGTGTTCTGGGGGTCCAGCGCCTTACAGCCCTGGACGATGCCGACGGTCAGCGTATCGCCCTTGGCGAATGCCGTGCTGGCGCACATGGCAAGGATGAGCAGGGCCGAAAACAATGATCTGATCAGTGTGTACATTGCTCCTCCGAATCAGAAAAATGTTGTGCATATCCAGAGAGCCTCTGCAATACGTGTCACTTTTTCTCGAACAACTGAAAGGACACTGCACCGTCCTTTCTGATGCGCTCCACAAGTCCGAACTCCCAATCAAAATAACTGTGCATGGCGTCCGGCGAAGCGTCGGGATCCTGGTATGGCCTGTACCAGGCGTCATCCTCGGCGCACAACGCCCACGGCATGCCCGTCGCCAGCGGAAAGCCGCCCGAGGCCCAGGCGGGGTTGCCGCCCGCGAGCACCCTGACCGGGGCCTTGTCCCACAGCAACGCCGCGTCGGCCGCGGCAAGCCGCGCATGATATTCGGTGTCCGACGTGACGACGACCTCGGTGGCGTCCGGATGGCAGGCGTGCGCCAGCTCCAGATACCCCCGGGCGACCCAGGCCGCCCTGGGGATGTGCCCCTTGCGGTGCGCGCCACTGCCGCCCACGTTGATGACCAGGCACGCGGGGGCCGCCTCCAGCCGTGCCGCAAGGACCGGGGCCGGAATCGTCTCCGTCGCGGGCGGCGCATAGCTGCATGCGGGGGCGACGGTGCCCGTGTCCAGGCCCCCCGCCCCCAAGCCCGACCCGCCAAGCCCCCCACGCAGCACGTACACGTGGGGAAGGCCCATCTGCTTGAGCCAATGCGCGGTCATGATCGCGCGGATTTCCGTATCGTCCACGAGGACGAAGCGCGCGTTGCGCACAGCGGCGTATTCATCAGTCGATTGAACCAACTGGCCTCCGGGCGCGTTGCGCGAGCCAGGCAAGTGTCCGGTTTCGAATTCCTCGGGCTGCCGCACGTCGAAAAGATACAGCGTCGTGCCGTCCGCCTCTTTCTGCCAGGCATGCACCTCGTCGGCCTCGGCAAAAGGGATGGCGAACGCCTCGGCTATGGCGAAGGCGCGTTGCCGCGCGTATTCGATGGATTTCAGGGAAGGCGGGGCGGAACATTCGGCGGTGCCGAAGGCAAGCGAAAGGCCGGACAGCCGCCAGTTCATCGTCCCGCCCTTCAGCGCGAAGACGCGGTTGGGAACGCCTGCGTTCAGCAGGGTCTGCGTGCCGATGATGCTGCGCGTGCGACCGGCGCAGTTGATGATGACCGTGGTGTTCGCGTCGGGCACCAGGTCGGCGAAGCGGTACAGCACCTCGCAACCGGGGGCGTTTATCCCCCCGGGGATGTTCATGCGGGTGTATTCGTCGCGCGGACGCACGTCGATGATGACGGAGTTCCTTTCCTGTTCGAGAAGCTGCTTAACCTCTGCCGGGTCAAGCGCCGGAGTGTGCAGCCGCGACTCCACGTATTCGCCGAAGCCTTTGCTCAACGCGCCCACCCCGGAGACCTCCGTCAGGCCTTCCGAAAGCCAGGCCCGCATGCCGCCCTTCAGTACCCGCAGTTGCGAATACCCGATGTCCGCCAGGCGGCTCGCCGCCCTTTCCGCCCGGGGAGAACATTTCTCGTCGCCATCGTCGACAAGCACGATCAGCGTGCGTCGGCACGGCACAAGGTCTTCGGCAAGCAGCTCAAGCCGGCTGAGCGGCACGCACGAAGCCAACAGGATATGCCCCCGGGTAAACTCCCCCTGCTCGCGCACATCCAGAACCGCAAGCTCTTTCGTTCCGGCAAACAGCGCTTCGGCTTCGCGGGCGGTGCACCATGTCCAGCGCTCTCCCGACGTGGCGGGATACTTTGCCTTTGCGGCACATTCACTCATACGACCAGACCTCCCTTTGTCCGCGATATTCTCTACCAGCGCGTACGCCGCGCGGTCGGGGAATAGCACGAAGCATACCACGCCGCGCCCGCCAAGCACGGAGTGGACAGCGGGAATCCGTCGTAACAGTCTTGAATATAAACTGTTTCCATTCCACCACATAAAAGTGACGGAAAATGACTGCCCGTGCAACATCCCTTTCTTGTTGGACTTATTTCACAGCACATCGGGCATGCGCACGACAGTCACAAGGGGGGCGGAAGCAGTTTTTTTTGCAGAAATGCATTTCAAATGCAAAAACGCAAAAGCGCATCGCGCCGGGAAGGATGATCGGGACTACCCGGACTCGCTGTCTGAAGGCTCCGGTGAACCGCCATGCGACATGGCCCGCCAGAGGGTGGAATAGTTGATCCCGAGCGAGCGGGCGGCGGCCTTCCTGTCCCCGCCATGAAAGGTCACGGTCCGTTCGACGATGAACCGCCTGGCCTCGTTCAAGTTGTCCCGCAGTGTTCCTTCGGGATCGAACAGTGACGGAAAAGGCGACGCGACGCCGATATCGGCGTGTTCCGGCATCATGTTCTCCTGCAGTATGGCCGCGAACAGCTCCGGGTCGGACCCGTCCGTTTTCAACTGGATGAGGTAGCTTTCCATGACAGCCAGCAATTCCCGGATATTGCCCGGCCAATTCCACGTGCGTATCTGCCGTTCCAGTTCGGGACAGAGCACACTTTCCGCTTTACCGTAGCGGGGCAGCAGCTTGCGGACGAGCAGCGCCGCGTCGTCCAGCCGCTCCCGCAGGGGGGGCACCTGAATCTTCAAGGTGGAAAGACGGTAGTACAGATCGCGGCGGAATTTCCGTTCGGCCACCAGTTGCAACAGTGGCTTGTGCGATGCGCTGACGATCCGCACCTCCACCGGCAGAAAGCGGCTGCCGCCCACGCGCATGACTTCGCCCGCCTCGAGGACGCGCAGCAGGCGCAACTGCATTTCGTGGCTTATCTCGCCCACCTCGTCCAGAAACAGGGTGCCGTTGTTCGCCAGTTCGAACAATCCGGCCTTTCCGCCTCGGCGGGCGCCGGTAAACGCGCCCTCTTCATAGCCGAAGAGTTCGCTCTCCAGCAGGTTTTCCGGAACGGCGCCGCAGTTCACCGCCACGAAGGGGTGGGCGCTGCGCGTGCTCCGTTTGTGAAGGGCGTGCGCCGCGAGTTCCTTCCCCGTGCCGGTTTCGCCGTTTATGAGAACCGCTGCCGAGGTCGGGGCGAAATCTAGAATCTTCTTCTTCAGGGTGCGGATGCCGGGGGTTTGTCCCAGAATGTCCTCCACATCATAGCGGGCGACAAAACCCTTGGCGTAGAGTTCCTCGCCGATCTTGCGGTTGATTTTCTGCAGCGCGGCGACATCCTGAAAGAGCGCGACCGCGCCCGGCTCGCCGTGATGGATAAAGGTGGGCAGCGTGGCGACCACGAGTTGCGCGCCGTTTATTTCAACCAGCGCATCCTGACTCGGCGCCCTGCTCGCAAGCACCTCGGGCAAAAGCAGCCTTTCGAGGATCGCCCCGGCCTGAGCCCCCAGCCCGCGCGGCAGCCGGAGCAGGTTCAGCGCCCGCTGGTTGACGAACAGAAGCCTGCCCGCCGCGTCCACGCTCACCACGCCTTCGCCCAGTTGCTTGAAGACCGCGAGCAGATCCTCGTGCTGCATTATTTCGCGGCGTTTGCGGCGAGCTATCGCCTCCGCCTGGCGGAAGGCCTTTTCGATGCTGTGCCTGTTCGGCGCGATGACGAACCCCGTGCCGCCCAGGCGTTCCATGTACGCCTTGCTGACCCCGCCGCCCACGAGAACGCGCACCCCCTGCCGGTACAGGTCGTCTATCGAGGCGAAAAGTTCCTCGGACGAGGAGTAGGCTATATGGTGAAGCCGCACGTCGAGAAGCTCTTCGATGGCCTCCATGTCGTGCTCCTCGTCCAGGTACGCGGCCAGAACCATGTCCCGGCCGACCGCGCTCGCCCGCCGCACGGTCTTGATGACGTCCATGTCCGTGCGGTCGATCGCGACCACGGAATGTCCAAGGGCCTGCAGAATGCTGTTGCCGGTGCCGCCGTGGCAGATGACCACTTCCGTGCCGCTTTGCAGGCATTCCCTGGCCACGGACACGGCCGTCGTGAAATTCACGATGCGGAACTGGGTGTCGTAACCGGAATCATGCACGAAAAGCCGGACGGACTCGGCCACGTCGGGCGAATGCGCGAGCAGGGCGAACCGGTAGGGGGGAGCTTCGGGCGACATGGAAAACCTGCGTCGTGATGGAATGTTGCGCGGGAAGGGACCCCGCATGCGTGTCGGGCGGCATGGCCCGGGGGACTGCTTTCTCGTTAGGGCAGGACCGGAAAATTCACAACACCATGGCTCGCGGGAATGATGCGTGAAATTCCGGGGATGCGACAGGGGCATGGCATGCCCGCCCTCCCAGTTCCCGTACGGACAAGCAGCGCTTCGTACTCCCTTCCGCTGGCTGCGGGGCGTCGACAACGCAGGCACGACGATGCGGACCCGGCTTCAGGCGGCGAAGCGGGCAACGGTATCCCCGTGGGGGGATTTCGCGGTCATGGAACGCGCCCGGAACACAGAGGGATCCCGGAACTGATGGCGAACGGGATGCCCGTGAGACGAACCGCCTACGGCAAGCGCACGTTGACCATCATCCCCTGGTCCTCGTGCTCCAGATTGTGGCAGTGGAACAGGAATATCTGTTCGCCGGGGTAAGCGGGATTGCCGAAGTTCACGTCGGCCAGCACCGTTTCACCGGGCCACACCAGAACAGTATCCTTCAGGCCAAGGTCGGTGGGCAACCTGCCCGTGCCGTCCACGGCCAGGGCGCGCACCTGCGCCGGGCTGCCCCGCCGTTCGCGCACCCGCAGGAAATACCCGTGCAGGTGCATGGGGTGCGGCATGCTGCGAGCCGCATTTTCCATGGCCCACGTCTCGTGGCGCCTGTCCGGCACGGTGATGGGATGACGGTCCATGACAAAGGTTTCCCCGGCGATGGTCCAGCGCTTGCCGTTGGCTTCCAGCCGCAGCACACGACTGAACGCGGGCTGCCCCCCCGTGGCGGGCACGGGCTCGCCCGGTACAGGCAATTTTTCGGGGATCTTGCGGTCGTAACGTTCCGTGCGATCCACCGACACCCGCAGGATGGGGTAGTCGCCGCCCTCGGCCAGCCCGGCAGATTCCCCATCTGCACTGCCGGACGCAGGCCCGCTCCCGTGCCCTGCGTGTCCGCCCTGCCCACTTGTTCCGCCTTGCCCACCCGGCCCACTTGGGCCAGCCAGGCTGCCCGTTGTTGCTGGCAGGGTGGCACGGTTCATGCCGTGGGCCATGGAACCGTCATGACCCATTTCCATTCCCCGTGCGGGACCGGTGGGCGTAACCGCACCGGCGTGGGCCCCGCCCGTGTTGTCGTGCCCAGCCTCTCCGGTCCCGTGCTCCATCTCGTTGTGCATGGGATCGAAGGGAAGATTGCGCAACCACACCTGCGCCCCCAGTTCCATGCCGCGCAGGTCCAGCAGCACCTCCACCCGCTCGCCCGGTGCCAGGAACACTCCTTCCACCCGAAGCGGGGCGGGAAGGAACCCGCCGTCATTGGCTATCAGGGTCATGGGCAGGCGCGCACCGGCCTTGCCCGCACCGCCTCCCGTGAAAGCCAGGTTGAAAATCCGCGCCGTGCTACCGTTGAGCATGCGGAACCTGTACAGCCTGGTGGACGCGGACAGCGTGGGCAGATGGGCGCCATTGGCAAGAATCCGGTCGCCCAGATACCCCATGAACAGTTCATCCTCGGTGGGTGCATAAACCAGCCCGCCATCCGGGCCGATGCGTTTATCCTGCAACAGCAACGGAATATCGGTGGTTCCCAGGGACAGATCCAGTTCGCGGGCAAAGGCGCGTTCCGCGTCGTCGCGCACGATGAAGAACGAGGCCAGGCCGAGATAGGCCTGCCGCGCGGTGTCCCCGTGCGGGTGCGGGTGGTACCAGTAGGTGCCCGCCCGGTTGGTTACAGGAAAAGCGTAATCGTAATGCTCCCCCGGTCCCACGGCATACATGGGATGCCCGGCCTGCTGCCACGGGCAATCCACGCCGTGCCAGTGAATGATGGTGTCCGGGCCGGATGGCGCTGCCCCGGCGCTGGCACCGTGGGAACCGTGGCCGACGGGTGCCGGACCCAACCGATCGAGTCCGTTGACCATCCGCACGGCGAAGTCCTGCCCCTTCTCCAGCACCAGCACCGGGTTATGGTAGACGATGCCCTGATGTTCGGTCGTGTAGGCCAGCAGAGGCCCGCCCGTTGCGGGCAGCAAGCCGGCCTGAAGCCCGGCGGCAAGGGTGAACGGTCCGGTGGGGCTCAGAACCCCGAACAGGCCGGATTGGCCGGGTAGCGGCAGCGGCCCGCCGGACATCATGCGGGGCGTGGCCGCCCCTGCCCGGCCCAGCCATGGCGGCAATCCGGAGGCAATGCCCAGCGCCAGGGCCGTTCCGCCGGTAAGCAGCAGAAAATCCCGGCGGCTCAGGCGCGCGGGGGCATCGGCGCGAGTCGGCCTGGGATCGTTGCGATGGACCTTCGTGGACATGGCGTGCCTCCCTCGTAACAGGGATTCAGGGGGAGCAGCGTCGCGGGCGACGTGCGCAGAAGGGTCGATGTTTCCAGAATACACCTTTCCCTTCCCACTGCAATCCGTGCACGCGAAAGAATGCCCCTGGGTGTCCAATGCTGTCCGTCACAACGAAAGACGCCCAGACCATATGGCCGGGGCGACTTCAGCTCGTCATCACGCGAGACGGAGAGACACGGGGCATCGTTTCCGGCAGCCCCCTGATGATTCAGCAAGACATTGAAGTATACGAAGAGGTTGCGGGAATATCGCGGCCATGCGCCGGGCGCCTGCCCGCTAGGTGGCGTCCATGGCCACCCGCACCCGGTTGCGGCCTTCGCGCTTGGCCTCGTACAGGGCCTTGTCGGCCAGGTCGAACAGGCTGTCCGTCAGCGGTTCTGCCAGGCCCGGCCCGGCGTGGGCCACGCCCGCGCTCAGGGTCACGCGCACGCCATGCTCCACCACCTGGCCCTGCCCGTCACGGATGGCAAAGCTGACGCTCTCCAGCCCGGACCGCACCGACTCGGCGATCTCGCCTGCCCGCTGCGCGCCCTCTCCGGTCAGCACCAGGGCAAACTCTTCGCCGCCATAGCGCGCCACCACCGAGGCACATTCCCCGCCCCTCTCGGGCATGCTGCGGTTGCAATCATCCACCTTGCGGCGCAGCACCTCGGCCACGGTGCGCAACACCTGATCGCCGATACGGTGGCCGTGCTGGTCGTTGATCCGCTTGAAGCGGTCCACGTCGAACAGCACCAGCGCCAGGGCCGTACCGCCCTTCCAGGCCGCCTCGCCCGCCGCCAGCGCCGTATCGAAGGCACGCCGGTTGCCAAGGCCGGTGAGCGGATCGGTGACGGTCAGTTCACCCACCCGGATGGCATCATTGTCCATCTGCTCGCGCACCTCGCTGAAGGTGGCCCGCAACAGGCGCACCACTTCCGCAGGGTCCAGGCCGCTTTCCACGGCGCGCACGCTGTCCTGCTCCAGTTTGTCCATGTCGCCCCGCCGCTGGTGCAGCATGGCGCGGAATTCGCGGGCCAGCCGTTCGGCTTCCTGCAACGCCTCGCGCATGCGGCATTCGTAGGGTTCCACGCGGATGTCGCGGTCTGCCCGCAGCACGTCGTGGTAGCTCTGCTCGCTGAAGTCGCGGCGGTGCAGCACGTCCACCAGCAGTTGCTGGATGCGGGCCTTCTGGTCGTCATTCAGGGTGCTGAACTCGCCCAGCCCGCGCATGTAGAAGATCAGCGTGCGCCACTTGCTGTCGTGCGGCACGCCCGCGCGGTCCAGCATCTCGCACAGCCGCTCCTCGCCCGAGAAGGTACACTGGCGGCGTGAACAGTTGCAGGTATTGTCGGCCATGGGTGTCCGTCCTTCCTACCGGAATATCAAGTCCACGCATCGCCAGGCCGGTACGGAGCCGCGCCATGCGTATGCGCCGCCACGTGCGTACAACGGCTGTCCGTTGCCCCCCAACACGCGGCAGGGGCGGCCTGCTGGCCGCCCCTGATCTTATCAGCGAATGCGTTGCGCCGCCATGGGCGGCCGCATGAATTCTAGCTTTCGTAGTATGAACGCAACATCTGGCTGCGCACGGGGTGGCGCAGCTTGCGCAGCGCCTTGGCCTCGATCTGCCGGATGCGCTCGCGGGTAACGTTGAACAGCTTGCCCACTTCCTCAAGGGTGTGGTCCGACTTTTCGCCGATGCCGAAGCGCTTGCGCAGCACCTGCTCCTCGCGCGGGGTAAGGTCGGCCAGGACAGAGGCGATCTGCTCCGACAGCTTGGTGTTGACCACCTCTTCCGCCGGGGCCACTGCCTTCTTGTCCTCGATGAAGTCGCCGAGGCTGGAATCTTCCTCGTCGCCGATGGGCGTTTCGAGCGAGATGGGTTCCTTGGCGATCTTCAGCACCTTCTTCACCTTGTCGATGGGGTAATCCATGCGCTCGGCGATTTCCTCGGGGGTGGGGTCGCGCCCCAGTTCCTGCACGAGGTAGCGGGAGGTGCGGATGAGCTTGTTGATGGTTTCGATCATGTGCACCGGAATGCGGATGGTGCGGGCCTGGTCGGCGATGGCGCGGGTGATGGCCTGGCGTATCCACCACGTGGCGTAGGTGGAGAACTTGTAGCCGCGCTGGTATTCGAACTTGTCCACGGCCTTCATCAGGCCGATGTTGCCTTCCTGGATCAGGTCCAGGAACTGCAAGCCGCGGTTGGTGTACTTTTTCGCAATGCTGACCACCAGGCGCAGGTTGGAGCGGATCAGCTCCTGCTTGGCGCGCATGGCGTGGGTGTTGCCGCGCTTGATGCGCCACAGCACTTCCTCAAGGTCCGTCACGTTGTGGCAGCACTTGTCCTGCAACCGGCTCAGGATCTCGATCTTGCCGATGATCATTTCCTTGAACGAGAACAGCTCTTCCACCGTCATGCCCAGCGCGGCGGACGCGGCCACGGGGTTCATCTCGCGCGCTTCCAGCATGCGGAAGATGTCCTGAATCTCGACCTGGGTCTTGCCCGTGGACAGGATGTAGGCGGAAAGGTCGCGCTGGCAGTTGTGCATCTGCCGCACGTAGTCTTCCACCGTCTCGATGATCCGGTCGATGAGGGTCTTTTCCAGCTTGATGTCGCGCAGGCGGTTGACGATGTCTTCCTTGAAGCCCAGGATTTCCTTCTGGATGGCGGTCACCCGGCGTTCAAGGGTGCAGCAGTCGTCCAGCTTGGCGTAGACCTTGCGCTTCTTCTTGTAGGTATGCTTGATCTCGTCCAGCAGCAGGATGACCCGCGAGCGCTGGTTCATCTCGTCTTCGCTGGGGTCGTCTTCCTCTATGGTCTTGACGACGTCCTTCAGCTTGATGCGGTTCTGCTTCAGGTCCTCGCCGACGTTGATCAGTTCCTCTACCGCCACCGGCACTTCCACCAGGGCGTACAACACGTCCTGCTCGCCGAGTTCGATCTTCTTGGCGATCAGCACCTCGCCGTCGCGGTCAAGCAGCGGCACGGCACCCATTTCGCGCAAGTACATGCGCACCGGATCGGTGGAGCGCGACGAATAGTCCGCCGACTCCTCGTCCTCCACCAGGTCCAGCCCCGGTTCGCCGGAAGGTTCCTCTTCCGACTCGCCGGGCGACACGGAGATCTTCTTGCCGTCCTTCTCGGTATCGACGATGGCGATCTCGAGCTGGTCGAAGATCCCGATGATCTCCTCGATCTGCTCGGGCGTGTTGACCTCTGCCGGCAGGGCCTTGTTGACCTCGTCGAAGGTCAGAAAGCCGCTTACCTTGCCTTTGGCGATGAGCGACTTGATCTGCTGAATATCCTTGATGTTACCCATTCGATCTCCCCAACGTTTCCTGAAGGGCCCTGAGCAATTCAATGCCTGCGGCAGGGTCGGTGGAAGTCGCCGTCTGGCGAAGGGCGGCCATCATGCTTGATGCGCCGAGTTCCCGTGTGGTCACCGATTCGATGCCGGAAAGCAGATCCTGCAATTCCTCGAGTTCCTTGTCGCGGGGCGGGACATCGCCCGTCCTGCACCTGATCCAGAATTCCTTTTCGCGTTCCGAAAGATTGGGCAGCAGCTGTTCCGGCTCTGCGCCGTGGCTGGCCATCTTGCCCCACAGTTCCCGTGCCCAGGGACTGGCCAGCACCAGTTCGGCCCCTGCCTCGCGCAGACGGGCGAAGTGGTGCGGGTAGCGCACCAGAAAGAACATCACCGCCCGGTCACGCTTGGCCGGGGCGTCGCCGCTGGTGTGCACGGCATCCACCCGGCGCTGGGGCGCGGACTGGCGCGCCTCTCTCCCGCCGGGTGCGGCCGCTGCGGCACCCTTGTAGAAATCACCCGAAAGCCCTTCGCGGATGGCTTCCTCGCGGATGCCAAGGCCGGAAGCGATGCGCGACAGAAAACGCGACGCCAGCAACTGGCCGTCCGCGTGCCCCGCCCCGGCCTGCCGCAGCAGGTTGCGCGACCACTCCAGCGCGTCGCCCGGCGAATAGAGCGTGCGCAGGGTGTCGATGCAGAATTCCAGCCCATCGGGAGCGCTCTTGCGCAGCGCCTCGAAGGCGTCCTTGCCCTGCTCGTGCAGCAGGCTGTCGATGTCCTCTCCGTCGGGCAGCAGCACCACCTTGCAGCGCATGCCGCGCGTCAGCAGCATTTCGCAGGCGCGCATGGCCGCCTTGCGACCGGGATTGTCACCGTCGAACAGCAGCTCCACCGTGGAGCAGAACCCGCCCAGCCGCTTGACCTGGTCCGGCGTCAGCGCGGTGCCCAGCGCCCCGCAGGCCATGTTGTAGCCGTACTGGTGCAAGGTCAGCACGTCCATGTACCCTTCGGTGAGCATGGCCGTCTTGTGCTGGGTCATGGCCCGGCGCGCCTGGAACAATCCGTAAAGATGCTCGCCTTTCTTGTAGATGGCCGAATCGCTGCTGTTGATGTACTTGGCCTGGTCCTCGTCGGCGATGATGCGCCCGCCAAAGGCGATGACCTGCCCTGCCAGGTTCTTGATGGGAAAGATCATCCGGCCCCGGAAACGGTCGAACATGCGGCCCGCGTCGTTGCGCGACAAAAGGCCCGCCTGGGCGGCGTCCGCCTGCGCAAAGCCCGCCCGGCGCAGTGCGTCCGCCAGGGCCGACCATTCGCGCAGGCTCCAGCCGAGCTCGAAGGAATTCACGATCTCCGGCGAAAGCTGGCGCCGCGCGATGTAGTCGCGGCATTCCTGACCGGCCGGGATGGTCAGGTTGCGCCGGAAATGTTCGCGCGCCACGTCATACATGCGCAGGCACTGGCGCTTGAACGACTGTTCGCGCTGCACCTTGGGGTCCGGCTTCCAGTCGTCCTCCAGCGAAACGCCCGCCTCTTCGGCCAGGGCCTCCAGGGTTTCGCGGAATTCGAGACCGTGGATGCGTCCGTAGAAATCGAAAATGTCGCCCGATGCCTGGCACCCGAAGCAGTAGAAAAATCCTTCCTCCTCGTTGATGGAGAAGGAAGGCTTGGTCTCCTGGTGGAACGGGCACGGCGCCATCCAGCGCGGGCCGCCGGTGTGGCGCAACTCGACGTAGCGGCGCGCCACCTCCACGAGGTTCAGGCGGGCCTTGATGGCCTGCACGACCGAGCCGTCCCTGCGTTTCATGCCGCCGTTCCGGTGTTCCGGGTGCGTGAAAGGAAGGACCGCGTGGCACGCGGACCGCCCTGCATCATTACAACCCTGTTCTTCAACTGGACCAGCTACTTGAGTTCGATAACGGTAACGCCGTCGCCGCCCTGGTCTTCCGGGGCCAGGACAAACGACCGCACGGCCGGAAATGTCTTCAGAAACGCGTGAATTTCCTTGCGCAGGGCCCCGGTGCCGCGACCGTGGATGGCCTCCACCGCCGACATGCCCGCGAGCAGGGCCTTGTCCAGCGCACGCGAAAGTTCGCTTACGGCAACATCAGCACGCATCCCGCGCAAGTCAACCCTCATGGACGCGGTTGCGTCCGAAATGGTGCGGGTCACCGCGCCAACGGCCACACGAGGCTTTTCGTCCAATGCGGCCAGGTCTTTAGCCTCTGCCCACATGGTCACCCCGCTCAGGTCCATGCGTACCCTGCCGCGCCGGGCGTCCACCTCGACCACGGTGCCCTTCTTGCCCCACGGCACATAGCGCACGGCCTGCCCGGCGCGCAGGGTTTCCACCTGCAACGCGGGCGGCTGGGGCGCATCGGACGCTGCCGCGCTGCCGTCGGCCTCGCCCGCAGCGCCGGAAACCAGCCGGGCACGGGTTTCCGCCAGGGCCTTCAGGGCCTGCTTGTGGCTGACCTTGCCGGACTTCCATTCCTGCAACACGGTCTTGGCCTGCCCCTGCACGGCTTCGAACAGGGTGCGGCGCTCGCGCTCGAAGCGCTCGTCCAGCTTGGTGCGCTTGTCGCGCAGGCGGGCTTCTTCGGCCCGCAGCGAGGAAATTTCCGCTTCGCGCTGCACGGCCAGGGTGTTCAGGCGGTCCACCAGCGCGCTGGTGTCCTCGCCGTCCAGCAACAGATATTGCTCGGCGCGGCGCAACACCGCTTCCGGCAGGCCGTGCTCGCGGGCCACGTCCAGCGCCTGGCTGGCCCCCACCTGGTCGTAGGCCAGACGGAACAGCGGCCGCTTGGTGACGGGGTCGAACAGCACCGAGGCGGCGCGCACCTTGTCGCGGGTCAGGGCGTAGGCCTTCAGTGCCGGGAAGTGGGTGGCGGCCACCACGGTGGAGCCCGCGTCCATCACCTCGTCCAGCACGGCCTGGGCCAGGGCCGCGCCCTGTGCCGGGTCCGTGCCCGCGCCGAATTCGTCCAGGATCACCAGCGCGCCGTGGCCCAGGCGGTCCCACACCCCGCTCAGGTGGCGAATCTGCGCGGTGAAGGTGGACACGTTGTCCTCAAGGCTCTGTTCATCGCCGATGAATGCGAAAATGTCGGTCAGGAACGGCAGCGAGCTGCCGGGGCGCACCGGCACGGGCAGCCCGGCCAGGCCCATCAGCGCGATGAGCCCCAGCGTCTTCAGGCACACCGTCTTGCCGCCCGCGTTGCCGCCGCTGATGACCAGGCCCAGTTGACCGGGCAGCAGTTCGATGTCCACGGCCTGCGGGCCATGCTGCGAAGCATGTCCGGCGGAGCGCTTGCCCTTGTCCGTACCGCGCGGACCACCGGGGGCAGGCGACGCGGACTGCCCGGCGGCTGCCCCGCCCTTTTCACCGCGCGCGGCGGCCAGGGCCAACAGCGGATGGCGCGCGCCCAGCAGGGAAACATGACCGCCCTCGGTGACCGAAACGGCCCCGGCATCGCCGGATTCCTCGAACCGGGCGGACAGGGCGCACCGTGCGCACAGCACGTCGCCCTCCACCAGCAGGTCGTAGGCACCGCGCACGGCAGCCAGTTCGTCGCGCACGAGGTCGGTGAGATAGCGCAGCACCTTGCGCTCTTCCTCGCGTTCCTCGCGCTTCAGTTCCTGCAGGCCGTTGTTCAGCTCCACCAGAAACATGGGCTCGAAGTAGCAGGTTTCGCCGGTCTGCGAATAGTCGTGGATGATGCCCTGCAAGCGCCCCTTGAAATTGGACTTCAGCGGCAGCACGTACCGGTCGGACGAGAGGGTCATGAACTCGTCCTGCAGGTAGTGGGCGATGTTGTAGCGCTGGGCGTATTCCTTGACCTTGCGGGTGCACTGCTGGTGGATGCGGCGGATTTCTCCGCGCACCAGAGAAAGTTCGGGCGAGCTTTCGTCGCGCAGCAGGCCGTCGTCGGACACGCAGCGGTCAAGGCCGGAGACGGTGCGCTGCGGCAGCGGGTGGGCGTCCACCAGGCCGGTCAGCAGATCCCAGCGGCCACCGGTGGACTGGCCCTCGCGGATGGACACGGCCAGCTTGCGGGCCAGCCCCAGGGTCTGGCGCAAGGCCCACAGCGCGTCCAGGTCCAGCACCGTGGCCGGGGCGTCCAGCGCGCGGAACACGCCGTCCAGGGGGGGGAAGGAAGAGAGGCGGAACCCCGTATGACCGGCCCAGCGCCGCGCCTCGTCAAACAGGGCGGCGGCGTGATGCACGGCCTCGATGCCGGTCAGCGGGCGCACGGCACGGGCCGCGTCCGCTCCGGCTTCGGAAACGCACAACCCGGCAAGATGCGCCAGCACCTTGCCGAATTCCAGCACCTGAAGGCTGCGGGATTCCATGTGAAAGGCTACCCCTGCAAGCGCGCGCGAACGGTGGCGGAAAGCGCCTTGCCGTCCACCCGGCCCTTGTGGGCGTTCATGATGGCCTGCATCACCCGGCCCATGTCCTGCGGACCCTTGGCGCCGGTTTCGGCAATGGCGGCATCGATGGCGGCGGCAAGGTCGTCGCCTTCCAGCGGGGTGGGCAGGTATTCGCGCAGGATGACCAGTTCCGCCTGTTCCTTGTCGGCCAGGTCGGTACGGTTGGCAGCGGTGAACTGCTCGATGGAGTCCTGCCGCTGCTTGGCCTGCTTCAGCACCACGTCCAGCAGTTCCGCCTCGGTGACCGGGCGCATCAGCTCGACCTGAAGGTTCTTGGCGGCCGTCTTCAGCATGCGCAGCACGCCCAGGCGCACGGCGTCCTTGGCCTTGTAGGCCGACACGTAGTCCTTCTCGATGCGTTCGGAAAGATTCATGGTCGCCACCCGGTGCTAAAGAGGGGTTCTGAAAATACGGAATACGGGAAACCCGGAAGACCTCCGGGTTTCCCGTTCCAGGCATGTCGCGGACTGCTGGGGCGTAGCCCCGCGCAGGCGGAGCGGCTTAGGCCATGTTCATCTTCCTGATCTTCTTCAGGAGACGCTTGCGGGCGGCCGCCTTCTTCTTCTTGCGCATCACGCTGGGCTTTTCGTAGTGCTGACGCTTCTTCATTTCGGAAAGAACGCCGGCCTTTTCGACCTGCTTCTTGAAGCGACGCAGCGCGATGTCGAAGTTGTATTCGTCGTCGTTAAGATACACACCGGGCAAAGAAATCACCCCCTTCGCCAGAAATCCCCTTGCGGGGTGGGTGCGAACGGGTTGTTTACACCGCTCGCACGCAAAAGGCAAGCCCTGTCCGTGCCCGTCAAGGATATACCTGACTGGGCCATGCCGGACAGGGCCGAAAAAGAACCCGTTGGCGGCACCGCGCAAGCGGCCGGTAACGGGTGGAAAGCTGACGCCTAGTGATGCCCCTCGGAATGACACCCGCCCTTGCAGGATTCCATCACCGACTTCAGGATCACGTAGCCCACACCGCTGCAGATCACGAAAAGGACGCCGTACAGCACGCCGAAGAAGATGGCGTGGTCGGGCATCCACCACGGAATGTCCAGCGGCAGGGGGCTGTGGATGGTTTCACCGTGCAACATGTTGTTCCTCCAACCCTAGTTGATCGAGTCCTTCAGGGTCTTGCCGGGGCGGAACTTGACCACCTTGGACGCGGGAATCTTGATTTCCGCGCCGGTACGGGGGTTGCGGCCCTTGCGCGCCTGGCGATCTTCGACCGCGAAGGTGCCGAAGCCGGTCAGGGTAAGCTTGCCTTCGGCGGCCAGAGCGTCCTTCACCGCGTCCAGGAACGCGTTCAGCGAGCGCTCGGCGCTGGCCTTGGTCAGGTTGGCCTTTGCCGCGATCTTGTCGACCAGATCAGCCTTGGTCATCTGCCTTTCCTCCTCTCGGGTTAGCTGCGGTCGGGTTGCCTGGGGACTTCGGCGCCGAGGGCGGCATGACACCCTGCTTGCGCTTTTTTTCTCAAGCAGCCTCGGTAATACCAGAGGCGCGCCCGGCACGCAACGGAACAACGGTACACTCCGCATCGACAAACACGATTCAAGGCACAAAGTCAAGGCTGTCAGGGGATTTTGACGGTTTCCGAGAGCATGTGAAAATCTTCCGGAGCAAGGCTTTCCGGCCGCACCGCCGGGTCCAGCCCCAGGCCCGTCAGCAGCGCAGACACATCACCCTGCACATAACTGCGCAGAATTCTTTGCAACTGCTTGCGTCGTTGCTGAAAACACACCTTCAGCAGGCGCGAAAGGCGCGCCGGGTCGAACCGGCCCCGCGCCGCCCCCAACGGCACGAAGGACAGCACGGCGGAATCCACCTTGGGACGCGGCACGAACACCTGCGGCGGCACGATGAACTCCATGCGCGGCGCGACGAAGCTTTGCAGCCACACCGAAAGCGCGCCGTACGTCCCGCTGCCCGGTGCGGCCACGATGCGCTCGCCTACTTCCTTCTGGATCATGAACACCGCCCGCGCAAGGCCGGGGGCCGTGCTCAGGATGTCCCACATCAACGGCGAGGCCACGTTGTAGGGCAGATTGCCGATGACCTTCCACGAGCGGGCCGGGGTCAGCCGTTCCCACGGAAAGAGCAGCGCGTCGGTGAGTACCGGGGTAATCACCGGCGGTTCCGCCGGACGGGTGCGGCCATGCTCGCTCGCCCAGTGGTAGTCCTTCTCCAGCAAGAAAAGCTGGGCGGGGCCGGCGGCGTGGATATGCCGGGTCAGCGCGCCGGGGCCGGGGCCGATCTCGATGACCCGGTCCTCCGGGCCGATGCGCAGGGCCGCCACGATCTTGGCGGCGATGTTGCGGTCGCGCAGAAAGTTCTGGCCCAGGCTCTTCTTGGCGCGCGGCCCCCCTGCCCCGTCGGGCGAGGGCATGGTGTCGTCCGCGCATGATCCGGCAATCGCGGCGGCAGCCACGTCCGCGACCATGTCGTCCGAGTCGGGCGACGGACCGTCGAAACGGTTGCGTCCCCGCCCCGCCGGACCAGCCACCGAACGGTTCGGACAACCCGAACGGGGCCGGGAATGGCCGGGCTTGCCGGAATGCTTGCCGCGCTGGGTCATGAACCATCTCCATCGCGAACGCCGGAAGCGTTGGCGTCTGCGGTTTGGGCTGCCTTGGTGGTCTGGATAGTCTGGGTAATCTGGGTAATCTGGGCGATGTCGTCGGCATGGGCTGCCGGATCCGCCCCGTCGGCAAGATCGGCCTGGCCGGTCGGTGTCGTCTGGGTGGGCTGGGGGGGCTGCATCGCCTCGGCAGACTGAGCGGGCTGGGCAACTTGGGCAAGCTGGGCGTCACGCCGGGCCTGCCACGCGCGCAGCAGCTTGATGGTCCTGCGCTGCCGGTAGGCATTCACCCCGCGAAAGGTCAGCACGTAGGTGGCGAGGGCGGCGGGAATGCCCAGCACCACCCCGCCCAGGCACATCACCAGAAAGAAATCCAGTCCCAGTTCCAGCATGCGGGTCATGTCCAGGTTGGCCGGGTCGAAGGGCACCGTGGTGTGCCAGAACAGCCCGCCCACCCAGTACAGCATGGCGTAGAAGGGAATGACATTCAGCGGATTGGACACGAACGTGCCGATCCCCGCCCCCACGGGGCTGCCCCGCAGCACGAAGGCCAGCGCCAGCGAGACCACCGTCTGGAACGGGATGATGGGCAGAAAGCCCACGAACACCCCCACGGCCAGCCCCAGGGCCAGCGAATGGGGCGACGCGGACTGGCGCATCAGCCGCAGATACTGAAAGCGCACGAAGCGCCGCAGCCTACCCCACCATTCCATCTCGGTTCCTTGGCGGGCGCGCCGTGGCGCGCGTCATCACGGGAAATGCAGGAAACATCATTCCATCCTGTCGAAGCGCTCGAAGCGCATCACCAGCCCGGCACGGCCCTGAGTGGCCGAACGCAGGGCCGTGGAAAAACCGAACAGTTCGCGCAGCGGGGCCAGGGCCTGCACCACCTTCTGGCCGGAATGGTCGAACATGTTCTCCACCTTGCCGCCGCGCGCGCCCAACAGGCCGATGGCCGAACCCACGTGGGCCTCGGGCACGCCGATTTCCACGAACATGATGGGTTCCAGCAGCACCGGGTCGGCCTTGGCCAGGGTATCCTTGACGGCGGCCACGGCGGCCATGTGGTAGCCCGCCGGGCTGGAGGCGCCATCGCGGCGGCGCAGCTCGGTAACGGCAATCTCCACGTCCTGCACCGGATAGCCCTTGACCACGCCGCTTTGCAGGCTGTCGGTAATGCCCTGCTCCACGGCGTCCACCCACGGGCGGGGCCACTGCTGGGTATCCACCTCGAAGCGGACGCGGGTGCCCGCATCGCGCGGGCGGGGGGCCATGGACAGGGCCACATAGCCGTAATGCTGCTGGTCGCCCAGTTCGCGGTCGAATTCGCCGCTGCCCGCAGCGACGGAAAGGATGGTTTCCTGATGCACCACCTGCGGGTTGCCCACGCGGGGCGACACGCCATATTCACGCCGCATGCGTTCCAGCACCACTTCAAGGTGCAGCTCGCCCATGCCGGACACGATGCGCTGGCCGGTACCCTCGTCCAGTTCCATGGCCAGGGTGGGGTCTTCCAGCGTGAAGCGCTCCAGCACCTCGTCCAGCTTGGCGCCTTCCTCGGTGTTGCGCGGTTCCAGCGCCAGCGAGATCACCGGGCGGTACGCGGCGATGTTTTCCAGCAGCAATGGCCGAACCGGGTCGGACAGGGTGTCCCCGGTACGCACCGACCGCAGCCCCACGGCGGCCACGATGTCGCCCGCCACGGCGGTTTCGATCTGCTCGCGCCGCCCGGCATGCAGCCGGTACAACTTGGAGAAGCGCTCGTCCTTCTCGCGGGTGACGTTGCGGCAGGCGTCCCCTTCCGAGGCCGAGCCCGCGTACAGGCGCAGCAGGGCATACTTGCGGCTGCCCTCCATGACCACCTTGAACACCAGCGCGGACAGCGGGGCGTCCGGGTCGAACGGCACGGGCACCTTGCGGCCCTGCGCCGTGTCATAGCCCATTACCGGGGCGGTCTCGTCCGGGCCGGGCAGGTATGCGCATACCCCGTCCAGCACGGGCTGCACGCCGGTATTGCGCAGGGCGGAACCCGCGAACACCGGCACCGCCCGCCGGGCCAGGGTGGCCCGGCGCAGCGCGGCCCGGATGACCTGCGGGTCCATGTCGCCGCCGCCCAGATACACGTCGATGAAGGCATCGTCCGCCTCGGCCAGGGTTTCCAGCATGCGCTCGCGCCAGACGGCGGCCTCGGCCAGCGCCGCCGGGGCGGGGGCGTCCGGCAGGGAGGCGACCAGGTCCACCGGGGTCCGCGTATATTCGCGGCCCTGGGTGGATTGGTCGAACGAAAGATATTCCATGGTCACCAGGTCCAGCAGTCCCTCGAAGTCCTCGGCCTGCCCCACGGGCGCCATGACCGGTACCACAACGGCCCCAAGGCGGGTGCGCATGGCCTCCAGCACCGCGCCAAAGTCCGCCCCGGCGCGGTCCATCTTGTTGACGAAGGCCAGCTTGGGCACGCCGAACTTCTCGGATTGCCGCCACACCGTCTCCGACTGCGGTTCCACCCCGCCCACCGCGCAGAACACGCCCACCGCGCCGTCCAGCACGCGCAACGAACGCTCCACCTCTATGGTGAAGTCCACGTGACCGGGGGTGTCGATGATGTTCACGGTATGGCCGTTCCACGCGCAGGTCGTGCAGGCCGAGGCGATGGTGATGCCGCGCTCCTGCTCCTCGGGCATGAAGTCCATGGTGGCGGTGCCGTCGTGCACCTCGCCCATCCGATGGATGCGGTCGGTATAGTACAGGATGCGCTCGGTGAGGGTGGTCTTGCCCGCGTCGATGTGCGCGATGATGCCGATGTTGCGCAGCGGTGCCGCCTTTTCGCGGGGATGGGGGCGTTTGCCGCCGGTGGCTGCGTGAGACATGGATGGCTCCGGGGATTGGCGTGCGAGGAAATGGGGAAACCGGAGAACGGGGCGAGCGGAGGCACGGCGGGTGCCGCCCAAGGCGATCAGGAACGATCAGGAACGATCAGGGCAGGCCCGAGGAACCGGACGAAGCCGTCACGGGCAGCAGGGCCACGGCGCGCCGCGTGAACCAGGCCGGGGAAAGGCCTGGGTGCATCCAGCACCATTCGTGCCCGGGGCCCAGCACCAGACCGGCATGGTCAAGCCAGGCCGAGGCATGCGCCGGAGCGCAGGCGACGGCAGCCAGAGGGGCGAACGGCGTTAAGGATGCGGCACGGGCTGTGGACTGCGGCAGGGGCGGAACATCCACGAAGGTGGCGTCCGGGTGGGCTGCGCGCAGGGCAGCACCATTCGGGCAATCGGATTCATCGATGGCATCGCCGCGCGATACAATTCCGATGGTCGGTAAAGACGCATCGCGCCAAACGGGAACACCGTACGCGCGGGCCAGGACGGAGACATGGTCGGGATGCTCGCCAAGCAACAGCAGACGCCCCCCGGCTTCCGTTGTCCTACCAGTGCTTCCAGAAGCCACCAGCACCTCCAGCAGCGTGGGCAGCACCTCGGGCGCGGCGTCGGCAACCACCTCCTGCCCGGCCAGTTCCAGTGCGGCCAGCACGGGCGCGGGCCACGGCCCGCTGCCGCCCGTTCGCAGCACGGCCACGCTGCCAACCCCGGCAAACAGCGCGGGCAACACCGCCGCCAGCAGGCGCGGCGCCGAAACCCATGCCGCGTCCACGCAGACCAGCGTCCAGCCACAGGGAGAGGCGTGTTCCAGGCTGGCAAACCCCTGCCGCCAGCGCGTGGCGGTGCGTCCCTCGCGCACGTCGCCAGCGCCTGCCCCCCCTGCTGCCCCGTACAGCACATGCAGGCGGGCGATGCAGGTCTTCAGGCGGGCGCGGTCCACGTCGCCAGCGGCCTCGTAGGCGGCGGCGAAGGCGGCGTCGGCAACGGGGGTGACGCCGGGCGTGGACGCCAGCACATCGGCCATGTCTGGCTCGGACATATCTGGTCCGGACATGTCTGGCTCGGCAGGGTCTCCGGCGCATGCCGAAGGGGAAGAGGAAGGATCGCTGGCTGAAGACATGCGGTTCCTGCTGTTGCGGTACGAAAGCGGTGCGCGCGGGACGGATGCCATGGTGGCGCCGTACGCTGGGCGCACTATAGCCGCTCGCCGGAAACGAGGCAACGCGCGACGTTGCGCCGCGCGTTGCCGTTGTCGCCGATGGCTCGGGGGAACGGGCCGGACTACGAACCCAGCGCGGGCTTGCCCAGCCGTTCCTTCATGTAGTTCTTGAGCAATGCGCTGACCAGTTCCTCGCGGCTCAGGTGGCTGGCGTAGGCGCCATCCTTGATGATCTTCCAGAAGTCGTCGCGGGAGAGAATGGAATCGTCCTTGGCCACCACGGCCAGCCGCACGCTGTAGTCGGCCAGCGCGGCGCGCAGGGCGTCCCCGTTCATGCGATCGAACTCGTCGGTGCGCGCGGCAATGGTTTCTGCCGGGGGCAGCCGATCCGATTCCAGCACCTGACGGAACCCGGACAGAAAGCGCTCCGCCCCGGAACGGATGTGCTTGCGCTGCACCACGTTCAGGTTGGCCCACCCGGCCTTCACCCATTTGAACAGGGAGTACCCGGTGGCCTTGGCGCCGGGCTGCTCCTCGAAGAATACGGTGATGGTGGCGGAATCGTACATGTA
This sequence comes from Nitratidesulfovibrio sp., assembly GCF_040373385.1. Lineage (NCBI taxonomy): Bacteria > Pseudomonadati > Thermodesulfobacteriota > Desulfovibrionia > Desulfovibrionales > Desulfovibrionaceae > Nitratidesulfovibrio > Nitratidesulfovibrio sp. Next base: position 13,751 of record NZ_JBDXXH010000012.1, on the reverse strand, counting down.
GGTGTCCATCCAGCTGATGCCGCGCGTGGTGGCGCCGGGCACGCCGGAATAGACGTATTCCCAGTCGGTGTCCTTGCCCACGATGGCGCCCTTGCGGCCCACGGTGGAAGGTTCGGCCTGCCGCGACACGGAAACCAGCACCGCCCTGCCCTCGTGCCGCGTGAGCACCAGCAGGCGGTTCAGGGTGTAGGCGTAGTAGCAGCCGCTGAAGGTATCGGGGGTGATTTCCTCGCGCTCGGCACCGTGCAGCACCAGCGGGGCATCGGCCAACCCCTGGTCGGCGGCGCGTTCCCACAGTCGCAGGCTGCTCTTCATGATGTCGCTGCCCGGCTGCCAGCGGCTGCTGCGGATGGACGCGGGAAACACCGCTTCCTGCGGAATGGCCGGGTCGTAGCAGTAGCGCAGCAATTTTTCCAGCGGGGCATTGATCATGCTGCGGTAGAAGACGCCGTAGCCGGGGTCGCGCTTGGCGGGCAGGGCCTTTTCCGTGGCGGCGGCGGGCTGCATGGCGAAGTCGAGCAGCGTGCGCAGGGCGGCAAGGTCCAGGCCCTTGCCGGGTGCGGCACCCCGGTCGCCCACGGCGCCGAGCAGCATGGTGACGGCGCCCTCCACCGGTTCGGGCAGGTTGCCCTTTTCGCTGGTCTTGTCGGCGTTGTCGTCGGAAGCCTGAGCCGCCGAGGGCAGTGACAGAACAAGGGCAAGGACGCAGGACGCGGCCAGCGCGAACGCGGCCCGGGAACATGTACGAAAGGCGGCGCAAAGGGCCGCGACGCGGCAACGCGGAAGAAAACACATCGGCATGGGGCGAAAGAACCTCGTGACGGATGGCGTGTCGGCAGGGGTGGGCGGCGCAGGGCGGACAGGGCCGGAGAATGCGCCGTGAAAACGCGGCATGAAGTTGCCCTGCGACACGCAGGATGGCTGCGCGCCGCTGGGGGTACGGCCCGTCAGCCAGACGTTCCGGTAAAACCGGGGCAGACGTTCCAGTAAAACCGGGCCAGACGTTCCAGTAAAACCGGGCCAGACGTTCCGGAAAAACCGGGGTCGGACGTACCGGTAAGCATGGGGCCGGATGCAGAACGCCCGACCCGGCCCCATGCCTGGCCGACAAGGCACGGCAAGGGGGCGCGACGGGCGGTGCCGGGCCATGGCCGGTCATGCTTGTCGCCTGAACAGTAATTGGCTACTCTGCCCACGTCAAGACAACCGGCGCGGCGGCGGGCGCATGCCCCCCCGCGCCGCATTCCTCACGACGAGGCTCATACATGTCCTTGCTGCTGGTGCCGCTGTGCATCGCCCTGACAATCGCCATAATCAGCTACCTGCTGTTCTTCCGCGCCGCGCGCCGCGACGCCGCCCCCACGCCCCCGCCCGCGCTGGTGGTGCGGGGCGTGGTCTACAGCGTGGCCGGGGTAGCGCTGGCGCTGGCCTTTTATCCATTCGGCCCGTGGTTCCGGCAACGCTGCCGTCCCTGCCCCCATCCGCGCCAGGCCGCGCCCCGGGACGAACACCACGGTGGCGCACCGTGCGGCGGACATGCCCCCGCTTCCTCTCCGCGCCCAAAACTGCCGCCAGACATGCCGCCCGTCCTGCTGGTCCACGGCCTGTACCACAACGTCACGGCATGGACCCTGTACCGACGCTGGCTGATGGCAGCCGGGTTCACGCGGGTGTACTGCCACGGCTATTCCAGTTGGCACACCGAGTTCGGACTGCTGGTGGACGAACTGGACGAGGCAGTGCGCGACCTGCTGGCCGCGCATCCGGGTGAACGCCCCCTGCTCATGGGGCACAGCCTGGGGGGATTGCTGATCCGGGGCTGGCTGGCCGACGCGGCCAACCAGCAACTGGTGGCCGGGGCCGTGACCCTGGGCACCCCGCACCAGGGCAGCACCCTGGCCCGGCTGGGCGCGGGACGCCTGGCCCGCAGCCTGACCTTTCGGGGGGCGCTGATCCGCGAACTGGAAGCCACCGAGGCCCCGTCCGACGTGCCGTGCGTGGCCCTGTATTCGCCCATCGACAACATGGTGGTGCCGCAGGAAGGGCTGCACGTCATCACGCCCGGCTGGACCCTGCGCACATCGCCCGCCGTGAGCCACATCTGGATGCTCTGGGACCGGGGCACAGCGCAACTGGCCATCGAATCGCTGCGCGGACTGGCGGCCCGGCACGCCGCGCGGGAACAGGAGCGCTGCACGGGCGGTCACCCCGCCCCCGGTCAGACTGCACCCAGTCACCCCGCATCCAGTCAGGCCGCACCCGGTCACGCCGTGCCCGACGAGGCGACGTGCACCGGAAATGCCCTCGAATCCACGGGGTGATGCCAGCCCGAAACAGGCCGCGCCCCCCGGAAACTCCGACAGGAAGGATCCCGGCTACAGCCGGGCGTAGACCTTCAGGTAATCCTCCACCATCCTGCCCACGGTAAACCGTGCCCGCCAGGCGTCCTGCCCGGCCCTGCCCAGGGTACGGGCCAACCGGGGCCGTTCCAGCAATCCCGCCACAGAGGTGGCCAGACCACCCCAGTCGCCCTCATCGGCCAGGGCACCGGTAACGCCGTCCTCCACCTGTTCCGGCAGCCCGCCCACGCGGAACGAACACACCGGCACCCCTGCGGCCATGGCTTCCAGCACCACCAGGGCGTGGTTGTCGGCCAGCGTGGGATACACGAACACGTCCGACGCGGCCAGCAGGGTATCCAGCATGGCACGTTCCACGTAGGGCCAGCGCAGCAGGTCGCCGTCGCGCCCGGTGGCGTCGCCGCCTACCATCAGCCCCACGGCGGCGGGCACGGCGCGCTTCACCTCACCCCACAGGGCCATCCAGCGGTGCCCGCCCTTGAGCATGGCCTGCTCGCCTCCGTGCGCCACGAAAATGGCCACCCGCGCGTCGGGCGCGATGCCCAGCGCGGCGCGGGCCTCTGCCTGCGAGGGGCCGCCCGCCGGTTCCACGCCATTGGGCACCACCGTGCACGGCAACTCGGGAAAGCGCGCCCGCACCATGCGGGCCAGCCACCCCGAGGGGCTGACCAGCAGCGGCGCGGCGGCGCGCAACGCACTGGCCCGGCGATCCTGCAACGATGCCGCGCCAAGGTAACCGCGCGGGCACGGGGTGGGACAGCCGGTATGCCAGCCGTCGCAGTCGATGGGGTACACGCAGCCGCCGGCAAGCAGCGAACAGTCGTGCACGGTGATGACAAGAGGTACGGGGGACAGCGGCGGCGCGGGCCGGGCCGACCTGCCGGAAGCGCCCGACTCCCCCGACTGGCTCGACTGGCCCGGCTCCCTCGACTGGCCCGGCTCCCTCGACTGGCTCGACTCCCTCGATTGGCCCGCCCGGACGATGGACCCCAGGCAGGCCGTCCAGTCCAGCGTGGCGTGCAGATGCAGGGGCATGCCGGGCATCAGGCAGTCGCCCACCCCGGCGGCGGGCACCACGCCATGCACGGCCCCGCCGTCATCAAGACAGCCAGGGGAACCGCCGGGGAGGGCGCCATCGAAACCGTCGCCGCCCGGCTGCTCGCCTGCCGGAATATCACCGTCAAGAATCTCACAGGTCCGGTGCACCACCACGCCGCGCCGGGCAAGCCCCCGCGCCAGCATGTGCGCCACCCGAGTGGCACCGCCCCGGTGGGAAAGCAGGGTATGGAAATGCAGTGCAGCCGGAAGCGCGGCGGTCATGCGCCCTCCCCGCCCCCCTGGGGCGTGGCCGTAGATGCGTTGTCAACGGATGCGGCCTGCCCGGCCTGCCCTGACAGTCCCGGGGCTTGCGCCGGGCCGGAAGCGGGCCACGTCCTCTCCAGCAGGTCCTGCTTCAGCGCCCACAGCAACAGAAAGCTGGCCGCCTCGCGCGCCATGCCCTCTTCCGCCAGCACGTCCAGCAACCGGCCAGCGGTCACGGGCCGACGCGCGGCAAACAGCAGCCGCTGCAACCGGGCGGGCGGCACCAGCCGCTCCACCCCGGTGTACAGCACGGGAAATTCCTGCTTGCGGTACACGGCCTCGCCCGCGCGGGTCCAGCGCAGCACCATGGCGCCGTCCAACTGCGCCGTGGGATAGCCGCCGAACACCTCTCCGTAGGGCATGTGCAGCGGATGAACGACCTCGCGCAGTTCGCGCAGGGCCTCCGCGTCCGTGTCGTCCCCGCATTCGGCGCATGCGTCCGCGCCGGAACAGCCCGTGTCGGCATCCTGCGCACCGGCAACGTAGCCAGCGTGCCCGCCGGGCGCGGGCTGCCGCCACAATGCTTCCCACAGGTCCAGCCAGCGGGCCGCCACGCCATCCCAGGTGAATTCCGCCAGCACCCGCACCCGCGCGGCAGCGCCCATGCGGGCGCGCAGTTCCGCGTCGGTGGCCAGCCGGGCCAGTGCGTCGGCCAGTGCGGGCACGTCCACAACCGTCTGCTGGGCCAGCAACAGGTGGTACTGACTGTCGAAAAAGACCGGCGCCAGCATGTCCACGTCCGGCGTGGTCAACGGGGCCAGGGTGGGCACGGTGAACCCGGTTTCGCCGTGCACCACGATGTCGCGGTAGCCGTCGTAGTCGGACACCACGGCGGGCAGCCCGGCGGCCCCGGCTTCCACCAGGGTAAGGCCGAAGGTTTCCTGCATGTTGTCCACGGGAGAGACGAACACGTCCGCCGCCGCGAACAGCGCGGCCCGCTCCGCATCGGAGGGTGAGGGAACAACGCGGATGCGGATGCCCAGCCGCCCGGCAAGTTCGGTGATGCGGGCCGGGGTATCGTCGCCGGGTTTCACGAATCCGGCCACCACCAGCAGGCAGCCGCCGCGCACCAGCCCCAGCCCCTCGGCCCTTTGCAGGGCACGCAGCAGGGGCAGCAGGTCCATCTTGGAATAGTGGGCGATGCGCGCGAACACCAGCAGCACCGGCTCGTCCGCCACGCCCAGCCGCTGGCGCATGTCCGCCCGCTGCGCCGCACCGCCCTGCGGTTGGGCGGCACCGGAAGCGGCGTTCAGGAAGTCCGCATCCACGCCCAGGGGTATGCGCTCCACGTGGGGCGCGGGATACGCCTCCTCATCCAGACCGTAAGCACGCCGCAAATGCTCGAACAGCCGCAGCACCACCGCCTGCCCGGCCGTGGATGTGGCTACCACGGCATCGCGCGCGGTGGTGCCCGGCCACAGGTGGGCCAGGAACCGCGCAGGATAGCGGGCATAACTGAGCGAATGGGTAACCCCGGTCACCGGGAACAGCACCGGCGCGTGCGCGTTGCGCAGCCGGGCCAGATGGGGCTGGTCGGTGACGCTGTCCGACAGATGAAAGCAATGATAGGGGGTGCGCGCCAGCATCCGGACCAGATCGTTGCGGGTGGACACCCGGAATCCGCCGCGCGCGGCGATGGCGGGAAATTCCTCGCGCAGGCGGGCGTCCGTGGTCCTTGCCACGTCCTGCCCCGGCAGAAAGAAATGGTATTCGGGAAACGGGTCGGCCCGCAGCAGCGCCCGCATGAAGCCCGCATTGGCCACTGGACGGCCCATGATCTCGCCGGTTTCAAGGAAGGGGTGCAGGGTGCCCCAGGCGCGTTTGGTGCTCATGGTGCAGCAAAGACACAACTTGTCGAGGCTGTCAAACCGCCCGGCAACGCCGCGCGTGGCCTCCTTGCCCAGCCGGTTTCTCGTCCTCCTCCCGAACACAGGTCATCCCCAGACCAGCCTTGAACCATCCCCGGCAAAGCTTGCCGCTGCTACCCGCCGCCAGCCACGGCGGGCCGAATTGCCCGCGCCAGTCCCGCATCGCACACTACATGGACCGGTTCTTGCTTCAGCACGGTGCAACGTCGTGTTTCCGACGCCCTGCCACCCCCGGCGCCCCAACCGGCCCGGGCCGGGCAGATCAGGACCCTGGCCGTACGCCGCATACCCCTGGGGGGGGAGACCGGATCATGAAGAAGACACCGCAACACACCATGTGGACCATGGGCCTTTCCGAGGCCGATGCGGGGCTGCTGGCCGCCCACGCGGGCAGCGACTACCGCATCATCGCCCTGCCTCCGGGGCGTGCGCCGTCCGCCCTTGAAATGGAGCGCGACGACCCGTGCCTGTTCTGGCTCACGTCCGACGCGTGGACCGCCATCGCCAGCCAGCGCGAAGGCAAGTCGCAGCATCTCGACCTTGTCCCGCGCGTGCTGGTGCTGGAGCCCGGTTACTCGCGCGAGGAAATAGAACGGGCGCTGGACAGCAGCTTCACCGACGTCATCAAGCCGCCGCTCACCCGGGCCCGCGTGCTGGACGTGCTGCGCCGTGCGGTGGAAACGCGCAACCTGTACCACGACATCCTGCGCATGACGCGCGAGATATTCCTTGAGCGCGAAATGCTGGCCCGCAAGAACGACACCCTGTCGTTCCTGGTGACCTTCCTGACGCAGGCCACCGAAAGCCTGGACCCGGCGGAAATCCTGGGCAAGGTGCGTGAAAATCTTTCGCTGCTGCTGCCGGTGACGGCGGTGCACGGCATCTTCTGGCCTCCGGTGCCCGAGGGGGGGGCGATGGAGGCGGAACTGTTCGTGGCCACCGCGTCCGATTGTCCGGTGAACGTGCAATGGGTGGACCTGTTGCTGGAATCGGCGCGGCGCCTCGGCAACGCACCCGTGGCGGGCTACCGCGTCACCCACGTGCCCGGCATGGCCGAGCTGCTTGACGCCACCGGCTGTGCCGTGGATCCCGGGCAGCCTCCCTTGCCCGGTCGGGTGATCCTGATGCCGCTGCGCACCGGCACCGAAGCCATGGGGGCGCTGGCCATCCTGACCGACGGCAGCCAGACCATGGGCAAGGACCAGGCCCAGGCGCTGGATTCGGCCATGAAGCACCTTGCCCTGGCGCTGAAGAACGCCATGGTCTACCGCGAGGTGAAGTTGCAGGCCGACCACGACGCCCTGACCCGGCTGCACAACCGCCGCAGCCTGGACGAACGGCTGCGCACCGAATTCGAACGGCACCGCCGCTACGGCCACTCCATGAGCCTGCTGATGCTGGACCTGGACCATTTCAAGACCATCAACGACACCTATGGTCACCTTGCGGGCGACGCGGTGCTGCGCGAACTGGCCGACGTGCTGCGCAACTCCATCCGCACCACGGACTATGCGGCCCGCTACGGCGGCGAGGAATTCGTGGTCATCCTGCCCCATACGGACGAAGCGCAGGGCCACATGCTGGCCGAACGGCTGCGCCACCGCATCGAACAGTGCCGGGTGCAGCACCACGGCGTGCAGCTTGCGGCCACGGTGAGCATCGGCGTTGCGGGCTTTCGTCCCGGCGCCTTCGCCAACGTGGAGGAACTGGTACGCGAGGCCGACCGGGCGCTCTACCTGGCCAAAGCCAATGGCCGCAACGTGGTGTGCACCATGTCCGGCTGCGATGATGCCAAGGCCGCCGGATAGCCGGACAAGGACTGGAATTCCGACGCGGGGCGCTCCATGCGGGGCGCCCCGCTTGCGTTGCAGCGATGCCGGTGAAAACCGTGCCGCTTCCATGCCGGGCAAAGCACCAGCAATGCGTCGGCACCGGAACTCGCGCGGCAGATATCCCCCTGCCGCCCTGTTCCCCCTATCGTGTCCCCCAATCAGGCCAACCTGGCGCCTGCCGCACGCCCCGGTGCCACAGGCGGCACAAGTTCCCCGTTGTCCCGCGCCTGACGCAGCGGTGCCACCACCTGCCCGGCAACCATGGTGGTGAAGCGGATGCAGTGCTGCATGCCGGTCTGTTCGCCAAAGGCGTGCAGCAATTCGCCACAGCGGATGCTGCCGTGCGCGGCCAGGGCATCCTCGCGCGCCATGCGGGCCAGCCGGGCCGCAAGGTCCCAGTCGGCTCCGGGCCGTTCGCGTCCGCACAGTGCGCCGATGGCCAGCACGGCCCCCGCCACGGCCCCGCACATTTCCTCCTTGCATCGGCCCACGCCGCCTCCGAAGGCGGTGGCCAGCCGCACCTGATCCGGCGCATCAAGGCCGAACGCCTGCGTAACGACCAGAAAAACCGCCTCTGCGCAATTGAACCCGGCTTCGAAAATTGCCTGCGCTTGATCCCGAGCTGCATCAGTTTCCATGAACGTAGCCTCCTGTTCCGTGTGCCGTCCGACCATTCACGCGATCGCCAAATATCTAACGTGCCGCATACACGTTGCCCAAAATCGAATCCAACGATACCTTTCGATGCAGTCAATCGCGGTTTCCGAACGATCAACGGAGACGGACATGGAACTACGCGACCTCAGAACCTTTGCGGCAGTTGCCCGTCTGCTCAGTTTTCACCGAGCGGCTGCGGAACTGAACGCCGCGCAATCCACGGTATCCGCGCGCATTGCCGCACTGGAAACCGAACTGGGCCTCCGGCTGTTCGAACGGTTGGGCCGCCGCGTGGCCCTTACGGATGCCGGCGAGCGGCTGGTGCAGTACGCGGCCAAGCTCATCGACGTCGAAGACGAAGCCAGGGCCTGGGTCACCGGCGAATCGCGGCTGCGCGGCCTGCTGACGGTGCGCGTGCCGGAATCGCTCTGCGCGTATCGCCTGCCGCCGGTCATCGCCGCGTTTCGCCGCCGCCACCCCGAGGTGGCCCTGCACCTGACCGCCTGCACCCTGAACGGTCTGGAAAAGGACCTGCGCCAGGGCATCACCGACCTGGCCTTCGTCATGGCCGACAGCGTGCGCGGCGGCGACCTGAACGTGGAAGCCTTGGGCATGGAACCGCTGGTGCTGGTGGCTGCGCCGCACCACCCGCTGGCCACGCGCGACCGGGTGACCGCCCGCGACCTGCACGGCGTCACGCTGGTGCTGTCCACGGCGGACTGCGCCTACCGCACGGTGATCGAGGAAGCCCTGGCAGCCGAAGGGGTGCACCCCGCTGCCGGGCTGGAATTTTCCAGCGCTGCGGCCCTGCGCGGCTGCGTGGCATCCGGCGTGGGGGTCACCCTGCTGCCCGAGGCCGCCGTGCGCGACGAACTGCGCGCGGGCACCCTGCGCGCGCTGGCCTGGACGGACCAACCCTTTGAAACGGCGGTGCTCATGGTGCGCCACCGGGGCAAGTGGGTGTCTCCGTACATGGACACCTTCATGGAACTGTGCCGCGCCGCCTGCGCGGAAGACGGAGGAAGCGGGATCGTCCCCGAGGCCGTCTGGGACTTCCCCTGCCCCATGGCGGACGTGGCCACCATCCTGGAACCGCCCAAATCCGCCACCAGCGCCACCAAGCACCCGGACACCACCGGCCAGCCAGCCTTGACGGGCGCCGTGGAGACGCCACCCGCTCCGTCCTTGCCCGATGCGCCCGATACGCCCGATGCGCCGGTAGTCGAGCCGGAAGCCGCGCCGGGCGACATGCCCGGTGGCGTGGTGCATGACGAACCGGAGGCCACGCGCCCGGAGGCCATGCGCCCGCAAGCCTTCGGCGAAGCCGGCTCCGACGCCGCGCCCGATACGCCAGACAGCCTGCCGGACAATCTTTCGTTTGCCCCGCCCGCTTCCGACTCCACTCCGTGGTCCGATTCTTGGTCCGATGCGGAATTCATGGATGATGCGGACACCGGACCGGAAACGGTCTGGGGCAACCCGCCCGATATGACACCCAACATGGCGCCGGAGATGGTGCCGGAGATTGAGGCCGAGCCGGAATTCGTAACGTCGACGGACGTCCCCTGGGATTATCCCGACGATTTTGGCAGCACTGTGCAGCCCGACGAACCATACCCTGGTGGAAATGACGGACCGGGGGATAGTGGAGCTGCCGCCCCCGACGACACGAGGGACATGCCCCCGTACGCCCTGGAGCCCATGTCAATCCCGGTAGAGTCCGCGCCCGACCAGGCAACACCCGCCATCTCTGCGGCTACTGGCGTGGCCCAGGAAAACCGCCAGCCGTCGCTGTGGGACATGCCACAAGCATCCGGGCAACCGCCGGTATCAGCCGCGCTTGCCACCGAATCCGCCGGAGTGAACGTGCCGGATACGCCGACCGCGCCCCCTGAACCGACACAATCGGGGCAACCGGGAGAATTGGACGAACCAAGAGAACCGGGTGAATCGGACAAACCGGGCGCCCCCCCGCACGAACCCGCCCGGCCTGACGCCCCGGAACGAGCACCAGAGCCCGTTCCGGAGGCGCCGCAGTGGCTGTCGCTGCTGCCGCCCAAGCGCTGAGGGCGCACCCTGTTCCCGGCACTATCGGACACAGGCCCCCCCCCTCCCGTGCTGCCGTCCGCAACCAGCGGACGGCACCGGCCAATCCCTGCGCACACTCCGGCTTGACCGGGCGCTTCGACAAGCCCAGGCCACGCCGCAGTTCGACCGGATGCAGGCCGCCACGCGTCTTGATACGCCCCGGCTTGACCGGGCGCGCGGCGTGGCGTAAGCCCCCGTTCCGCCGCCCACCGCCCGCAGCCCGCGCCGTCCGGTCGCCTTTCGCGCCGCCATTCCGCCACGCAGGCTGGGGCACGCGGCCCCATTCCCCTTTCCGGAGTTCCGCATGAACGAACTGCTCTGGTTGTGCTTTGCCCTGTTCGACATGGGCATTACCGTGCTCATGCACCGCCTGTTCGGTGCCGCCGGGCTGCATGGCCTCATCGTGCTCAACCTGATGGTGTGCAACATCCAGGTGCTGAAAACCGTGACCCTGTTCGGCATGACCACCACCCTCGGCAACATCGTGTACGCCGGGGTGTTCCTGGCCACCGACATGCTGGGCGAATTCCACGGCAAGGCAGAAGCGCGCAAGGGCGTGCTGATCGGCTTCGCCACGCTGCTGCTGGGCACGGCCTACATGCAGGTCTCGCTGCTGTATGCCCCGGCCCCCTCGGACTTCGCCCACCCGCACCTGCAAGCCCTGTTCGGCCTGCTGCCGCGTCTGGCCGGTGCCAGCCTGCTGGCGTACCTGGTCTCGCAATACCACGACGTGTGGGCCTACCACTTCTGGATGCAGCGCACCGGTGGCCGCCACCTGTGGCTACGCAACAACGCCAGCACCCTGGTCAGCCAGGTGCTTGATTCCTCGGTGTTCTGCCTGGCCGCCTTCACCGGGGTGTACCCGTTCGAGGTGGTGCTGGAGATCATGCTGACCACTTACCTGTTCAAGGCCGTGGTGGCTCTGCTGGACACCCCGTTCATCTATCTGGCCCGCCGCCTGCACCGCGCCCGCCCGGCTGACGCCCCCGCTGCCGCAGCCACTGCGGCCACTGCGGCGGGCTGAGGCCGGGCTTCGACGCTGCCCGCCCGGTACCGCAAGGGATGGCGGCCACCCAGCGGCACGCAATCCCGCCGCGCCCCGAGCATAAAAAGGCCGGACTCCCCAGGGAGTCCGGCCTTTTTATGCCGTGCCGTTGCGCAGGCGCGATCAGCCTTTCGCCTGCCCAGGCCGGGTGGCCGCCCCCTGCTGCTGATTCGGGCCACCCTCGCCAATTCCGGCAGTACCCCTGATTGCGCCAGCCCCGTTGGGGTCCACCAGGGCTCCGGCAAGCGGGGCCTGCCCAGCGGTGCCGTCCTTGTCGTACACGTACCCCCCGATGGCGCAGCGGAAGCGGTACTTGTCCCCCCGGTGCAGGGCGCGGCTGAATTCCACCGCCCGGCCCGTGTCGGTGTAGACCACGCTCTCCACCCAGATGCACGGGCAGTTATCTCCGATCTTCAGATACTTGCGTTCGTTCTCAGTGGGCATCGCCGCCCCCAGTTCCTGCCGCGAATGCAACAGGCGCATGCCGTAATCCTCGTGCAGCACCTTGTAGAGCACGGTATCCAGCTTCTTTTCCAGAAAGTCCGGCACCAGATCCGTGGGCAGGATGGAGCGTTCCAGCACCAGCGGCACGCCGCTGGCCAGCATCAGCCGGTACAGGAATATCACCGGCTGGCTTACGGAAAGGTTCAGGTGCGCGGCCACCTCGGCATCGGCAAACTCTATGCCCGCCGCGATGGTCTTGTAGTGCGGCTCAAGCCCGGCGTTGACGATGTCGTCGTAGTACGTGGTGATGCTTTCCAGCGAACGGGTGAGCACGGGACTCTTTTCCGAAAGCAGGAACGTGCCCTTGCTGCGCTTGCGCACCAGCATGTGGTCGTTGACCAGCTTGTCGATGGCCTGGCGCACGGTCATGCGGTGCACACCAAACATGGCGGCCAGGTCGTTCTCGTTGGGAATCTTGTCCCCCGGCTGGTACACCTTGTTCCGTATCTGCTCCGAAAGCCATTCGTAGATGACGAGATACTTCGATTTAGCCATGTCCTTCCCGTGGCTGGGTACCGTGCAGACACCGCACCCCGCGTAATCCCCCTCATTTCGTTTGTTGCAGTCCGCATGGGAGCAAACAGCTTCGCCCGGCACCAGCGGACCCAGCCCGCGTATCACGGAAGCGTCCGTCCGGCCAGCCCCAGGGCACATTTTGTCCGTTTTCATCCGGCATCCCCCAACATGGCGTGTCCACGCACGGCGGCCTCAGGTGGGATACGGCACCTCGCCCCGGGCAAGGCGCTCCTCTATGGCTTCGATGACGGAAAAGCAGTCGGCGATGGAATCCACCACATAGTGCGCCCCGGCCTCACGCAGCCGGGCCGTGGCCACGGCCATGCGCGCGGTCAGCATATCCCTATCCATCCGGGCAGCCTCCACCTCAGAAAGGCCCACGTCGTTGCCGGTGCGCACCACGCCCACGGTCCACATGCCCGCGTTGCGCCCCTCGTGCATGTCGGCAACCGTGTCGCCAATCTTGACCATGGATTCCATGGGGTGCACCCCCAGCCGCATGGCGTTCAGGTAGCACATCCACGGGTACGGGCGCCCGGCGGGCACCTCCGATGCATGCACCACCACGTCGGGGCTGTAGCCCTGGCGGGCTGCCTCGGGCACCAGCACTTCCATCATGGGGCCGGTGTAGCCGGTGCACGAGCCAAGGCCCATGCCCCGACCCCGCACCCTGTCCACGAATTCAGCAAGGCCGGGCACCGGCACGGCATGGGCGGCGATGGTTTGCAACATCAGCGGTTCCACGTCGTTGTACACGGCGTCCACCGCCGCCTCACCGGGCACGTGCCCGTGCACGGCGCGCCAGCGGGCCGCCACGTCATCCATGCCCAGCATGCGGCGCACGTGCTCGCGCTTTTCGGTGCCCATGGGTTCGCGTGCTTCGGCCACGGAAACCTCCACCCCATGCAGGGCAAAGGCCCGCACAAACACTGCCGCCGGGCCCAGGCAGCCGTGATCCACGGCGGTGCCTGCCCAGTCCAGCACCACGGCCCGCACCAGGCCGTCGTACACGCGGGTACGAAGAAACGGTTTCATGTCCACCTGCCTGTCAAACACATCTGGGGGAAATGGAACGCCCGCAGGGCGCGGACGCCGCCGCGCGAGATGGCGGCACGGCGTGCCATGTGCCGGGAACAGGACCGGCACCCCTGCAAGAGTGCCGGTCCGCGTCTTGTAATCAGAAAGGGGGGGGGAATCACCCCGCCTTCCCATCAAACCTTGGATGGCACTGGCGGCGCGCCGTTCAGGGCATTTGCCATGGCCTGTCCGGGTTCATTGCTGCGCACCGTCCGGCGCGCCGCCCATGCCGTTTCTCTGTGATGCGGCGGCTACTTGGGAAAGTGCCGCTTGTCCAGGTGCTCGTACTTGGGCAGGTGCCGGGTGGGCAGGGCCAGGGCATCGCGCCGGAAGGGCGGGGCCAGGCGGGTACCGTCGGTCATGATCTCGATGACGGCGGGCTTGCGACTCTTGCGGGCGGCGTCCAGCGCGTCGGCCAGGTCGGCCTGGGTGTTCACCTTGT